>CANQWV010000083.1 GCA_947627645.1 uncultured Lachnospiraceae bacterium | reverse complement strand
GAAGCCCAGCGCCACGGAGGTCTCCGGCTCGAACTGCAGGGAAGCGTCGTTGAGCTGCAGCTTCTCCAGCGCGTCCCGCAGATCCGGGTACTTCGCCCCGTCTGCCGGATACATACCGCAGAACACCATCGGGTTAACCTTCTTGTAGCCTGGCAGCGGCTCGGCGCACGGATGCTCCGCGTTCGTCACGGTGTCGCCGACGCGCGTATCCTTCACATTCTTGAGGCTGGCGGTCAGGTAGCCGACCATGCCCGCGCTCAGCTCGTCGCAGGGAATAAACTGCCCCGCGCCGAAATAGCCTGCCTCGACGACCTCGGCCTGCGCGCCCGTAGCCATCATGCGGATCGGCGTGCCCTTCCGGACCGTACCGTGCATGACGCGCACGAAGATGATCACGCCCTTGTAAGAGTCGTACACGGAATCGAAGATCAGCGCCTGCAGCGGCGCGTCCGGGTCGCCCTTGGGCGCCGGGATCTTCTCAACGATCTGCCTCAGCACCTCCTCGACATTCTGCCCGGTCTTCGCGGAGATGCGCGGGGCGTCCTCCGCCTCGATGCCGATGACGTCCTCGATCTCGTGAACCACCCGCTCCGGATCCGCACTCGGCAGATCGATCTTGTTGATCACCGGCATGACGTCCAGATCGTGGTCGAGCGCCAGATAAACGTTCGCCAGCGTCTGCGCCTCAATCCCCTGCGCCGCATCCACGACGAGCACCGCCCCGTCGCAGGCCGCCAGGCTTCTGGACACCTCGTAATTAAAATCGACATGCCCCGGCGTGTCGATCAGGTTGAAGATATACTCCTCCCCGTCGTCCGCCTTGTAGATCAGCCGCACTGCCTGCGACTTGATCGTGATCCCGCGTTCGCGCTCCAGCTCCATATTGTCGAGCACCTGGTTCTGCATCTCACGGCTCGTCAAAAGACCCGTCATCTCAATGATGCGATCCGCCAGCGTCGACTTGCCGTGGTCGATGTGCGCAATGATGCAAAAATTTCTGATTTTATCCTGACTGATAGCCACCTGCATTCCTCCAAATAGCAAAAATTATAAAGTATATATCATAACGCCCGCAATGATGATCAGATTCCCGATCAGCTGCCCCCGGTTAAACTTCTCCTTCAGCAGCAGATACGACAGCAGCATGACAAACACATAACTGAACGTGTCGATCACCGCGCCGTATTTCATGTCCACCTTCGTGTAAGCGTAGGTGTTCACCAGCAGCACGGAAAACGCGATGAAATACGCCGTGACCACACGCCAGTTCAGGTACTCAAAGATCCAGCTTTTATGCTTTTTTCCCGCGCTCACTTTGAGCAGCACCTGAGAGACTGCCGTAAAAAACGTCATGCAAAACATGAGCAGAAGATAGTTCCACATATTCGTTATCCTTTCGCCGTTCCAGTTTCAAAAGGCGGGCCGGGCTATTGCGTTTCCCCGTTCAGCGCCACAACGATCACTCCGGTCAGCACGACGCAAAGCCCGATCACATTGCGGACGCTTAGGTGCTCGCCAAAAATGCTCACCGCCCAGATCTGGCTCCAGATCAGATACACGCTGCGGTTGGCAAATCCGATGTGCAGGTCAAATTTTTTGATAATCTTCTGCCAGCAGATCGCGTAGACGAAGCACACCAGGATCATCAGGCCGATAAACAGATACACCCGATAGTTTTTCAGTCCCCCTGCGTTGAATTCCTGCGACGCCATCTTCGAAAATACACTCGTGAACGAAAAAATCATAATGCTCAGGTGCAGGAACAGATAATCTTTTATTTTCTCCATAATTCCTCCAGCGTATCCCCGTCAACGCGGATGCAGCGGTACACGTCCGTCATGATTCGATCCAGGCTCTCCACCTTGTCGACTGCGGCGATCACATGGCCGATCCTGGTGGTTCCGTTGACCATCCGCTCCACGGCATGGCCGACCGGATAGTCCAGCTTTATCTCCGCGCCCGACCTCCGGATCTCCCCAAGCGCAGCCTCATCAACCGACGTGATAACGCCGTCGACCGGGCTCATCAGCAGCTTTGCCATACATGGACAGGGCTCATGCTCCGGTGCAAAGGACAGCTGCATACCAAGCGCATTCTGTATGATCTTCTCATAAAAATTGAAACCGTAATACCTCGTGATCAGCTCCGGGATGCAGGTCGCGCCCGTCCGCGCCCCGATCTCGATCAGCGAGACCTTCTCTCCGTCCACAAAGACATCGGCATTGATCGAGCACTCGTTCAGGCCGAGCCCCTCGACCGCGCGCTCAATCTGCACCCGGATCTCCCGCTGTACCGCCTCCGTGCCGCGGTACGGGAAGCCATGTCCGACCGGAATCGTGACCCGGTCGCTGCGGTACACAAATTTCTCGTGCGGAGCCAGAAAGGCCAGCTTTCCTCGGTGCACAACCCCGTCCACCCCGATCTCGACGCCCTGCAGGACTTCCTCCACGAGCGCATAGTCCGCGCGCGAAACCCGCAGCGCCTCCGCGAACGCCTCCGGGATCCCGGCGCGCTCCTTCACCAGCGTGATGCCCCGGCTGCCGGAGCTGTCCACACGCTTCACCATGACAGGAAAGCCGAGGTCCTCCGCAGCCTCAAGCGCCTCCGCCGGACTGCGGACCACCCGGAACTGCGCCGCGCACACGCCTCCTTTTTGAAACGCTTTCTTCATCTCGGCCTTGTTTGTCGCGCACAGCGCCGCTCTCCCCGGCACCCCGGTCAGCCCCAGCTGTTCGCAGACATAGCTGATCGTCGTGATGGCGACGTCCGTGCCGGAGGTACAGATCCCATCGATCTGCTCCTTTCGCGCAATCTCCAGAATGGCCTCCCGGTCGGTCGTGTTTATGTCGTACGCCTTGTCCGCATAGCGAAAGCCCGGATAGTCCCCCGGGATGCTCGTCACGATCGTGTACAGCCCCATCTCTCTGGCTGTCTGGATCAGCGGCACCTGGTATACGCCGGCTCCAAGTATCAAAAGTTTCTTCATCCAACCCGTTCCCCGTATTCTATCTATGTATTTCGCGTGAAAATTTTTGTGTTGTCATTCGCTCTCCACAACGGCAGCCGCCTCACGCTGCGGTCCTTCCTCTCCAGAATCCGCGGCTCCAGACCGAGCCGCAGCGCTCTCCTTTCCAGAATACGCAGCTCCTGTTTGGGCTATAGCATCTCCTTGTGTATCATCTGCAATCCCCGGCGCGCCCGAAACCTCCTTCACCATCTCGGCCACCGTGCCGGCCGTGTTGACCGTCTCGCGCACAATGTACTGCGGCGTCTTGTTCAGGATCAGGATAATCTTGCCGACGTACTCCCCGATCACGCCGAGCACCATCAGCACAAGTCCAAACAAAAGCACGATCACGCACATCGTCGAAGACCAGCCGACCGGAATGTCCGGGTAGAGCATTTTGTTGATAATGATCAGCACCGAAGTGAGTACGCCTACGATTGCGAAAAAGATCCCGAGAATAAAAGAGACGCGAAGCGGAATTACGGAAAAATTCCAGTAGGCGAGCCACAGGTTCAGAAGCTTCTTGAAGGTGTAGCCCGACGTCCCGTATTCCCGTTTGAAATGCTCCACCTCGACATTTCCGATGTTGTGCGTCACCTGGTAAAAAATTCCGTCGATGTACGGGTTGAAGCTGTCATATTTGACCACCTCGTCCCGCACAGCCCGGGTGATGATCCAGAAATTGCTCGACTGGATCTCCTTCGGACGGTTCAGCATGATACGCGAGCTTACCTCGTTGATCTTGCTCGTAAGATTCTTGAGGAACGCGTTCTTTCTGGCCTTGTACACGCCGTACACCAGATCGTAGCCCTCCTCCATCTTCTCCACCATCTTGAAAATCTGGGAGGGGTGCGTCTGCAGATCATCGTCCATCCCAAGGATGTAATCTCCGTTCGTGAAATGCAGCCCGGCCATGAGCGCGTTGTGCTGGCCGAAATTCCGCATCAGGTTCACGCCGCAGACATTGGGACGGCGCGCCGCAAGCTCCCGGATCGCCGCGTAGGTACCGTCCTTCGAGCCGTCGTTCACCAGAACAAACTCACACTCGTAGCCATCCCTTTGCGCAAACTCCTCCGTGACCAGCTCCACAACCTTGCGTATCGTCTTCTCCGAATAATAACATGGTATTACGATCGAAATCAGCATATTTCCTCATTCGTCCCTTTCCTGCCGCATCTAACAATGGCCCTGCCCCGGCGAAACGGTGCTCAGATAATCATAAAACAAAGGCGTCCCGCCCGTGTGCAGGAACAAAATCTTCTTCCCCGAGAGCTGCTGCTGCTGAATATACTCCTGCATCCCCCAGTAGGCCTTCGCCGTGTAGATCGGATCGAGCGGCAGTCCGTTCCGGCAGTACTCCCTGCGGATGCAGTCGCGGATCCGCCCGTCATAAAGCCCATAGCCACCCTGCCGGTATTCATCCAGAAGGAAAATCTCCCTTTCAAAACCTTCCGGCAGCGCCTGCTCCGTCTTTTCGAAATAGCTGCGCACACCCTCCTTGATCACCCGAAACGCGCGCTCCGTCTCCCGCGAGGAAATCATAACGCCTATAATCTTCGCCTTATCCCCCGCGAGCAGATGCCCGCAGATCAATCCACTCTGAGTCGCTCCCGTGCCGGACGGGCAGAAAATATAGTCAAACTCCCAGCCCATCCTGCGCTCAAAAGCGACAATCTCCTGGTAAGCCTCCGCGTACGCCATGGCCGCAGTGCCTTCGTTGCCCTGTCCGAATTTATTGCCATAGATGTAATAGGGCTTGAAGCCCTGGCTTTGCAGCTCTCCCATCACGCGCTCGACCGTGGCCGCGATCTCGCCCTTCCCACAGTGAACGATCTCTGTCCCCGCCCAGTCGATCAGATGCGTGTTGTTTGTGGGCGCATCGTCCTCCCCCGCCTCATGGGAGCAGATCATCGTGCAGCGAACGCCGTTCTGCGCACAGAGATTCGAAAGCACCCGGCACAGGTTGGAATGCCTGCTGCCATAGATGATCATCGCATCGCAGCCGCTGCCTCTCATATCCCGCAGAAACGCGTCGGCGATCCGCACCTTGTTGCCACCCATCGAAAACGGCAGCAGGTCGTCCCGCTTTATATAGATCTCATTATCCCGGCATTCCATGCTGCCCTGTTGATTTCTGTTGTCCCGGTATTCCATGCTGCCCTGGCATACTCCGTTGTCCTGGTTTTCCTGCCCGTACAGCCTCTGAATGATCGTCTCCACCGAATTCTGTCCCTCCATAAAAAAGACAGGTCCAGGCCCATCTTTGTCCAAAAACGAAACATGATTCTCTCAAAATTCCCGGCAGCGATCGCAATGTACGCAGCCTTCCCTGCACATCACTTTTCCAAATTAAGATCGACATATCCAATTCGAGCCGGCATCCAAAACCTGCCCCGCCTCGCTGCATGAATGTATTATAATCGATGTCCGCCCATTTTTCTACTGTTTTTCGCACTTTTTGACAAAAACTATGTGCTCAGCACCTGGTGCGGCAGCATCGTCATCTGTCCTGTATGTCATTGGGAATATTCTGCCTCTCCGCCTAACACCTGGTGCAGCAGCGCCGCGAGCGGAGTCATCGCGCCGCGCTCCTCCGCCACCGTATTCAGCTGGGTACCCGCTTCGATGAGCAGGGAACGCGGCCGCAGATGCAGGTTGAAGCGCTCCGCCTTCAAATAAATGTTTCTCGTAAATCCGGGATAGCGCGCTTCGGCCGCCAGCTGCAGCTGCAGGGAAAAGGCAAGGTTGTCCTGCGTGTACGGATTCTGCAGCCACGAAAGCGGCTGATCCGCGCTGTCCCGCGAAATTCCGTTAAAAAACATGATCCGGGAGACCGGCTTCCCGTCGATCTCTGTCACGAACTTTTCGCCATCCACCCCGTCGCGGTGCAGGTCGATGATCACCTCGATCGTCGGATACTCCTGCAAAATCTGTTCCACCGCCTCCCGCGCGTAATCGTAGGCGGCACTGCGGTCGATCACTCCGTCCACCAGATCGTAGACTCCAGTGTCATGGATCACGTTGTAGCCGTACGTGTTGCGCAGCTCCTCCGCGAGCACCTCCCCCATTCCGACAATCGAATCTACCGTCTTTCCCTCCTCCGAGTCCGCAAACGTCTCCTGCGAGTGCGTGTGATAGATAAGAATCTGCGGCACAGAGGAATCCTGCGCAAGCCTCAAATCCTTCTGCAATAAGACATCCGCATCCAGCAGCTGCGCGTCAGCCATCGTCCCCTCATCCACTGTGAAATAGTTTGCGAGCAGATAATCAAAATCCTCAAGCTGCGCGAGAAGTTCTTCTGATACGACAGTCCGGGAAGCGGCCTGCTGTAGTTCCTCACCGGCGTCTTCTTGGGCTTCCCCGGAATTCTCCTCCGGCTTTTCCTCTGTCCGTTCGCCGCCCGCTTCTCCCATCTCACCGCTGACGCCGCCTGTTTCTCCCTTCTCACCGCTAGCACCGCCTGTTTCTCCCATCACACCGCTGGCGCCACCTGTTTCTCCCTTCTCACCGCTGTCGCCGCCTGCTTTTTCCGTCTCACCGCTGTCGCCGCCTGCTTTTTCCGTCTCATCGATGGACGTCTCAGCACTGTTCTTTTCCGTATGGATTGCATTTTGGTCTTCTATGCGCGCCTCCTCCCGGGTCGTCTGTTCTCCTGCTCGTGGCTCCTCATGGACAACCCGATTGGGGTTCTCATTCTCTTCTCCCGCACGCGCCTCTCCCCGCGCTGTCTGGCCTGTCTCTTCGGTCTCTTCTCCCGCACGCGCCTCTCCCCGCGCTGTCTGGCCTGTCTCTTCGGTCTCTTCTCCCGCACGCGCCTCCTCCCGGGCGGTCTGGTCTGTCTCCCCGGTCTGTCTCTCCGCCAGGTAGCTGTAGACCGGCACGACCTGACGCATCCATCCCGCCAGCCAATCCGGCATATCCCGTCCTTCCACAGTGGCCGTGTAGCCGGGCGCATAGCCGCGCATCGCCGCATCCTCCAGATTTCGCTGAAGCTCACCGGAGTCCAGTGCCTGCTGAACCGCCTGGCTTTCGAGAAGAATGCGCCCCGCCTTGTACAAAATATAGAACCCCAATGCCAAAATGATCAGATACAGGATCTTCTGCAGTCTGCTTGTCCCCTTCATACGCCGCCTCCCGCATTCCATACCTCTTCTTGCAAATCACAAAGTATATTTTCACCACTTAGCTTCGAATGCTCACAACCCGGATAAACCGGAATCATATTTTTTTCATTCTGTGCAAGATTTCATCAACAAGCGTTTGATATACGCCACTGCAAAGGCGCTATTTCATATATATGAAATGCAGGATCCAAATATACCAGGGTCTTTTATCTGCCGCAAAAACAACATAAAAAGGACTTCTCCAAAAATTTTCGTTCAATCCTGGACAAACCCTTTTTGATTTTTGTAACCTCTAAATTTTTTCAGGAATTATATTTTGTCAGTTATACCTTATAAAATTTCGATTCATCCCTTGCCTTTTCATCATATCTGATATATATTAAGAACAGTTACAAGAAGGAGCTAATCTTTATGATTAAAAGGGAAACCTATATGAGCCGTATCCGCCCATTTATCGGGACTGATCTTATCAAAGTCATGATCGGCATCAGGCGAAGCGGGAAATCCGTCATGCTGGAGCTGATCAAGGAAGAACTGACGAAATCAGGCATTCCGATCGGGCAATTCATCTCCATCAACTTTGAGGATATGAGGAATTCCCGGTTTCTTACAGCAAACGCTCTCCACGAGGAAATCCTGAAAAGGGCAAATGATATTGAGGGAAAAGTATATCTGTTCTTTGATGAAATTCAGGAAGTTGCGGATTGGGAGAAGTGCATCAACTCGCTCCGTGTCTCCCTTGACTGCGACATCTATATCACCGGCTCGAACGCAAAGCTCTTGTCCGGGGAGCTTGCGACGTATCTCGGCGGGCGATATGTGGAATTTGTGATTTATCCGTTTTCTTTCTCTGAGTTTTTGGAACTCTATCACACGGTTGACCCCAACGCCACGATACAGCAAAGTTTCCAGAAATATCTGCTGTCCGGCGGGATGCCATATCTCGCAAACCTTCGATACTCCGAAGAACCATCCCGGCAGTACCTCATCGATGTTTTCAACTCCGTCCAGCTCAAAGATATTGTCAAGCGGAACAAAGTGCGAGATGTCGATCTGCTGGAGCGGATCATTGCCTATGCAATGGCAAATATCGGAACTACTTTCTCCGCGACTTCCCTAGTGAAGTTTCTCAAAAGCGAACAGCGCACCGTAGCGGCAGAAACCGTATTGAACTACATCAAATACTGTTGCGATGCCTACCTTCTGTATCAGGTCAAAAGGGAGGACTTGCAGGGAAAACAGATTCTCGCATCTAACGAGAAATACTACATTGCCGACCACGGCATCCGCGAGGCGGTGTTTGGCGGGAATATGCAGGACATCAACCTGATCCTTGAAAACATCGTCCACATGGAGCTTCTCAGGCGCGGATATATGGTCACGGTCGGCAGATTTGCAGACCGGGAAATTGATTTTGTCTGTCACAGACGCGGAGAAAAGCTTTATGTCCAAGTTGCCTATCTGCTTGCCACAGAGGATACGATTACGCGAGAATTTGGCGTTTACGACCTCATACGGGACAATTTCCCGAAATACGTCGTCACAATGGACGAGATTGACATGAGCCGGAACGGAATCAAGCACCGAAATATCCGGGATTTCCTGACCACAGACGAATGGAACTGATATGGCTGCCCGCCGATTATGGCAATAAGGGCGCGTTTATCTGCTGATCTTTGTCCCTTTTTCAGGTCAAAAAAGGACTAAGCCAGAAGCCTCGTGTTTTCAAGGTCTTTCTGATTTAGTCCTATTATGGCACAACAATCATTTGTGGGAAGTCCCATCGATCCTATTTTGAAATAATCTGTGCTCTTATGCCACCTTGCTCTTCGCAAGCTCAACGAGAGTCGCAAAACCCTCCGCATCGTTCACCGCCATGTCAGCCAGAACCTTTCTGTTCAGCTCGACGCCCGCAAGCTTCAGCCCATACATGAAACGGCTGTAGGAAAGGCCATTCAGGCGCGCGCCCGCATTGATACGCGCGATCCAGAGCTGTCTGTACTGACGCTTTCTCTGCTTACGGCCTGCATAAGCGCTCGTCAGCGCACGCATCACCGACTGCTTCGCAATCCTGTACTGCTTTGATCTGGCGCCTCTGTAGCCCTTCGCCAGCTTTAATACCCGATTATGCTTTTTCTTAGCGTTCAAACCGCCTTTAATTCTTGCCATGTCTTAGTTCCTCCTTCGTCTCTTCTTATAAATACGGTAAGATCTTCTTCATGTTCTGAGCGTTTGTCGGATCCGTGATCGTCGCGTGTCTCAGATTTCTCTTTCTCTTGGTAGACTTCTTGGTTAAGATATGGCTCTTGTAAGCTTTGTTTCTCTTCAACAAACCTGTTCCAGTCTTCTTAAAACGTTTTGCAGCTGCCCTGCTTGTCTTCATTTTCGGCATTGCGTCATTCCTCCTTGTATTTAAAAATCTGTATTACCCTAACTCCTGCAGCATACGTTAAAGCTCCGCAGCTTACGCTCTGCCCTGGCGGAAACCATCATTTCTTCTCCGCCAGGAACATGGTGAGGCTTCTACCCTCCTGCTTGATCGGCTTGTCGATGACCGCAACGTCTGCAAGCTCCTTCGCGAAATCCTCGAGGATATAGCGGTTGTCCTGCATATGCGCCATCTCTCTGCCCCGGAAACGCAGAGTGATCTTCACTTTGTTACCCTTTGAAATGAACTTCTTAGCGTTATTAATCTTCGTGTTCAAATCATTCACATCAATGTTTGGAGATAACCGTACTTCTTTGATCTCAATCGTCTTCTGTTTCTTCCTGGCCTCTTTCTCCTTGCGGGCCAGCTCATAACGATATTTGCCGTAATCGATGATCTTACACACCGGCGGCTTCGCCATCGGGGCGATCTTCACCAGATCCAGCTCCGCCTCCCTCGCAAGCTTCATCGCGTCCTTCGCCGACATGATACCCAGCTGTTCGCCGTTCTCGCCGATCAGACGTACCTCACGGTCTCTGATTTGTTCGTTGATCATTAATTCGCTAATGGTACTGCACCTCCATCACATTGATATAAAGAAAGAGTGGATAACAAACTTATCCACTCTAAGTAATCCGCAAAATACGCAAAACAACATCTTCCAAAGAATCTGCGCCTGTCACCGATATAAACCGCCGGTCGCCCTGTGCGCCGGGGTGAGAGTGGATACTCTGCTTTCCTGTTATTTACAACTTCGGTAAGCATAGCACAGGAATGGCGGATTGTCAAACAGTTTTTCGTCTTTTCGCAGCTTTCGCAGCTTTTCGCAGCTCTTCTTTAAGGCAAACCCCCAGGGAGCGCTGATGCCCTCCCCAGGGGATGCTTTTTTCCCAAATATGATTTGCCCTCTCAGGACATATCACCTTTCAGCCCGTCACTTCACGGTAATCTTGCATTTCACTTTCTTCTTACCGGAGATAATCGTGATCGTCGCCTTGCCCGGCTACTTAG
>CANQWV010000082.1 GCA_947627645.1 uncultured Lachnospiraceae bacterium | reverse complement strand
GTGGTTGATCTCCGCTCCGATGAACAGCAAGTACATACTGCCGTAGAGCCACAGCATCACAACCACGAGCGTCGTCAGGCTGCCGTAGATGACCGACATGCTGCCGGCGTAATCGAGATAGATGGAAAAGCCGTACGAGTATACCGCCCAGGAGACCGCGGCAAACACCGCCCCCGGAAACTGCGCGAAAAACTTCTGCCGCACATCCGGCAAAAATGTGTACAGCACCACGAACAGCAGGACGAGGACAAGCAGAGCGATCGCCATCGGCGTCACCAGAAGATCCCCGGTGTACCTGCCAAGGTTCGGAAACTGCCTGGTCAGATACTCCTGAATGCTGTACCCGAACACCAGGATCGCCAGGCTTAAGATCAGCGCGAGGATCATCAAAATCATATAAAACGCAGCCCGGATCCTCGTCACCAGATAGTTTTTGGTCTTCTGCACCCCGCAGATCGAGTTCATTCCGTCCGCAAGGCCCATGATCGCCTTCCCCGCCGTCCAGAGCGCCGCAATCGCCGTCCAGGAGATTACCGAGATCGGCTGATTGTAGATCGCGTCGACGATCGGCTCCAGCAGCTCGATCATCCCCATCGGCGTGATGTCCTCGATCGTAACCAGCACCTGTTGCTGCGTGATCGGCGTGAACTGTACCAGCGTCAGCAGCAGCATCAGCACCGGAAAAAAGCTCATGATAATAAAGAACGCAGCCTCCGCGGAATGCGCCCTGACACGGTCTCTGTCCATCTTATACATAAACCTGCGGATCAGGTCTTTCAGCCTAACGAAAAATGTCTTCCCCAAATTCTCTTTCCTCCGCGGTATCTGTGTTGTCCTTCTGACTCGTCTTTCCTCTGCCGTCCCCTGTAAACCAATACGCCAGAACCAAAAAATCGTGTCTTCCAGCTCCTGTTCTGTTATCCGCCCTGCGCCATATTCTTCTCTTCTGGCGTCACTGCCTAAGCAAACGCTTCAACCCCACATTGATAATAATATTCCAAAATCTCCCGATAGTCCAGCCCTTTCTCTGCCAGAGCAGCAGCGCCGCACTGGCTCATTCCATTCCCGTGCCCGTAGCCGCCGCCATGAATTACCACCGAGAGGATTGACGCATCCGCCGTCTGTGCATCTGCGCCCGACTGATTCCCTTCATTGCCCGCGCTGTCCCGCCCTGCAGTCCCCCGGCCAGGCTCCAGCCAGAAAAAAGCGCTCGGCAAAAGCTGCAGTCCCGCCTGCTCTTCCCCGTCCCTCAGCCGGAGCGCCGCCTGCCCGGGTGAAAGCAATTGCCGGATCGCATACTCGCCGCTGACCCGTTTCAGCGCATCCCCGCAGCGCAGTTCAAGCTCAGTCACCTGCCCATTCCCCGCGCGCCCGGCGACACGGATCTCATCGATCCAATCCGCCTGCCAGCCATACCGGGAAGCCAGTCCCTTCAAAATTTCCTGTGAAGAAAGCTCTGTCTCCCAGCGCAGCCAGGGAGAATCATACTCAGCTCCCGCATCCGGCTCCTGCTGCAGGAAATCCCGGAACGCCTCGTCACTGTCCAGGTCCTCCCGATGCTCCGACTGACAGGAGGTCGAGTAATACTGAACCTCGTCAAGCGGAAGAATCTCCCCCTCCGTCGCCTCCACGGCCCGCCTCGACTGCTCTGTCGCCTGATAGTTATTATACACTTGAGCATTCACGCTGTCATCCAGATCCGCGGCCGGTTTTTCGTATCTTCCTTGCTGCATGGCTCCTTGTGTATCCGCCAGCCGGATTTCCTGCGTATCTCCCCGGAAAACTCCTTGTATCTCCCCCGGATCGTCTGTCTGCATATTTCCGGATATAGCCTGCGTGCCGTTTAATGCGTCCTCTGAAGGATCAGTGCCCCTCGCGTTCCGGATGCAGTTGTATGCGTAAGTCCGCGCGCAGACCGCCTGCGCCTTCTGCGCCTCCTCCGGATAATCGGAGGGCATTTCGCTGGCAACCACACTGCACAGATACTCCTCAAGCGGCAGTTCGTTGATCAGCACAATGCCTTCTTCCACCCGATACAGCCAAAGCGTCCCCGCATACTGCGGATGCCCGCAGGCACGCTCCAGGCTCTCCACCGTGAGCCGCCCGTCTTCCTTCTGCGCGATCTGAAGGACCTGTCCCTCATCGAGGGACGACGCGCTGACAGCATATCGCTTCCCGCTTTTTACCTGCCTGTCATCCAGCATCACACGGAACGGGCTTTCGCTTGTCACTTCCACCCTGTCGTGAAAGCCTTCAGCAAAGCCGTCCGTCAGCAGTCGCACGCGCACCGTTGCCGGAAGCTGCCCTTTTTCACTCTGTCCGGCCGCTTCGGTCTCTGTCTCGCCCAGGCTGCCCGTCTCCACACCATATTCGCTCAGTTCAGCCGCTTCGATCTCTGTCTCGTCCGGGCTGCCCGTCTCCACGCCATACTCACCCAATCCGGCCGTCTCATCCCCTGCCGCACCCGGGCTGCCCGTTGCCACGCCATGCTCACCCAGTCCGGCCGTCTCATCCCCTGCCGCACCCGGCTGCCGGCTTGTCCCCGTCTCCCGCGCCGACCGCTCTCCATACTGGATATAGCGGTACAGCAGGAAAAGGATGGCTCCGGCAATCGCAGCCGCCGCCAGTACCTGCAGCCCGGCCAATGCCCGCTCTCTCCATTTTCCTCTCTTCATCCCGGCACCCCTGCAAAATCTCGTCCGCAGCTGTCCCGTATTTCCCCAGCCGCAAAACCTTGCCCTATTTTACAGTATGCCCGGACGGTATTTTCTATTACCGCTTTTCCGCGCAGATTCCGGGACGCCTCCGCAGAAAAGCGGTACACGTCTGCCTTTCTGTTATCGGCAGGCATCTGCGGACGCCGCTCCCGGAAAACGGCTGCTCCTCCGGTATACATCTACCTTTCTATTGTCGGCAGACATCTGCGAACGTCACTCTCGGAAAACGGCCGCTCCTCAGGCGCAGACCTCATACAGAGCTCCGCACCGGGCAGGCCCATACACAAAGCAACCGCCCTGAAGCACCGGAAATCCGGGCGACAGGACGGTCTGTTTTATGCCTGATTGATGTAGTTGATCAGGCCTTCCGCCTTGATGATCTTCTGCATAAACTCCGGGAACGCCTGTCCCTGGAAACTTGTCCCCTTCGTGCGGTTGTAGATCATCCCGCTGTCAAAATCGATCTCTACCTCGTCCCCGGCCTCGATGCCCTTTGAAGCCTCCGGGCACTCGATGATCGGAAGGCCGATGTTGATCGCGTTGCGGTAAAAGATTCGCGCGAACGTCTCTGCGATCACGCAGCTCACTCCAGCCGCCTTGATCGCGATCGGCGCGTGCTCCCTCGAGGAGCCGCAGCCAAAATTCTTTTCGGCCACAATAATATCGCCCTTATGCACCCTGTTCACGAAATCCTTATCGATATCCTCCATGCAGTGCGTCGCGAGCTCCGCCGGGTCGGAGGAATTGAGATACCGCGCCGGGATGATGACATCCGTATCGACGTTATCCCCATACTTAAACACTCTTCCTGCCGCTTTCATATTCATTCCAACCTTTCCCATTCATTGATTTTCACGGATCAAAGCCCGAGCTCCTCCGGCGCAGAAATCCTGCCGGTGACAGCGCTGGCCGCGGCCACTGCCGGACTCGCCAGATACACCTCCGACTTCATATGCCCCATCCTGCCGACGAAATTACGATTCGTCGTGGAGATACAGCGCTCGCCCTCCGCCAGGATGCCCATGTATCCGCCCAGGCACGGCCCGCAGGTCGGAGTGCTGACCACGGCGCCCGCCTCGATGAAGGTCTTCAGAAGCCCCTCTTCCATCGCCTGCAGGTAAATCGCCTGCGTCGCGGGAATCACGATGCAGCGCACTCCCTTCTTCACCTTACGGCCCTTCAGAATCTCCGCAGCGGCGCGCAGGTCATCCATGCGCCCGTTTGTGCAGGAGCCGATGACCGCCTGGTCAATCACGATCTCCTCCGTGATCTCGTCCACCGTCTTCGTATTTTCCGGAAGATGCGGGAACGCCACTGTCGGGCGAAGTGTACTCAGGTCAATCGTATACTCCTCGTCATACACGGCGTCTGAATCCGCTTCATAAATCTTGAATTCTCTCTTCGAATGCTCCTTCATGTAGGCGATCGCCTTGTCGTCTACCGGGAAGATCCCGTTCTTGCCGCCCGCCTCAATCGCCATATTCGCAATCGTGAAGCGGTCGTCCATCGAGAGCTGTGCGATGCCCTCTCCGACAAACTCCATCGACTTGTACAGCGCGCCGTCCACGCCGATCAGGCCGATGATGTGCAGGATGACGTCCTTGCCGCTCACCCACTTCGCCGGCTTGCCGGTCAGATGAAAGCGGATCGCCGACGGCACCTTGAACCAGGCCTTGCCCGTCGCCATACCGGCCGCCATATCCGTGCTCCCCACGCCAGTGGAGAACGCGCCGAGCGCGCCGTAGGTGCAGGTGTGGGAGTCCGCGCCGATGATCACGTCGCCGGCCACCGTCAGCCCCTGTTCCGGGAGCAGCGCGTGCTCGATGCCCATCTGTCCTACGTCGAAGTAATTCGTGATCTCATGCTTGCAGGCAAACTCGCGCACACATTTGCAGTGCTCCGCGGACTTAATGTCCTTATTCGGAATAAAATGATCCATGACGAGCGCAATCTTGTCCTTGTCAAACACCTTGTCCTCAGTAAATTTGTCCATCTCGTGAATCGCCACCGGGGAAGTGATGTCATTGCCAAGCACCAGATCCAGCTTCGCCTCGATCAGCTGACCTGCCTCCACATGGTCAAGCCCGGCCGCGGCCGCCAGGATCTTCTGAGTCATTGTCATGCCCATAGGTCTGTGTTCCTCCTTCATACAGAAACAGAGGGCGTTTCAAAGGATCTTGAAACGCTCTCCGTGCCATTCTTAGTTGTTGATCAGCTTGTCCTCGTTGCTCCAGCTGTAGAGCTTGCGGACCTCCTCGCCGACGATCTCCGACGGATGCTCAGCAGCCAGCTTGCGCATCGCCTTGAAATGCACCTGGCCGCCTGCCGGGGACATATCCAGCAGGAAATCCTTCGCGAAGGTGCCGTCCTGGATGTCGGACAGGATCTTCTTCATTGTCTTCTTCGTCTCCTCGGTGATGATCTTCGGGCCGGTCACATAATCGCCATACTCGGCCGTGTTGGAGATCGAATATCTCATGCCCGCGAAACCGGACTGGTAGATCAGGTCGACGATCAGCTTCATCTCGTGGATGCACTCGAAGTAAGCGTTTCTCGGATCGTAGCCAGCCTCAACCAGCGTCTCGAAGCCTGCCTGCATCAGCGCACATACGCCGCCGCAGAGCACGGCCTGCTCGCCGAAGAGGTCGGTCTCGGTCTCGGTGCGGAAGGTCGTCTCCAGAACGCCCGCCCTTGCGCCGCCGATCGCCAGCGCGTAAGCCAGAGCCAGATCCAGCGCCTTGCCCGTCGCATCCTGATGCACCGCCACGAGGCACGGAACGCCCTTGCCTGCCTGGTACTCGCTGCGCACCGTGTGACCCGGCCCCTTCGGGGCGATCATCGTCACATCCACATTCTTCGGCGGAACGATGCAGCCGAAATGAATGTTGAAACCATGCGCGAACATCAGCATATTGCCCTCCTCAAGGTTCGGCTCGATGTCCTTCTTGTAGAGCGCGGCCTGCTTCTCATCGTTGATCAGGATCATGATGATGTCCGCCTTTTTCGCGGCCTCAGCCGCCGTATATACCTCAAATCCCTGCTCTTCCGCCTTCTTCCAGGACTTGCTGCCCTCGTAAAGGCCGATGATCACATGACAGCCGGACTCCTTCGCATTCAGCGCATGCGCATGTCCCTGGCTGCCGTAACCGATCACGGCGATGGTCTTTCCCTCCAGAAGAGAGAGGTTACAGTCCTTCTGATAATAAATCTTTGCCTGCATTTTTCATTCTCCTCACTTTTTATAATTTTTTGCCTGTCCGATATCCGTCGGACACCGAACGCCCGGCCCTTATCTCTCAGGGCCGGACAGCAGCAAAGCTCTGCTCTTTGTTATCGTTTGTTATCCTTTGTATTGCCATATAAATCCGGCGCGTCTCCCTGTCTCCCGGTGAACCGGCACGACACCATCCGGCACCCTTCAAAATCCGGCACGTCTCCCTGTCCCCCGGTAAAACGGCACGATGCGAACGCCGCCCGGCTCCTTCCGTCTTTCCGCAGCCCTTCAGCTTTGCAAAACTCCGGGCCGGCACAGACGGCTCTTATAGATACCGTATGTCGTCCGTGCCGCGCGAAAGCCCCGTGATACCGGTCCGCGCAAGCTCCAGGATCTCGTGGCCTTCAAGAAGCCGCAGGAACGCATCCAGCTTGGACTGCTGTCCCGTGAGCTCCACGATCAGCGAATCGACGCCGACATCAATGATATTCCCGCGGAACACATTCACAATCGCGATGACCGCCTGCCGGTCCTCCGCATCCACGCGCAGCTTAACCAGCACAAGCTCCCTGCTCACGCTCGTCTCATTGCCAAGAATCTTGATATCCACCACGTCGATCAGCTTCGCAAGCTGTTTTGTGATCTGATCCAGGATCTGCTCATCCCCGGAAACAACAACCGTCATGCGGGAATAGCGCGGATCCGCCGTCTCCCCCACCGTAAGGCTGTCGATATTGTAGCCGCGGCGGCTGAACAGGCCGGCCACACGGCTGAGCACGCCGGAGGTATTGTCCACCAGCAGCGATAACACTCTCTTCTTCATCTTCTCATCTGCTCCTGCCATATTATACTGTCCACCAATTCTAACAGCAAAGCGGCGCTTTGTCAATTCGTCCCGGCCTGCGCATGAAAAATAGGAAAATCATCGACATATATGCGAAGCTCTTCCTGACCTGCACGCGAAATCCACAGCCGGCAGGGGCGGAACTGAAAAGCGAAGCCCTGCAGTCAAACCCCAAAGTAATCGGCAATCGCGGTCGCCGCCGCCTTTGCCATCTCCGTCTTCTTGCTGGAATATGCATCCATGTCGTCCCTGTCGTCAATGAACGCCGTCTCCAGAAGTCCATAGGATACGCCCATCGCCTGCAGGGTTTTCGCGTTAAAAAGGCCTGATGAACGCATCAATCCGGTGCCGCCGCCCCAGATCGGCAAACCGCCTGCCCGGGCCACAGCAGCTACGATCTTCTGGTCGATCACCGTATTCTGCTTGGAAGCGTTGATGTATATGGAGGAACCTTTGCGGACTCCGTTTCCGCCCGGATCCTTGCTGTACGACGCGTTGAAATGGATCTCCAGAACATAATCGTACGCCTTGAAATTCGGCTTCGGCCCGGACTTTTTGTTGGAGAGCACCTGATAGCAGTCGTAGTTCTGGTCGTAGAGAACGACCGATATCTCCGGGGCGACCTTCTGCATCTGCTTACAGATCAAAGAGGCGAACTCCCTGGTCAGGCGATCCTCCTGATAATAAGTTGAACCGCAGGTCGCGGAAGCGCCCGGATCCCCCTGTCCGTGCCCGGACACGATCATCACCGCGATCGGCGCCTCCCCGTTCTCATCCAGCTCAACTCCGTCGACGGTCTTGTTCTTCGCCATCCGGCCGTTCGAGGCAAGGTAATACTTCTTGCCCTTATACATAAGCCAGCCGGTCTGCACCACGCCGTCTTTGATATAATACCGCTGCTTCTTCACCGTCACCCAGCCGTTGTCCTTGCGCACGCCGCTCTTCTTGAAATAATAGCGTTTTCCATTGATCAGCTTGACGCCGACCGCCATCTCACCCGAGGAATAGAAATAAATCTTGCTGCCTACCTTCACAAATCCATTCGCACGCTTTACCTTTTTCCCTTTGGCGTCCACTATGTATCCGTCCGGCGTCACGCAGCTCTTGAGCAGCTTCCCATCTGAGTCGACATAATACTTCTTCTTGACCCAGCAATCACGCTTCATCGCCCCGTTTGCCGCAAAGAAATACTTCTGCTTGCTGATCGTCTGCCATCCGGTACACGCGGTGCCATACTTCTCGGACGACTTCTTAGGCCAAAAATAATACGTCTTATCCTCATAAGTCACCCAGCCGGTCTTCATCTCCCCCTCTGCGTCAAAAAAATACCTCTTCCCTTCGATCTTGTGCAGACCGGTATAAAGCTTTCCAAGCATTCCAAAAGCGCCGGACTTGGCGCCGTAGTAACGCTTCGCACCGACCGTCACCCATCCGGTCTGAAGAACCCCTGCTTCGTTGAAAAAATAACTGTCGGAATCGAGCTTCTGCATCCCGGTCAGCGCGCTTCCCTGCGGAACCTCCGGCACCTGGCTGTTAAAATAGTAAACCGAGCCATTGTCCTGCTCCCAGCCTGTCACCCGATATCCATAGCTGTCATAATAATACAGATATCCATCCTCTTCCTGCAGGCCACGCTTGTCTGATGGCATCTGCCCATACGAATCCCCCGGAATCTCCGGAAAGGGCGACGCCTCGGTCTCCAACGGCAGCTCTGTCTCCGCCGGCAGCTCCTCCTCAGCAGCCAGAGCCGCCTGTGCCCCGACCAGCGCAAAGACGGAAAAAACCACAGACAGAACCAGTACCCTCGCTCTTGTTTTCATCGCGTATCACTCCATTTTCATTCGTTACATTTCCGACAAAATACAATTCTATCACACTCAACCGATTCGGACAAGCTTTTTATACTGATCGTAAAAATATTCGATAATACTTTTGCGCGTCACAATGCCGATAAAAATGCCATTGTCATCGATCACTGGCACAAAATTCTGATTCAGGGAAGTCATCACAAGATCCTCAATATTGCAGTTCACATTCACCGGCTGGTTATCCCGCTTGCGGTGCAGGCGGCGAATCGGAATATCCTCCGCGCTGCGCAGGTCAAGACTGCCCTGCTTGCGGACCTCCCAGAGAATATCGCCTTCCGTGAGCGTCCCGATGTAAGCCCCCGCGCGGTTGATGATCGGCACCGAGCTGTATTTGTGATACTCCATCTTCTCAAGCGCCTGCCGAAGCGAATAGTCGTCAAACAGATACATCACACTGCTCTTTGGTACAAGATAAAACAGAATATTCATAAACGATCCCCCATATCCCTGCAGCCCCTCAGGACTCGCCCGTCTCCGGCCGCAGGCTTTGGATCTATCATATCATGAATGCGCGCAATAATGTAGCATTTTATACTTTTTTTAGAAAAATTAATATCTCCGGCGCATATCCGCTGCTGCTTTGCATACGCGGAACCGTGTATAGCAAAAACCGGCGCTGTCTGTCTTCCGGGCAAGCTCTTTGTCTCCCCATGCACGGATCCGCACATGACAAAAGCCCCAAAGACACGCGGGCCAGACCCACAGCCATCCTCGGGGCGGCAGCCATAACGCATACAGCGCCTAAAAGCCGATCTCCTTCAAATACCGTGCCAGCGCATCCTGCCACGTCGGAAGCGGGGTGAATCCGCTGCGCACCAGCTTGCTCTTGTCAAGGCGCGAATTGAACGGGCGCTTCGCTTTCGACTCACCGTACTCCGCTGTCGTCACCGGGAACACTTTCAGACGATCCTCGCCATATTCCTCGTGCCCGAGCGCCGCCGCCTGGCGGAAGATTTCCTTTGTGAAATCATACCAGCTGATGTACCCTCCCTCGTTCGTCGCGTGGTAATAGCCATACTTATCCGTCCCGATCATGTCGACCAGAAGCCGCGCCAGATCGTAGGTGTACGTCGGCGTACCAATCTGGTCGGAAACCACGCGCAGCGTGTCGTGCGTCCTTCCCAGATTCAACATCGTCTTAATGAAATTCTTTCCATTCACGCCAAACACCCAGGCAATGCGGACGATAAAATACTTGTCCAGATTTCCTGACACCGCAAGCTCGCCCTCGAGCTTCGTCTGCCCGTAAACGTTCAGCGGCTTATAAGCCTTACAGTCAGGCTCCCACGGCTGCTCGC
The DNA here is from genome assembly GCA_947627645.1 of uncultured Lachnospiraceae bacterium. Classification (GTDB taxonomy): domain Bacteria; phylum Bacillota; class Clostridia; order Lachnospirales; family Lachnospiraceae; genus Choladousia. The sequence continues at coordinate 729 of CANQWV010000082.1, read as the reverse complement.
CCTGTCCGTCAAACACATAGTCCGTCGACAGATAAACCATCTTGCAGTCCAGCCTCCTGCAGGCAAGCGCAATATTCTCCGTGCCCTTCGCGTTGACAAGGCGCACCTTCTCCACCTTGTCGTCGTCCTCAGCCATATCCACCGCCGTCCAGGCCGCGCAGTGTACAACCACATCCGGAGCCGCCTCCAAAAGCACACGCTCCACGCACGCAGCATCTGTGATATCCATCGGCACATAAGGCATCTCCGTCACGGCCGTACCATCCGCAATCCCACCGTACTCCAGGGCCAGATCCGAGCCGATCCCCTCATACCCTCGCTTCGCTAATTCATTCATCACGTCGTGGCCGAGCTGACCCGCGACGCCGGTAACCAAAACCTTCATATGTCCGCTCCTTTGCGATCCTTTTCGATCCTTTTCAACACAACTGATGCCCTTCATTATAGCCGTTCCAGGCGGATCTGTCAACAAAGGGGCCATATGGATATTTGTTATTTCCTGCCCTTTTCATGCTCATTGAGTAACTGTCTGAGACGTTCAATCTCCGCTTTCTGGCTGTAAATCTCCGCATCCTTGTCCGCGAGCTGCGCTTTCTGGCTGTCAATTTCCGCCTTCTGACTGTCAATTTCCGCCTTCTGGTCATCGATCGTTGCCTGCAGCTCGTCCATCATATACTGCACGGTATTCTGATCCAAAATCCGAAGTTCCTCCGAAAACATCCCCATCAC
>CANQWV010000081.1 GCA_947627645.1 uncultured Lachnospiraceae bacterium | reverse complement strand
CCGCGACAGGATCTCGCTCGCCCTCGCAAGGATCGCCTGCCGGCCGCCGTCAGCCTTGATCAGCACCCGCACGGCCAGTGGCTTGAAGCCGACCTCATTGCGCATCATCACCGGCACAGGGCTTCCCCTTACCCATTCACTGTCATTCTTCATCTCGTGGAATCCCGGAGTGACATTCCACTGCCGCGCGTCGGCTTCCGCGATATCCCAGCCGTCTATCTTCATGGCGATATCCTCCCTGTTTTTTGATTCTAAAAAATGTGTAATTTTGTGTATTTTCTGTTGACTTTTGTGTAATAATGTGTATAATATAATCATAAGGAGGGCGGGCAATGAATCCACGGAACATAGCAATCAAAGATCTGAACAGCAGTGGTTATCAGCTTAAGCGGAGCGGAGGAAATCATGACATCTACTACAATCCGGATACCAAATATTCCATTCCGCTGAAGCGCGGCCACTTCGACGAAGACGATCTCCGCTACATACGCAAGGAAATCAAGCAGGGCGGCAGGAAATGAAAACCTGCCGCGCCCTAAAAGGAGGCATATATGAAATATATTTACACCGCAACATTTACCCCGAACGAAGATGGTACAAAATATTACTGCCGCGTCCCTGATCTCCCAGGATGCATCACCACCGGGGACAGCCTCGATAACGCTATCGAGATGATCACCGATGCCGCCAGCGGCTGGCTAGTGGTTGCGGAAGACGAGGGAAACGACATCCCGCAGGCAACGCCGCAATGCAGTCTGGATGTCCCTGATGGTACAGTCTGCTCCATCATCCGTATTGATACATTCGCTTACCGCGCGGCGACCGATACCAGGGCGGTACGCAAGAATGTCTCACTCCCGGCCTGGATGGCAGCCCTCGCGGAAAAACGCGGAGTAAACTGTTCACAGATACTTCAGGAAAGCCTGTCGCGCCTGTTGAGTGATTATCCCGCTTAATATCATCAGGCAGTGCATTGGATACCAGTGCGCTGCCTTATTTTTTATATCGTCCCCCTTGTTAAACTTTGTATAAAAAGAGGACGGATATCCGCCCTCTCAAAATGTCCTACTGTTCTACTGCAAGTCGCAACTGTTCGTATTCCGGGATTTTTATAAAATCCGGCGGGAGCCTTAAACCGAACTGCTCACATTCAAACTTAAATACTTCCGCAATCTTGTATGGTGCAGAACCCTGGTTCTTCATAATCCGTTCCGTCACCCTGCCCAAATCCGCCACGCCAGAAGCGACCGCAGGATGCAATGGCGTAAGCGCCTTTCCTTCCTCCATTTCATGGAAGCGGTTAATGTACTTGGCGGTGAACTCTGTCCCTTTCTGGCCTGTCAGCTTGTGTGCGATGAATTCACAGCCTTTCTTTGTCACCATAAAGCAAGGGAGCGTCCGGTTATTATCTGAAACGTAAGAGCTTTCTATGAAGAAATCATTGAAAGGAATTTTCCCTTCAATTAACTGCCCCGTATAGCGCCTGATATCCTTCAGCAAATCGGAGTGCTGTTTGTCTACCATTTTCGCAACTTCCAGCGAATTAATTGCGTTGCTCACCAACTCATTCATACCGCTGCCCTCGCTTTCTGCTCAGCTCTGGCGGCTTTCATGCCCTGCATATAGCCAAACATAAACCCTTTGCATATCATATCAAACGGGCTGTTACTCGCGGCATATATATCCTTAATATTTTTTACACGGATATCGTATCTTACATCAACCTGCTCCAAAGCACTTTCGACAAGCCGCATCGTATTCCTTACCCCACTCATGCCGCCGCACCACCCTTCCGTCTGGCGCGTTCGGCGCGTTTGCCCTCGATAAATCCGGCGTTATACAGAAGCACTGCTATTTCACGTGTGCATTCCATCTTATGCGTTCTCAAGATTTCGTCGACCATCTTACTACGGTAATATGGCATACACGACTGGCGGTTCAGCATTTCAACGAAACCTTGCGACTGATGCTCTGTACTGATACGAATTTCCCCACCAGGGAATACCCCCCCCCGGTCGATTTTTGACGCTTCATTCATAAACAAAAACTCCTTTCAAAATTTTTCTTGAAAGAAGTCTCCCGCCATGATAGAATATTTCACGGAAGGAAACTTCTGGTGTAGAGCGTTGATTTACTTTGCGAGAGTGGCAACGCTCTATTTTTTTATGACCGTTTCGATACCTTGTCGCACAACATCTGTCTTGGTAACATTGTTTTCTCTACAATACGCTATCAGACGTTTATTTGTTTCCTCGTCTATTCGCGCTTTAACCTCAACTGTTTTCGGCTTTTCTACTTTCGGTCTGCCTGTTCGTGGACTCATTCACTCACCTCAACTTTCTGTGCCACAATTAAATTATATTATTTGAGCCACAAAAAGTCAAGAGGTTTTTTCAAAAAAATAGGGAGGGATAATCCGCTCTTGGTGGCTTTACCTATGCCGCCAGTTGTTTCGGCACATTCTCCATGATAAACGCCTTGATCTGCTCATATCCCCATCCATACCCCACCAAGCCGCTGGCCAGCATTTCGGCAGACTGAACGGCTTTCAGTTCTTCCTCACTGAAATAATCCCGGAGATTTTCGTTCTTTCCAACACCGTATTCTTCCCGAAGCTGTTTTGCGTTTTTGCCGAAAATGGATTTATAAATCACATTGGTGTACATAGAATAGGCATGTCCGTGCATCCGCTCATTTTCCTGTGATTCCTGTAACGCCTTGGTAAGCGCCTGCCGGACTACGATCCCCTTTTCACGCTCAATCAGTTTACCCTTAAACAATTCCTCCATAGCGTTGAACTGTTTGATATAGGCAAGTTTAAATCTCATGGCCTTCTCTCCAGTATATCCCATAACCAAAAGAGTAAAACCATCACGATTCATATAGTACATAGGATTCTTTTTTCCGTTGGTTCCGGTATACTCCGATTCAAAGAATAGCGCTGAAAATTCAGCGCTACTAATGTTGGTCTTTATACCTCGAATATCAGCCAGAACATTCCTGTGTTCTTTTTCAAATGTCTCCGCAACATCCAGACTGGTTACAACATTGATTTCTCTCTTGTTAATCCTCTTTACTTCCACTAACATCTTCTATTCCTCCTTGATAGAATTTTCTGTACTAAAAAAGGACTGAATCATTAGTCCTTTTTGAATCAATATTTTCACCGCAGCGTCCCACGGTTCCTCCGCCTCTGTACCGACGCGTTCGCCCGGCTCATCGGCTGCTGGAGGGCACCCACCAGGGCGCCGCTGTCCATGACGATCTGGCGCTCCTGCAGCTCCTGCACCTGCCCCATGATCGCCTGCATCCCGGATACCATCTGCTGCATCATCGATACAAGCTCTTTGTTGTCCACATTCACCACAGGAGCCGCCTGCATCCCGCTCTCCATCAGGCGGTTGAGACGCGTGATCCCGCCGTAACTCAGCTCCGGGATCTGCGAGCGTATCTCATCCTGGCGCTTCTGCATGGCTTCCTGCGCCGCGGCGAGCGCATCCCTTGCGCGGGTCGAAATAAACTTCGACGGATTCTCCGCGAAATCATACAGGTTCTCCGCACCCTTCGGGTTGATCACCTTGTCCCCGGCGCGCATCGGCTGCAGGATGGCATTGTCAGCTTTACGGATGACATACTCGGTCTTGGCGTTCTCCAGCATCCATGCCAGCTCGTCCCGCCAGATGTTCCGCGTTCCTGTCGCATAGCCCTTGCTCTTGAGCTTCTTGAGTATCTTATTACGGACTGCCGCGCCCACCCCGTCCGACACGTCGACGCCGAGGGCCTCGCCGAGGTTCCTGTATATATTGGTTGTCGGCTCCATCCCGTATTTGGACACGATATACTGCCAGAGGTCACTCTTCTCTTTCTTTTCTGCCGCCGTGATCTTCTTTTTCCGCTTCGTCCCGGAATTGATGATGTCTAATATCTTATCCCTTTCCTGCCTGGCTGCCTCCTGCTGGGCTTCCGCAGCCTCTGCTGCCGGTGCCGCTGGCGCTGCTGGCGCTGGCGCTGCCGGTGCCGCTGTTGCCGGTGTCGCTTGTGCCTGCTGCTGTGCCTGCGCCACGAGGCCGGTCACGTCCGTCATGCCATTGCGGACCGCCTCCACCAGGGTGGACACGATCTCCTCGCCGACGTTCTGGGCCTGCGTCACGAGGCTTTTCAGGCCGTCAGAAAGCCCGGTGTTCAGCTTTGCGACCGCATCGTCATAATCTGCTTTCAGCTTCGCCAGCTCCTCATCCGCAGCCTTCCTGGCCTCCGCGATCGAGTCCTGCGTCTCCTTCAGCAGGTTCTTGTTGTCCTCAAGGGCCTGCTTGTGCGCGAGGTTGTTCTTGTCCGCCCACAGCCGCTGGTACTCGTCCAGCTGCTCCGCCGTCATCTGGTTTAAGGACCACAGGTTTGCCGCGGCATCCGGGCCCATCGCCGCCAGCTCATCCATCAGCTCCTGGGTGACACCCTTCCCAGCCAGTTCATCCAACTGTTGCTCCCAGAACTGCAGGCCTTCCACCTGCGTCTTCAGGTTCGCCATGAGTTTGTCCGGCTGCCAGCCATCCGCATCCCACGCCTCGAACAGGTTCATGGAGGACTTGATCTCACGCTCGCGGTCCTTCACTGCATTGTCATAAGCATCCTGTAGATCCTTGATGCTGTCCGCCAGTTCATCGTCGACCTTCTGTTTCTTCTCCGCGTAGTCCTCATCCAGTTCCGCCAGCTGGTCGTAATACTCCTCGCGGGCATCGAAATATGCCTGGTCGGCCTCGATCCGCGCATCGGTGCCCTCGGTAAACTGCTGCCGGGCGATGTCCCAGTAGTCCATCTCGGCCTTCGCGGATACCTGGTAGTATGTCTTATACTGGTTCAGCATCTTGCTGTGGACATTCTGCAGCGTCCTAACCCGCTCTTCCTCGGCCTCTTTCGCTGCCTCTGCGGCCTCCTGCTGCGCCTCTGCAATCTCCACCTGGAGATCCTTGACCTGCCGTGTCGCGTCGTACCATGCCTGCGTGCCTTTTTTCAGCTGCGCCTGCACCGCCTGCCAGTATCTCAGCTCCGCATCCAGCGACCAGTCGTTCAGGGTCTGCATATTGGAAAGGTATTTGTTCGCGGCATTGTAGATCTCGGAGTAATACGCCTCCGCGTCCTTTTTTACCGTCTTCTGGTTTTTCCCGCTGCCTGTAGTCTTTGTGCGTGACACGCCAAAGTTGGACTCGACCTGCCTGAGGGCTGCCGCAGCCGAATTGCCGGACAGCCCCGTCCCAGAAAAGGTCGCAGTTGCAAGTTTCTTAATAGCATTGTTGTACGCCTCTGTTCCCTTTTTGACGTGCTGCAGCACCTCGTCCCAGTAGTATTTCTCATCATCCAGGGACAGCTTGTGGCTCTTCTTGTACTTGGACAGCCACGCGGTAGCCTTGCCATAGACCTGCGCGGACATCTTGGTGGCTTCCTGGCCCGCCAGGGATGCCTTGTCACGGATACCAAATGCAACGCCGTTTGCGATCTGCTGGCCGACTTCCCTGCGGAATTTTTTTGACGGGGACGCGATCTCCGGCTCTTTTTTTGTCGCCGCCAGCGTCTGCCGCATCATATTCACCGCTGCGTTTACCGCCAGGTTTGTCCCGTTAGAGATACCCTGCGCCACACCGGCGGATAAATTATAGCCTGCATTCTCGAACGCATTCCGGTACGACATGACCGCATTCTGTGCCGCCGAGGCCAGTGCGCCGGCCGCCTGTGCCGCTTCTGCCAGATGAGCCCGGAGCGCTTCCGCGTAAGCGGTCCCAGCGTCATCGCCGGCTGTCTTAAACTCGGACTGCTTCTCAGATGCCGCATCCGCGCCGGCCTGGGCGAGGCTTTCCCCCGCGCTGCCCGCAGCGTCTGAGCCGGCTTCCACCTCTGTGGTATATCCTTCCGTCAGCTGGTCAGCCGCCTGCTTCAAGGCCTCCGGATCCGCGCTGTCCGTGATGTGCGAGATCAGCTTGTCATACGCCGCCGAAAGCTTCGCCGGATCCCCGGATTCTATGGCATCGGCGACATCGTCCGGGATCCCAAGCCCGACATCCGTTGCTACCTGCGCGAGCCCTTCAAGGCTCCCCTGCATGGCACCGTTCAGCTGCTCGACTGCCTGCTCCGGCGATATGCCGCCGCTTGCAATGCCCTCCGCCAGGCCTTCCGGGATCCTTACGCCCATCTCCCTGGCTGTCTCCACGGCACCAAGGAATCCGGCCTCTACTGCCGCAGATTCATCCGCAAGCCCTTTCTCAAGCGCCTCATTCAGCGCGTCCTTCAGACCGTCGAATTCCACCGTTGTCGACCCGAGGTCTCTCATGGCGGCCTCAAGAGCAACCCTGTTTGCACCGCCGACCTTTGCGATATCTTCGGTCTTGTCCATGTTGTAGACCCAGGTGTCGCTCATGGTCTTAACTGTTTCAGAAACACCTTCCCAGCCTTCGCCCAGTTCATCATCCAGCGTGATACAGATGTGCTTCAGGAGGTTTGCCGCCTCCGGCCCCATGCTTTCAATTTCGTTCATAAATGCAGGGGAAATCTCTTTTCCGACACGCTGTCTCACTTTATCCAGGTTTTCTGCATATTCATCAATAGCCGTTTTCTGCTGCAGCAGGTTTTCATTTATCTGCTCTATGGTGGAATCATCACCGCCGTCGAACTTGTCGAACAGGGATACCTTGCTCTGCAGGTCGGACTCGATCTCGTCCACGTAGCCATGGTAGGTGTCCAGTACGCCCTGTATGGCCTCCTTCTGGGTTTCCGCGCCGGTCTTTACTTTCTCGGCGGCATCCTCGGATGCTTCTGCGGCGTCTTCTGCGGCTTCCGCAGTCTCATCATACGCATCGCTGACACCCGACAGCGCGCCCGCCATCTTCTCGGCAACATCCGTAGGCATTCCGCGCCCCATCGCCTCGGACAGGCCGTTGACCTTGCTGGTGGCTGCCTCCGCCTCGCTCGCCATTTCTTCCTGGGCTTTAGTGACAACCCCTATTTCCTCGCCGCAGTCTTTAATTACATTCTCACTGTCCTTGATCGCAAGGTTCTGCTCCTCAATGCCATCGGTGAGGCCGTCCACCCTATCATCCAAAGCGCTTATGCGTTCTGTTGTATTTTTTGTGTTGATACTATCTATTGCCGCCTGATACTGGTCGAGGCTGATCTTCCCCTCATCCAGCGCCTGTTTCCAGATTTTGATTGCTTCTGCCCGGCCTTCCTCAACGCTGTAGTTTTCTTGTTTCGCCATTTCCTGGTAAAGCATATACTCTTGCTCTATGACGTCCCGTTCATTTTCCAGCATATCCCGCAGGCTTTCCGCCTTAACCTTATTGACCGTGGCCTCCATCTGGGCATTGACGAGCTCCTGTGTCGCCGCCGTGGCTGCCTGCGCGATCGCGGCGTTCTGGTAATTCTTGACGAGCGCAGCGAGCTCCTCGTTGGTCTTGCTCAGCTTGCCATTTTCAGCGTCATACGCCCCGCTGAGCTCCGGGATTGACTTGCTCAGCTCCGCAACGATCGCCTGCATCTCAGCTTTCTGCGTAGTTGTGAGCTGTTCCACGCTGTTCAGCTCCATCAACCGCTCGCCAAGCGCGCCTATCTCGTCGCTGTCCATCACCGCGGCATCGAAGGAGCCTTTTGCCTCTTCTACGGCCTTCTTTGTCGCCTCGTTCGTCTCCTGTATCTCGGTGCTTGTGTCCTGCACATACTGCGAGAATGCAGAAAGGTCTTCCTTGGCAGGATTGAGCACTGCCCCGACGCCCTCGATCGCCCCCGTTGCGAGCTCGACCCCTTTAGTGATGAGCGGCAGCGCCTTCTCCGCGATCGGCGTCAGCACGTTCTCCTGCACGGAGGCACCAAGCTGAGAGACCGCAGACTCAAGATCCGAATATTTCGTCTCCTTCAGTTTGTCCATCGTGCCCTGCACGTTGCTGTAGGCCGTGTTCACGTCGTCCAGCGCCGTGATGACCTGCATCGCGTTGTCCTCGCCAAGCGCCGACCAGGTGTCGCTCGCGATCGTGAGGGCTTCCTGCTGGTCCGTCATCTCGGACAGGTCGCCAATGACAGAATAAAAGACATCCCTCGCGGATGCCTCGCCGTCCTTCCACTGCCCGAACAATTTCTTTGTCCCGTCCGAGAACTTATCTATGTTCTTCTCGATCCGGCCGTCCGCCAGGGACACGCCGAACTCCTTCACGTAATCGTTGACTTTATCCAGGTTGTAAGCACCGGAGTCCAGGCCGTTCTCAAGGATGGAGAACATCTCCTCCGCCGAGAACCCCATCTGCCCCCAGAGCTGCCCGTACTCCGTGATGTTGTCCGTCAGCTCATGAGAGCGGTCAAGGCCGTTCTGCGCGCCCCTCGCGATCAGGTCGAACGCCGTCTTGGAATCAACGCCCATCGTCTTCATCATGACGTCGACCGCGCGGATGGACTCATTCACATCCATGTCGAACGTGTCGCGCAGGGTGATCGCCGATTCCGTGGCGTCCTTCATGGCGGAAGGATCCATCTCCCCCATGATCTGGACGATCTCCGCCATGACGTCGGCAACATCGCCGTAGCTCTCGCCAAAGTTGTCGCCTTTGATCTCGGTCATGACGTCGCGGTACCGCTGCATGGCCTCCTCAGACAGCCCGGTCTTTGCCGCCAGATCCGCAGATGCAGACGACAAGTCAAGCATGGAATCCTTCACTGCGTCAGAAGCGGCACCAACAGCCTTACCAATAGTACCCAAACCGCCTTTAGCGGCTGCCTCACCAATACCCTCAAAAACGCCTGCAAGAATTCCTGTCTTTTTGTCTATCTTCAGATCAACAACTTCTTTGGCTGCTTTCCCGAATTTATCAATACTGGTGGCGCACTTGTCCGCAGACTGCTCTGCCTCATTCATATATTCCGCATAACGGTTCAGCTCGCGTTGTGCCTTCACAGTCTGTGCTTCCGCAGTGTTCAGTTTAGAACGCCAGTCGTTGACGTAATTCCCGCACTTACGGTATTCGTTCTGAGCCTTAACTAAAGTTGTATTGCATTTATCGACTCTTTCTTCCTGTGCTTTCACCGCATTTTCCAGCGCTGCCACAGTCCCGCGCTGCTTCTGCATGGCCTTTTCCGAAGAATTCCCTTCCTCGGTCATTTTCTGCAGGCGCTGCTTTGCGCTTTCATACGACTGCTTCAGTTTATCCAATTCGGAATTCTGCTGGCTGAACAAGGCTTTCATCCCGCCAACAGTTTTCCCCATGCTCTCGTATTTCTTCTCAGCGTTGCCTAAAGCAGATCTTGTTGTATCGAGTTTTTTCTTCTGTTCTTCATAAATCCGGTTCTGGATCTCATACTTTTTTGTCAACGCCTCAAGGGTATTTGCGTTTCCTTCATACTGGGCGGTAACCAGCCCGAGCTCAGACTTCATCGAGGAAATACTTTTATTAACTGACGTTATCTGCTGCTTAAACTCTTTTTCTCCATCGAGTGCCAGGACAAGACCAATCTTCTTCGACATTGCAACCTCCCCAACAGAAAAGACGCCCCTCTTGGAGCGTCTTACTCTCTATCACTTTTACTTAATCGGGCCAATGGAACGGACCGACCTTCCACTTCCAAAACTCCTCGTTTGCCCGCGCCTGCTCTCTTTCATTCTGAGTTTCCGGATTTTTTATATGTATAGTAAATTTCCATCCTTTACGGTCTGCAGTACGGTATAACAGCCATGCAACAAATATTGCAACCAAAAATTCAATCATTTTCACTTCCCCTTCGCAAATTCAGTCCTCATAATGTCCGCGGCACGCAATGATCCAGAGGTTTCCCGCCGCGTCAACATCATAGACTAGCCGGTTTTCATGGTCTATCCTCCGGCTCCATGCCTTCCGGTAACGTAGCGGCTCCGGTTTTCCGGTTCCCTGCGCCACTCCGTTCCGTTCTATATCCTTCACCAGCTCGTTGATCTTCTTCAAAGTCTTCTTATCCTGCGTCTGCCAGTAAAGGTAATCGTCCCATGCCCTGTCCGACCAAAGCTTATTCATTCGTATCCACCTCGATCAGATCATGCTGCTGCCCTTTTCCAGCAGCAAGCTGCGCCATACTCCGGTCAATCATGGCAAGGTACTCCGCATTCCTTGCCATCTTTATGATCTGGTTGTACTTTTCCAGGCTCATCAGGACGACATTCTTTTCATCTTTACGTGTTACGATTACAGTTTCATCATTATCAGTCGCCTGGTCGCAATAATCCTTCAGATTGCTCCTCATAGTAGAATAATTCACTGCCAGCATAAAATCATCTCCCTTGCTTTTATTTATATATTGTACCATATTTTGTACAAAAAGCAAGTATTTTATACATAAATCCTTCAAAAAAGGGACTGCCGGAACAGCCCCTAAAATTCATTTTTCATCGCTTCAACCCTCACGGGAGCTGGTCGATGGTCGTAATCCTCTTTTTCTTCTTCCCGATCTGGTTGAATTCCAGAAATTCATCATAGATCAGGTAAAACTTCCTCGGCGTCATCCGGAACAGCTCATCCTCAGAGTATCCCAGTTTTGTCGCGCCGATGTAGAGCAGGCGGGCAACATTCAGCTGCTCTGCTGCCCGCCCTCCCCTCAGACCGTCCCAAAACTTGTTTTTTGCAACAAAAAATGCCAGATATATTTCATACGAAATAGATATCTGACCTCAAC
>CANQWV010000080.1 GCA_947627645.1 uncultured Lachnospiraceae bacterium | reverse complement strand
CAACGAGAAGACGGCCCTGGCGATCGCGATTGCGAACCGGGAACGCCACATCCTGGAGGGGATCAATTTCAGGAAAGGCTACAGCCTGTATGTCGGTATCCCTTTTTGCCCGAGTATTTGCCTGTACTGCTCGTTCAGTTCGAGCCCGATCCATCTGTGGAAGGATCAGGTGGACGCCTATCTCGACGCGCTCTGCAAGGAGATCGATTATGCGTCGGAGGAACTTTCCGATCGGGAGCTGAATACGGTATATATTGGGGGAGGGACTCCGACAACGCTGGAGCCGCGCCAGCTGGATCGGCTGCTCACGAAGCTGGAGAGCAGCTTCTGTTTTGACCGCCTGAGGGAATTCACGGTCGAGGCGGGTCGTCCGGACAGCATTACGAGGGAAAAGCTGCAGGTGCTGAGGGATCATGGGATCTCCCGCATTTCGATCAATCCGCAGACGATGAATCAGGCGACGCTGGATTTTATCGGGCGGAAGCATACGGTGGGAGAGATATCCGCAGCGTTTGAACTTGCGCGAAGTATGGGCTTTGACAATATCAATATGGATCTGATCGTCGGCCTGCCCGGCGAGGGGATGGCCGAGGTGGAGCACACGATGCAGGAGCTGGCGAAGCTGGATCCGGACAGCGTCACGGTGCATTCGCTTGCGGTCAAGCGTGCGTCGCGGCTGCGGCTGTTCCGTGAGGAGCACAGGGAGATCTCGATGACGAACAGCCAGGAGATTATGGAGATGACTGCCCGCTACGCCCGGCAGTCGGGTATGTATCCATACTATCTGTACCGGCAGAAGAACATGGCCGGGAATTTTGAGAATGTCGGTTATGCGAAAGAGGGAAAAGAGGGAATCTACAACATTTTGATCATGGAAGAGATGCAGAGTATCCTGGCGCTTGGCGCGGGAGCGGCTACCAAGCTGGTGTTTGCGAAGGATCGGATCGAGCGCATTGAGAATGTGAAGGATATCCGGAATTATATCGACAGGATTGATGAGATGATAGAGAGAAAGAGGTCTGCGCTGCATGAATAAGACCGGTCAGGAATATAGAAAGAAATACCCGATTATCCGGCCGACCATCGTCAAGGAGCTGGCGCATGGGATTGCGGTGAGCAATCTGGCACGCCGCGTCGGGGAGCGGATGGGTATGTCCAGGGAAGACTGCTATGAGCTTGCGCTTGCGGGGCTTTTGCATGATATTGGGAAGCTGGAGCTTGCAAAATATGTCTACGGAAAAGAGAACGAGACGCTGATCATCGAGGAGATGCGCTATGTCCGCCGGCATTCGAGACTTGGGGCGGATATCCTGGAAAAGAGAGGGTATTCCCGAAAAATCGTGGATATGGTGAGATTCCACCACGAGAACTGCGACGGCTCCGGCTATCCGATGAATCTTTCGCGGGACGAGATCCCGCTGGGCGCCCGGATTCTGCGTGTGTGCGATGTGTTTGCGGCTTTGACCGCCGATCGGCCGTACCGCAAGGCGTTTGATGTGGATACGGCTCTTGAGCTGATGATCGAAGAGGCGAAATACTATGATGTAGGAGTGTTTCTGGCGTTCATGAATCTGCTGCATGAGGAGAGCCTCGAGGGGATTCTGGATACGGATGAACTGGAGCATTCCCTGAGCGAACTGGTACGGAAGGGTCAGATCACGATCGCAGAGTTTCTCGCAGAGCGGGAGGCGGAGCAGGCGGAAGCAGAGCAGGCGGGGAAAGAAGATACAAAAGCGAAACGGACAGAAGAAGGCTGTACAGAAGCGAAGCAGGAGAAAGCGGAGCGGACGGAAAAAGAAGATACAAAAGCGAAGCGGACAGAAAAAGGCCGTACAGAAGCGAAGCAGGAGAAAGCGGAGCAGACGGAAAAAGAACATACAAAAGCGAAGCGGACGAAAAGAGAACAGGCAGAAATCAAACAGACACAGACAGAACAGGAAAGTGAGGAGCTATTATGATTACACAGGCACCAAGAGGCGTGCAGGACTGGTATGGAGAGCAGATGCGCAGGCGCGCGATCGTCGAGAAGATTGCCCGGGAGATCGCCCGGACTTATCATATGAGCGAGATCATCACGCCGATGTTTGAACATACGGTACTGTTTCAGCGCGGCGTCGGAGAGACGACGGATGTGGTACAGAAGGAGATGTACACGTTTGAGGATAAGGGCGGGCGCAGCATCACTCTGAAGCCGGAGGGGACTGCCGGCGTGATGCGCGCGTATCTGGAGCACAATATGTATGCGCAGCCGGCTCCGACGAAGCTGTATTATGTGACGCAGGCGTTTCGTTACGAAAAGCCGCAGAGCGGCAGGCTCAGGCAGCACCACCAGTTTGGCGTTGAGTTTGTGGGTTCGGCAAGCCCTCTCGCGGAGGTGGAACTGATTACGCTGATCACGGAGTTGATCGCGAAGCTTGGCCTGAAGGATGCGAAGCTGCACATCAACAGTATCGGCTGCAAAAACTGCCGGAAGACTTACAATGACGCCCTGCTTGCCTATCTGAAAGAGCATGAGGACAAGCTCTGCCCGACCTGCCGGGAGCGTATGCAGAAGAATCCGCTGCGCGTTATCGACTGTAAGGTGGAGGGCTGCAAGGAGATTGTCGCGCACGCGCCGCGTACGATCGAATACCTTGACGATGAATGCCGTGAGCATTTCGAGGAGCTGAAAGGCCTGCTTGACGAGCTGGGAATCGAGTATACGGTGGACACCGGGATCGTGCGGGGATTGGACTATTATACGAAGACTGTGTTTGAATTTGTGGATTCCGAAGGATTCACACTCTGCGGCGGCGGCCGTTATGACGGGCTGATCCATGAAATCGATGAGAAGCAGGACATTCCGTCGGTCGGCTTTGGCATGGGAATCGAGCGCATCCTGTATTTCATGGAGAAGGAGGGCGTGGAGTTCCCGCCGGAGGAGCCGGTTGCGCTGTATGTCGGCATTCTGGGGAAGGAGGCGCGCGGCCGCGCGTACCGGATCGTGGATGAGCTGCGCAGAAAAGGGATCGTCGTGGAGACCGACTACATGGATCGAAGCGCCAAAGCGCAGATGAAATATGCGAATAAGCTTGGGGCGAAGAAGACCGTGATCATCGGAACGCAGGAGCTTGCGGAGAACCGGGCGAATGTCAGGGACATGGAGAGCGGAGAGCAGGCAGAGGTGGCGCTGGATCAGATCGCGGCGTATATCCTGCAGGAGTAAACTGCGAAAGGAACAGAGCGGAAAGAGAGGCGCAGGCCTCTCTTTTCTAGTCTACAGGGGCGACGATCACGGTCTCTGTGTCGTGGGCGGCTGAGTTGAACTGCTCGATCGCGCCGGACATATTGCCCATCAAGGCGTTTGTGAATTCCTGGTCGAAAGAGATGTCCCATATCGAGCCATTGTTATTGAAACTGATATCGATATCAGTCGATGTAGTGCCTGTATTCTCCTGGAGGGACTGAAGCAGGAGACGGGCAGTTTCATTGGAGAACTGGATGTCGTCGTCGCGGAGGGATTTCGTAGTTGCCGCGTAGGAGAGCAGATGCTCCTTATAGATGGAGAGTACATTTCCCATATCGATGCTTGTGATTCTGACGACGGCGTCTGCATGGGCGCCGTTTTCCTCACAGCGAAGAATCTTATAATCGAACGCCGCGGCCATCTGCCGGATGTACTCTTCGTCGATCGCCTGAGAATAATCGGTGTTATAGGTTGCAAAAATATCGTCGACAGAGAGGTATTCCGCCCACTGCTCCGCTGTGAGCGCTTTCAGGGCATCCAGCTGGATTGAGAGGGCAGAGGCTGCCGGAAGGATATAGGGATCATTCATATAGGAGATGAAGCCGCTTACCAGCTGATCCTCCAGGGTGTCGTCTGTCAGGATCTCCCAGCGGGAGTGATTTTTGCTCAGGTGGAACGTCACCGTTGTTGTGACGAGCTCGTAGCTGCTTCCGGCCAGGGTATCATGCAGAAGCTGGTAATAATCGTTGGTTGTGGGAACCGTGGATTCGGGATAGACGGAAACAGATCTCTGCAGGATTTTGGTGCAGAGATCCCGCGCAAGCGCGTGCGCGTCGATATTCGTGATTCTGGCGTTGACGACAGCCTTGTCGTCCTCGATTTCTTCGCCCTGGATCTGGTAATCGAAATTTTTGAAGAAAAGTGCTATGACGTCGGCGCGGATGTCGCGGACGCCGGCGTCTGCATTCGTGTCCTCGGAAAGGTTGACCTCGTGGAGAAAGGACTGAAGCGTGTCGGCGTCGAGCTCCCTGATCTGCGCCAGTTCACGTTGTACCGTCCGGGTCGGACTGCCTGCAAAGCGGAACCATAGATATGCTGCGAACAGAAGAAGCATGATCTGCAGGAACGCGATGACCGGAAGGCCGATGCGGAAGGAAGGATGCTTTGTCTTGTGGCGGAAAACGTGCATACCGATCTGCACGCCGATACAGCCGAAAAGCAGCGCAACCAGAAAAAGTGTTCGCTCTGAAATGCGCCAGCGGTTTGTGATTGCCCTGCGCTTGTCGATCCCCATGAGGACGAAGCCGATCAGGTTTATCAGGATTAGGTATGTCAGAATGATTGCTGTCATATGTCCTCCAATAATAAGTGCCTCTAGAAAGCAATTTTACTCGAAAAATGTAATGTTGTCAAATCTTATATGCATTTCTGATAATATTTTATGTGACGAATCCCCGAATTATGACAGAAAATTTGAAAAAACTGAAGAAAAGAGGGAGAGTAAGACAGGGCAAATTCCGGGGTACAAAGCGAAGAGGCACTGTGGCTGTTCTTGCGGGACGCCCGGGATTGTGCTAAGATAGGACATATCAAAGGATACATAAAAGGAAGAGCAAGGCCGGCCGGGCCGCTGGGATTTTGCGGTTCCTGGGAGGCACGCGGCATAAGAGAAAGGGAGGAGTAAGGAATGAGCAAGGTACTGGTGATCGGGATTGCAGGCGGCTCGGGCAGCGGCAAGACGACGCTGACAAATCAGATCGCGTCTCAGTTTCGCGAGAGTGTGACAATCATAAAGCATGACGATTATTATAAGGCGCACGATGATATGACGTATGAGGAACGCTGCAGGCTGAATTACGATCACCCGAACGCGTTTGATACGGATCTGATGATCGCGCATCTGAAGGACCTGAAGCAGGGGCTTTCCGTGGAATGTCCGATCTATGACTATACCGTGCATAACCGCAGCAAAGACACGGTGATCATCAAACCCTCGAAGGTCATTCTTGTGGAGGGGATCCTGATATTTGAGAGCAGGGAACTGTGTGAGCTGATGGATATACGCATTTTTGTGGATACGGATGCCGATTTGCGTATCATTCGCCGGATCCAGCGAGACGTCCTGGAACGCGCCCGCAGCCTGGAATCGGTGATTAACCAGTATCTTGGCACGGTTAAGCCGATGCATGAACAATTCGTGGAGCCGAGCAAGAAGAACGCGAACATTATCGTGCCTGAGGGCGGGTACAACAGGGCTGCGATGGAGATGATACGGAATCAGATCTGGAGTCATCTGCGGGAAGACACATCGAGCGGGAGATAGTGGAAAACGGAGAAGTGTTTGGCAGGGAGGGTGTTTGAACGGTATGGTAGTCACAGTTACCTTGAATCCGTGCATTGACCGGACGATCTGGATTTCGGGATTTGAATACGGCGGGACAAACCGTATTTTAAGGACGCGGCAGGACGTCTGCGGAAAGGGCGTCAATGTCGGCGCGGCGCTTCGAAATCTGGGTGTGGAGACGCTTTGCCTTGGGTTCAATTACCTGGAAAATGGGGCTCTTCTGGAGCGGTCGATGGACGCGCAGGGGGTCGCGCATGATTTTGTGGAGGTGCCGGGCAGCCTGCGGATGAATATCAAGGTTTTCGACGAAGCGCGGCGTGTGATGACAGAGTTCAACGAGCGCGGCGAAGCGGTGGACGCGGCGGCGGTGAAACGGCTGACCGGGAAGACGGAAGAGTATATGGATCGGGCAGAGCTTCTTGTGCTGAGCGGAAGCGCGCCGCAGGGGGTGCCGGAGGACATCTATGGGCGGCTCATCCGTCTGGCGCACCAGAAGGGCGTTCGCACGGTGCTGGATGCATCCGGGGCGTTGTTCCGTGAGGGGCTGAAGGAGAAGCCGTTCCTGATCAAGCCGAACCGGGATGAATTTGAGGAAGCGTTCGGGACGGAGCTGGCCGCGGGGAAGAGCATGGAGGAGATTGCGCAGGGGATTGTCGCGCAGGGAATCGCGTATGTCTGTGTCTCGATGGGCGCGGAGGGCGCGATGCTGACCTGTGCGGAGGGCGTTTTCCGGGCGGATGCGCCGGACGTCGAGGTGCAGGGCGTGCAGGGCGCGGGAGACTCGCTCGTGGCGGGAATGTGCGCGGCGCTGACAGGGAAGGCGCTTGCTTCGGCAGGACAGGCTGCTGAGGAGGACGTGCTTCGTTTCGCGGTCGCGGCGGCGGGCGCTTCTCTGATGCGGCCCGGGACGCAGATGTGTCTGCGCGAGGATTTCTGTAAGCTTCTGAAAGAAGTGCGGATACGGAAGCTCTGAAAA
The DNA here is from genome assembly GCA_947627645.1 of uncultured Lachnospiraceae bacterium. GTDB lineage: Bacteria > Bacillota > Clostridia > Lachnospirales > Lachnospiraceae > Choladousia. Next base: position 4,145 of record CANQWV010000080.1, on the reverse strand, counting down.
ATTTTATGCCGCCTTGACAAAGGCAGGGCGTGGTGCTAAGATAGTTCACGTACGAAGGGCAAGGACGTCACGGAAACGACGTCCCTGCCTTTTTTTGCGCAGACCCGCGTGAGGAGTCCAGCTGCTGCCGCAGCACGCGGGTCGCGCAGTAAAGCAATAAAAGGCAGGTGACATGATATGTATGATTTATGCAGGGACGCTGACGCGATCAACGAACAGCTCGCGCGGTACGGAGTGAAGTTCGGCATTTACAAAAACGGCGTGTTCAAGGAGCAGCTGTTTCCGTTTGACGCGATCCCGCGCGTCATCGACGCGGACGAGTTCGCGTATCTCGAGCGTGGGCTGAAGCAGCGGGTGACGGCGCTGAACTGTTTCCTCGCGGACATTTATACGGACAAGAAAATCGTGAAGGACGGTGTGATTCCGCCGGAATTTATCTATTCCTCGTCAGGGTATCTGGCGCAGTGCGAGGGCGTGCGGACGCCGAGGGGAATCGCGAGCCATATTTCCGGTATCGATCTCGTTCAGGCGAAGGACGGCACCTGGTATGTGCTTGAGGACAATCTGCGTGTGCCGTCCGGCGCGTCTTATCCGCTGATCGCGCGGGAGCTTTGCAGGCGGGCGAGCCCGGCGACGTTCCGCGAGATGAAGATTGAAGATAATCGAAATTACGCGGAACTGCTGAAGCATGTCATGGATTATGTGAATACGGGCGGGGACAATGTCATCATGACGCCGGGACGTTACAACGCGGCGTTCTTCGAACATTCCTATCTGGCGGAGAAGACCGGGGCGGCCCTTGTCACCGGAAGCAATCTGTTCGTCGAGAACGATATGCTGTATTATCTTGACTACAATGGGAAGAAGCAGCGGGTCGGTGCGCTCTATCGCCGTGTTTCCGACGAGTATCTGGATCCGATGAATTTCCTGCCGGAGTCTGTGATCGGCGTGCCGCATCTGTTCGATGTGTTCCGCAAGGGTAATGTGGCGATCCTGAACGCGCCTGGCAACGGCGTGGCCGACGACAAGGGCATCTATTATTTCGTTCCGAAGATGGTGAAATATTATCTGGGCGAGGATTGCATCACGCATAACGCGCCGACGTATCTGCCCTACTACGAGGAGGATCGGAAGTATGTGCTCGACCGCTTCGACGATATTGTGATCAAGGACGTCGCGGAGGCGGGCGGTTACGGGGTTGTGTTCGGCAGCAAGCTGACGCGCCGGGAGAAGGAAGACATGATCGCGCTCATCAAAAACGAGCCGAGACGCTTCATCGCGCAGGATGTGATCGATTTCATAGATATCGATATTATGGAGAACGGCGAGCGCACGCCGCGCAAGGCGGATCTGCGTGCGTTTGTCCTGGCGGACGGGGACGTCTCGGTGTGGAAGAGCGGGCTGACGCGATTCTCGCGCAATCCGGATTCGTTCATCGTCAATTCGTCGCAGGGAGGAGGTTTCAAGGATACATGGGTATTATCACGGTAGAAAAGGCGGATCATCTGTACTGGCTCGGGCGTTATTCGGAGCGTGTCTACACGACGTTGAAGCTCTATTGCGACGGTTACGACAGCATGATCGATCTGGATGACAATTATTATAAAAAGATCTGCGAGCTTCTGGACATTCCAAATATCTACAGCTCGAAGGAGGATTTCATCACACGTTACGGATACGACAAGGGCGACCCGAATTCCATCCTGAGCAATCTGTTGCGCGCCTATGATAATGCGATCGTCATGCGGGATGAGATCGGCACGGAGACGCTGGCCTATATCCAGATGGCAGTGTATGGGCTGGAGGCGGCCGCGGCGAGCCACGCGCCGATGATGCGGATCCAGAAGGTGGTCGACAATCTGCTGGCGTTCTGGGGCTGCGTGGACGACCAGATCGACGGGCGCTGCGTCCGCGGCGTGATGAAGTTTGGCAAGCGCGTGGAGCGGCTGGATCTCTATCTGCGGTTTCGGCGCGGCCAGTCGGAGCTGCACCGAGGCTATATGCGGCTCGTCCCGCGCGCAAAGGAGAGCGGTATGCCTTATAATGTGGAAGCGCTGGAAAAATTGAAAGGAATCATCGACGCCCCGGTCGTGGATTACGACGCGGCGCTGGTGCAGCTGGGACAGATCCTGAATGTGTGAGAAGCTGCTGGAATTTTCCTATGAAATGCGGTCGGAGTTTGACCGGGAGATCACGCGGCACGATTTCCGGCTCATGTGCCTCCCGCGAAGCGGAACGTGCCAGAAGGTCGTGGACGTCCGTTGGAGGGTGTCGCCTTACACCTGGCTTTCGAGCGGGCAGGACGGCTTTGGGAATTCCTGCATCTACGGGGCGGCAAGCGACCATCACAGCGCGTTTGCCGTCCGCGTCACGGGATGCGTGAGAACCGGGCTGAGCGAGGCGGAGAAGCCGGATCGGATTCCATGGGAGCTGTTTCTTTATCAGACGCCGGTGACCGCGCCCGGCGCCTTTGTCGTGCGTTATTATGAGAGGCTTTGCTCGAGGGAGCTGTTCTCTGAGAACAACACGGCATTTGCCGGAAGTACCGGGATCAAAGCGGACAGGTTGGGAGAATTTCCGCAGGGACAGATCGGGACGTCCGCTCCTGCTTTCCAGGTTGGGCAGGAGGAAAACTACGCTCTGAGGAGGGCGCGGTATTTCATGGAATGTCTGCACCGGGATTTTGCCTATCAAAGCGGCGCCACCGACACGCGTACCACCTCGGAGCAGGCGCTGGAGAAGGGCTGCGGCGTTTGCCAGGATTTTGCGCAGCTTTTGATCACGCTGTGCCGGATGGATGGGATCGCCGCACGGTACGTGGCCGGTATGCTGCTCGGGGAGGGTGAGACGCATGCGTGGGCGGAGATCTATTCGGACGGGCAGTGGTATGCGCTCGACCCGACGCACAACTGCATGGCGGATGGCAGGTACATCAAGCTTTCGCACGGCCGGGACTGCAGAGACTGCCTGGTCAATCTTGGCGTCTATTTTAATCCCGCGCAGGAGACACAGACGGTGCGCGTGAGCGTGCGGCCGGCAAGTGAAAATGGAGAATGAAGGAGAATGAGTTTATGATACAGACAGTTACAAAAATCGCCCTGCCCGTGGACGAGACGCTGCGGATCGTGAAGAACCGCAGCGGCTCTGGGCAGGGGAAGCGGATCAGCATCGTCACCGGAACGCACGGAGACGAGCTTGAGGGGCAGGCGGTCTGCTTTGAGGTGGCAAAGCGCCTGCAGGAGCATCCCGAGTGCCTGAATGGGACGGTAGATCTTTATCCGGCGCTGAACCCGCTCGGCATTGATTCAATCACGCGCGGGATTCCGGGCTTCGACCTGGATATGAACCGTATTTTCCCGGGCACGGAGGACGGGGCGATGACGGAGTTCCTCGCGTCGAAGATCGTCGGGGACATCGCGGGCAGCGACGTTTGCATCGACATCCACGCCAGCAATATTTTTCTGCGCGAGATCCCGCAGGTGCGGATCAACACACAGACGTCGAAGGAGCTTGTGCCGCTTGCGAAGTATCTGAACATCGACTTCGTGTGGGTACACGCGGCGGCGACGGTGCTGGAGTCCACTCTGGCCTATTCGCTGAACTCGATCGGGACGCCGACACTCGTCGTCGAGATGGGAGTCGGTATGCGCATTACGAGGGAATATTGTATGCAGCTCACGGAGGGCATCTTCAGCCTGATGCGTCACCTGGGGATCTGGTCCGGCGAGGCAGGCGAGCCGAGAAAGCCGATCATCTCCACGGACGGACAGGTACAGTTCATTAACGCGGCGGCCTCCGGCATTTTTATTCCGCAGGTCGAGCACACAAAGCAGGTCAGGAAGGACGACTACATCGGGGACATTGTGAGCCCGCACGAGGGCAGGGTGGTCGAGCGTATCCTGTCGCCCTGCGACGGCATGGTGTTTACACTCAGAGAATACCCGGTGGTCGACGAAGGCTCGCTGATCGCGCGGATCCTGGAGGTGTAGGACGATGGAGAAAAAGATTATTTATGAATTGAAATCCCTTTACCGGGACAGCTTCCGCGTCACCGGCTTCGAGTTTGGGCAGGGAGAAAAGTCGGCCTGCATCGTCGGCGCGCTGCGCGGAAACCGCGTCCTTTATCTGGACGACGGCAGGATAAC
>CANQWV010000079.1 GCA_947627645.1 uncultured Lachnospiraceae bacterium | reverse complement strand
GACCGGATGTACTTTCAGGCTGATCTGCTCGCCCGCGCGGTCAACCGCGAGCACCAGATCCTCGCCTCCGCAGCCGCTGATGCACTCCACAAGCCGCTCCTTCGTGTTTGTCTCCACGCCATTCACAGATTTGATATAGTCCCCGGATCGGACGATATTCTCCGCCGGACTGCAGCTGCTTCCATCCCCGGTCCTGATCTCCGCGGTCTCGACTACCATGACGCCGTCCGTCCTGAGATAGATTCCGATCGGGCTTCCTCCCGCGTAGACCTGCCGCCGCGGCACCACGCTCACCGTCACCATCTTCAGCGGAATTTTTCCAAACAGACGGTATAGAATCTGATAGCTCTCTTTCGCCGCGCCGCCCAGGGTTTCCCCGACTTCCATCAAAGTCGTCCCCGCAGGCTCCGTCTGCCTCGCCGCAGAATCACCTGCGCTGATTTCTTTCGTGATCCAGCGGTCAAACCCATTGTGAAACAGCTCCGGCAGTTCTCCGGCCTCTGCCACCTGTATCTGCGAAGGAATCTGCGCGCGCACAACTGCCAGGCCGCACGCACCCAGTCCGACAATCCCGCAGCCCAGTAAGCCACACACAAATCCTCTGTACTTCTGCCTGACGTTCATCTTTTGCACCCCACTTCTCTGTATGATCCAGACTGCACTCCTGCAGCCTTTTCACCGCAAGCCGTATTCTTCGCGGATGATCCTGCATAAAAAATGCAGAGCACCGCGTCGCCAGTCTCTGCATTCAGTATGTGGAGTTCTCGTCGTTTGACTCTAGTATATTTTTGCGCTTTTTGCCAGTTCTTTCATTTCGCGCGCATTCTCAAGCACCGCCTGTGTAATCTGCGCTCCTCCTAAAATCCTGGCAAGCTCAGCAATGCTCTCTTCCTCGCCGAGCAGCCCGATGCTTGTCACCGTCCCGCTGCCGGCAGGTTTTTTCTCAATAATAAAATGCTGATCCGCCATCGACGCGATCTGCGCCAGGTGCGTGATGCACAGCAGCTGATGCTTTCTGGCAATCACTGCCATTTTTTCAGAGACCTTCTGAGCCGTCCGCCCGCTGATCCCGGTATCAATTTCATCGAAGATCAGCGTCTCTACCGCGTCGCGGTCCGCCATGACGGCCTTGAGCGCCAGCATGATCCTCGAAAGCTCGCCGCCCGAAGCCACGTTCGAGAGCGGCCTGGGCGGAAGGCCCGGATTCGTCGAAATCAGGAAACAGATCTCATCCCTGCCGTTCTCCCCCGGCTCCTCCAGCTCCTGGAAAGCGATTTCGAACTGCACATCGAGAAAGTTCAGGTCGATCAGCGCGCTCCGGATCTCTGCCGCAAGCTGCCCCGCATAGCTTTTGCGGATTTCAGATATTTCATCCGCCGTCTGCCAGAGTATTTTTTTGCTCTTCTCATACGAAGCCCGCAGCTGACCCAGATATTCCTCGTAATTCGACAAAAGCTCAATCCGCTTTTCCTTTTCACGTCCGGCCTCCAGGATCTGCTCGATCGAATTGCCATATTTTGTCTTTAGGCGATTGATCAGATCCAGGCGTTCCTCCGTCTCCCTGAGCTTCTGTGCATCGAAGACAAAATCGTCCATGTAGCCGGACAGCTCGCGGTTAAAATCGTTGATCATAGACTCGAGATCCGCGAGCGACCGCTCCAGCTCCCCGAGCGATTCGTCGTAGAGCGCGGCCGTTCCGAACGCGCGCAGCGCCCGGCTGATCTCATCCCCGGCCCCGGAATAGCCGGCAGCCCCGGTCAGTCCGGCCGTCTCAGAGAGAGCCTCCAGGATCTTCTGCCCATTTGCCATGCGCCGGTATTCGCTTTCCAGCTCCGCATCCTCCCCCGGCACAAGGGCTGCGGCCTCGATCTCATTTTGCTCAAATTTCAGGAAATCCAGCTCCTTTGCCCGCTCGGCCTCCCCGGAGTCCGCCTCCTGGAGCTGCTTTTTCGCCTTTCGGAACAGCTGGTACTGCTCGCTGCAAAGCGCCTTCTTCCGGGCCAGCGCTTCCCCCGCATAATCATCCAGGATCCTCAGATGATTCTTTTCATACAGCAGCGACTGGTGCTCATGCTGCCCATGAATATCGATCAGCTCCGCCGCAAGCTCCCGCACAAAGGAGACCGGCACCGTCTCTCCGTTGACCTTGCTGACGCTGCGGCCGGCCTTATAACGCCTGGCGATGATCACTTCCCCGTCCTCGGACGGAATCTCCTGCTCCGCCAGCATCTGAAGAACCGTTTTATTCTCCGTGGAAAACACAAGCTCAACGAGCGCGTAATCCGCACCCTCCGGGACATAATCCTTAAAATTGCCTGTCCCGAGCGCGATGTTGACCGACCCGATCACGATGGATTTTCCGGCTCCGGTTTCGCCCGTCATGATGTTCAGGCCTTCGCCGAACTCGACCTCCGCCTCCTTGATCAGCGCCATATTTTTTACGTGTAAACTGACTAACATAGCCTTGCCCTGTCTCTCCCCGACAACTTTTCTTTTTCCGAGCCCAATCCCGTGCGGATATCCGGAATGCGGATCAAGCACGGACAATCTTCTGTATTTTATCCATCACGCGCAGCGTGTCGTCGGTGCTGCGGATCGCGCACATGATCGTATCGTCGCCCGCAATGCACCCGGCGACCTCCGTCCAGTGCATCGCGTCGATTGCGGCCGCAACCGCCATCGCCATACCGGACACCGTCTTCACGACCAGAATATTCTGCGCCATGTCCATCGAGACAAAACCGTCCTTCAGCACGCGCAGATATTTATCGTTCATCCCCGGCGCATGGCTCTGCATCAGCGTGTATTTCTGCTTCCCGTCCGCGGCGGTCAGCTTCGTCAGCTTAAGTTCCCTGATATCGCGGGAGATCGTCGCCTGCGTGACATGGAAGCCTTCCTGTTCCAGATACGAGGCGAGTTCCTCCTGCGTCTCGATCTCGTACAGCGTGATCAGCTCCACAATCTTTTCCTGCCTTGCATTCTTCATCCTCTCTCCCCTTTCTCAATGGCCCATCTTCAGCCGCAGGATCTCCAGAAAACTGGTATTCTTCGTCTTTATCATCTGTACCTTGCGGTCCGACTTCACAATAACGATGCGGTCGCCGGAATTCAGCTTCACGGAGGTGTCGCCGTCAAACGTCGCCTCCGCGCCGTCCATGTCCGTGTCGTGCCTCGCGCTGACCTCGATCGCGATCTCCACATTGTCCGGCAGGACGATCGAGCGCGAGTTTAAGGTGTGCGGGGCGACCGCCGACAGCAGAATCAGGGAAGCCTGCGGCGCGACGATCGGGCCTCCGGCAGACAGATTGTAGCCGGTGGAGCCGGTCGGCGTCGCGACAATGATCCCATCCGCTGAGTACGCCGTGAGGAACACGTCGTCCACATAGATGTTAAAATCGAGGACGCGCAGCTTGCCGTTTCGGCGTATCACAATATCGTTCAGGGCAATGTCGCGCAAAAGCCTCCTGCCCTGATGGAGCGCCGTACCCTGGAGCATCATGCGCGATTCCACCGAAAAGTCATCTCTCATCAGCTGATCCAGCGCCGGATACACATTGGTGTGCTCGATTTCCGCCAGGTAACCCAGCGTTCCCATGTTGACGCCGAGAAGCGGAAGCGGACTCTCCACGAGATCCCTCGCCGCCTGCAGCAGCGTCCCGTCTCCGCCCAGCACCAGCACGCACTCCGCGTCTTTCGGTATTTTCTGAGCGTCCGTGTACTTGTACTGCTTCGTCGGGTGATCCTTCCCGCACTGCTGGATGTAGCACTTCCGGCCCTTGCCCTCAAGATATTCCCGGATCATTCCGGCCGTGCGGAACTCCGGATCCTTCTGGTAGTTTGTGATCACATAAAAAGTATTCATCAATCCGCTCCATTCCCCCGGCTGTACGGCGCCGCAGCCCTCAGTCAAGCGCAGCGTGGGCGGCCGCCACAACCGTACGTACCGCATCCAGCGCAGCCGGCTCCACCTTGTCCGCCAAAGCCTCTTCCTTCTTTGCGTGAAGCTTTTCTTCCCTGTCGTACAGCGGCTGTGCATCCTCCGGTTCCGTATCTCCGGGCTTTGCGGGCTCCGGCCCGGCGTCTTTTGTCTGTTTCCGCAGATAGAGGAGATACTCGATATTGCCCTCCGGTCCCTTGATCGGCGAGTACTCCAGCCCCAGCCGCCCGAATCCGAGCTGCCCGGCGTACGCGATCACCTTGCAGATCACTTCCTCATGCACGGCCGGATCCCGCACGACGCCCTTTTTCCCTACCTTCTCGCGCCCTGCCTCAAACTGCGGCTTGATCAGGCAGACAACCTCGCCCCCGTCCGCCATCAGCGCGCGTACCGGGCCGAGCACCTTTGTCAAAGAGATGAAGGACACATCGATCGAGACAAACGAGGGCGGCTCCTGAATGTCCTCCGGCACGACATAACGGATATTCGTCTTCTCCATACAGACGACCCGCTCGTCGCTGCGCAACTTCCAGTCAAGCTGCCCGTGCCCCACGTCAACCGCATAGACCTTGACGGCCCCGTTCTGCAGCATACAGTCGGTAAAACCCCCGGTCGACGCGCCCACATCCATGCAGACCTTCCCGTCGAGCACGACAGGGAAGCACTTCATCGCCTTTTCAAGCTTCAGTCCGCCCCGGCTCACATAGCGCAGCTGGCTGTTCTTCACGGTGATCTCCGCTTTCTCATCGACCATCGTCCCGGCCTTATCCTCACGCTGGCCGTTCACCAGCACGCTGCCCGCCATGATCACAGCCTTCGCCTTCTCACGCGAGACCGCGAGGCCGCGCTGCACAAGCAGCACATCCAATCGTTCCTTCATAAAATCTCCATTCCGCCGGCTCTCAGCCGTGGGCACAAACATCAATACTCCAGCTCCATATTCCACAGGCTGCAAGGGCTGTAAACAAAACCCGGGCAGCTACTGCCGATACCGCGCAATGATCTTCTTGAACACCGACTCCGCGTCGATACAGGTCTCCTCGCGGAGCACATTCACATTCCCATGCTCGATGTAATCGTCCGGGAGCGCCACCTGCAGCAGCTGTATGTCAGTCCCCGTCTCGTTGTAGTACTCCAGCACCTTCTCGCCGAAGCCGCCGCTCTTTACATTCTCCTCCATCGTCACAACCAGGCGGTGATCCTGCGCGAGGTACGCGAGCATCTCCTCGTCGATCGGCTTCACAAAGCGTGCGTTCACAACCGTACACTGATAGCCAACCTCCCTGAGCATCCCGCGCACGGCCAGAGCGGTCTGCACCATGCTTCCGACCGCAACCAGCGCGAGCCCATCCTCATCGTACAGGATCTCACTCCTTCCGCACTCAATCGGCGCGCGGAACTCCTTCAGCCCGTCGTACGCCTCCCCGCGCGGATAGCGCAGGGCGATCGGACCGCCATACCCGATCGCGAACTTCAGCATATCGGCAAGCTCCCATTTGTTCTTGGGCGCCATCACGCACATATTCGGCATCATGGAGAGATACGACAGGTCGAAGATCCCCTGGTGCGTCTCCCCGTCGCTCCCGACCAGGCCCGCCCGGTCGATCGCAAACACGACGTGCAGCTTCTGGATGCAGACATCATGGATGATCTGGTCGAACGCCCTCTGCAAAAAGGACGAGTACACCGCGACCACCGGCTTCAGCCCTCCCGCCGCGAGTCCTGCCGCAAAGGTCACCGCGTGCGCCTCCGCGATGCCCACGTCAAAAAAGCGGTCGTGGTACATATTCCGGAAACGCTTGAGCCCCGTACCGTCCGGCATCGCCGCCGTGACAGCCACCAGCTTCGGCTCACGCGCGCCCATCTTGCACATGACCGTCGAAAAGACGTCCGTGTAGGCCGCCTTCTTCTTGCGCACGCTCGGAAGCCCCGTCTCGATCTCGAACGGCTCCGCCCCGTGAAACCTCGACGGCATACGCTCCGCAGGTTCGAAGCCCTTGCCCTTGCGGGTCAGCACGTGCACAAGCACCGGCCCGTTCACCTTCTTCGCGTCTCGGAATACGCGCATCATCTTGGAGATATTGTGCCCGTCGACCGGTCCAAGGTAGGTGATCCCCATCTCTTCAAAGAACATCCCCGGCACAAGAAACTGCTTGATTCCCTGTTTCGTGTTGCGGATCCCCCGGATCAGCTTGTCCCCGTAGACCGGGATCTTGTTCAGTGTATTCTCCACGCCCATCTTCAGGCCGGTGTAAGACTCCGCCGTCCGGATATTGCCCAGATACGCGGAAATCCCTCCGACATTCTCCGAGATGGACATCTCGTTGTCGTTCAGTACGATAATAAAATTCGTCTTCAGCTCGGAGGCGTTGTTCAGCGCCTCATAAGCCATTCCACCGGTCAGCGCGCCGTCCCCGATCACGGAGACCACGTAATAATCTTCCCCCAGCACGTCGCGGGAGCAGACATAGCCAAGCCCCGCCGAGATGGAGGTCGAGCTGTGCCCCGTGTCGAAGGCGTCGCAGTCGCTCTCCTTGCGCTTCGGGAAGCCGCTCATTCCGCCGAACTTGCGCAGCTCGTCGAAGCCCGCCTTGCGTCCGGTCAGGATCTTGTGTGTATACGACTGATGCCCGACGTCCCAGATGATCTTATCCTTTGGAAGCGAAAAAGAAAGATGCAGGGCCATCGTCAGCTCCACCACGCCCAGATTCGAGGCAAGATGCCCTCCGGTCTGGCTGATCTTCCGGATCAGGAAGTCCCGGATCTCCTGCGCAAGCTCCGGCAGCTGGTCTTTCTCTATCTTTTTGATATCGTTCACTTCATTGATCTTCTCTAACAGAATAAACGCCACCCTTCCAACGCATTGCCATGGGCAAGCCTCGGCTTTCTCTCTATGAATCACGTTTTCCTGCAGCCGTGCGGCAGCTTTACCCACCCACTGCGACAGATCAGATTTTCTTCCAGCGCTCAGGCAATACCTCCATTAGCGGCAGCCTCACTCACGCGCTGCGATGGATCAAATGCAGGATCAGCTCCCGCAAAAACTCGTTCTCGTACGGCAGCTCATCCAGAAGCCGGATCGCCTCTTTCGAGTAGCGCGCCACATCCTCCTGCGCCTGCTCCAGCCCTTTCACCGTGACATAAGTCGTCTTCTCGTTCTTCTCATCGCTGTTTACCGCTTTGCCAAGCGTCTCCTCGTCCCCGGTCACATCCAGGATATCGTCCTGAATCTGGAACGCGAGCCCCACATTTGCGGCCGCCTGCTGCAGCTTCTCCAGCTCCTCCCCGGAAGCGCCCGCCAGCACCGCGCCAATCATCATCGACGCCTCGATCAGCGCCCCGGTCTTCAGACGATAGATAAAATGTAGCTGTTCCTCCGTGAGCGGTTTCCCGGCATACTCCACATCCACCGACTGGCCGCCGATCATCCCGTACAGGCCGGTCTTGCCCGCGAGGATCTGGAACGCCCGGCCGATACACGGATTGTCCGGCTCCATGTCAAACGCCTTCGCCGCAGTCTCATAAGCCAGGTTCAGCAGCGCGTCGCCCGCAAGGATCGCCATCGCCTCGCCATACACAATGTGCGTCGTCTTCTTCCCCCTGCGGTATTCATCGTTGTCCATCGCCGGCAGGTCGTCGTGGATCAGCGAGTGCGTATGCACCATCTCCATCGCCGCCATGAACGGCTTGATAACCGAGGATTTCCCGCCGAACATCACATAGGTCTGCTGCATCAGCAGCGGGCGGAGCTTCTTGCCGCCAACCAGCATACTGTAGTTGACCGCCTCGAGGAGCGTGCGCTGAAATCCGTCTTCCTCCGGCAGATATCCGGCGATCACGCTCTTGATCTCCGTCACCCGTTTCTTCATCTGCTCATCAAAGTTCAAACTCATCAAAACCACCTTCTTCATTTACCATCAGGATCTGCTTTTCCGCCAGATCGATCTTGTCGTTACACTTCGCCAGAAGCCTTGTCCCCCGCTGATACAGCTCCAGGGCTTCCTCCAGCGGAAGACTGCTGTCCTCCAGCTTTCTCAGCATCTCGTCGAGCCCGGCAAACGCCTCCTCCAGCGTCATCTCCCGCGCGGCCGCTTTCTGCGAGGCTTCGTACTCCGCGTACAGCCGGTCATACTCCGCGCAGAATGCCTGCTCCTTCCCCTGCTCCTCCAGCCATGTTCTGAAGCTGTCCATCCCGGTCACTCCTTTCCCATCTTATCCCTTAAACGCAAATTTCCTCCACAGCCACAACCTTCGCGTGAATCTTCCCATCCGCGACATAGATTCCGAGCTCCTCGTCCTTTTGCACCTGGGCGACCGACGAGATCCGCTTTCCATCCTCATCAGTCACGCAAGCATAGCCCTGCGCCAGCTTCTCAAGCGGCGAAAGCCCGCGCAGCCGTTCGATGTAGAGCGCCATCCGGCGTTTCCTGTCCCGCAGTTCCTCCTGCATTGCCCTGCACAGTCCCTCGTCGAGATCCGCGGCGCGCTGCCGCTGCTCGCGCACCCGCTGCCGTGGGCTTGCATAGCGCAGGCGCAGCTGACAGCGTTCCTTCCGTCTTCGCAGCTCCTCTATTCTCAGCTGTACCAGCTGTCTAAGCCGCGCCCTGTCGTCTGAAATCTGCCGGCACATCGCCCCTGCATCCGCGACCGCGAGCTCCGCCGCAGCCGACGGGGTAGGTGCGCGCAGATCCGCCACAAAATCCGCAATCGTCGTATCCGTCTCATGGCCGACCGCCGAGATCACCGGCGTCCGGCAGGTAAAAATCGCCCGTGCGACGACCTCCTCATTGAACGCCCAGAGATCCTCGATCGAGCCGCCTCCGCGGCCGACGATGATGACATCCACGTTCTGTCCGTCCAGCACACGAAGGCCCCGGGCAACGCTCTCGGCCGCGCCCTCGCCCTGCACCTGCGCCGGATAGAGAATAATCCGGATCCCCGGGCTGCGCCGCCTGGAGACCGTGATGATATCCCGGATCGCCGCACCCGTAGGCGCGGTCACGACACCCAGCCTGCGCACATACTTCGGAATCGGCTTTTTGTATTCCGGGGCGAACATCCCCATCTCCTCGAGCTCCTGCTTCAACGCCAGAAAACGCTCGTAGAGCATACCGGCGCCATTCTGCCGGATGCGGCCCGCATACAGCTGATATCTGCCGTCACGCTCATAGACGTTCACATTTCCATCCACGACCACCTGCTGCCCGTCGGACAGCCGAAAAGCCAGTCCCCTTCTGGCACTGGCAAACATCACACACGCGATTGTCCCGGATGCGTCCTTGAGCGAAAAATAAATGTGGCCCGAACTGTGATACTTGCAGTTCGACACCTCGCCCTGAACGCTGACCCTGTTCAGCAGGAAATCCTGCGAAAACATAGCTTTGATGTACTGATTGATCTGACTAACCGAATAAACTTTCTGCATGATAATATTCACACGAGCTTTGCCAGAATCCCGTTCACAAACGACGGAGAATCGTCCCCGCCGTACTTCTTGGCAAGCTCCACCGCCTCGTTGATCGCGACCTTCACCGGAATATCCTCGTCAAACAGCATCTCATACACCGCCAGACGCAAAATTGCCAGCTCGGCCTTCCCCATGCGCGCAGTCTTCCAGCCTTGCGCCACCTCGTTAATCCTGCTGTCAATCTCAGGAACCTTCTCCTTGACCCGTTCTACCTTGTTCGCAATATAGCTGTGTTCCTCCTCCGTCGCCTCGGTGAGCTCCGCAAAATAGATCTGCACCTGCTCCGGGATCTCCTCGCTCGGGTGGAACTCCCCACAGAACACAAGCTTGAATATATGTTCCCTGATCTCGCTTCTCTTCATAGTCTGCTTCTCCATCAAAATAAAAGCCGCGGATATCCCGCACTCCACAAGGAGACTGGGCTTATATGGTAAAAACAGCTGCTGCAGAAAGTATACCGACAAGACAGTACACGGTCTGTTTCCCCTCAGGACAGCAAAACGGCAACGGTTCCTTGCAAGGCATATTTCTCTTTCGCAGCAGCTTATCGTCTTATTTCGTTACTGTACACTCCGTGAACAGTAACCTTATTTCTTCTCCATCGCAACGTTTACGATCTTGATATTCACCTCGGCGACCTCGAGGCCGGTCATCGTCTCGATCGCGGTCTTGACCTTCTCCTGAATCTTGGAACAGGTAGTCGGCACGTTGTAGCCATACTGGATGTTGATCGCGAGCGCGACATGAACCGTTTTCTCATCCATCGAGATCTTCACGCCCTTGGACAAGCTCTTCATCCCAAGCTTCTCGATCAGATCCCTCGTCACATTGCCCGCCATCGAGGCGACGCCGTCGACCTCCGAGGCCGCCAGCCCCGCGATGATCGCGACCACCTCGTCCGCGATGCGCACCTCTCCAAACTGCTCCTCATTCTCAAGCTTATGTGTGTGAAGCTCTGTATTTTCCGTAGCTGCATCCATAGCGATAGCCTCCTTACCAAACGTAACTTTACGCAAAACAAATAATAAAATTATTATACAGAAAATGCATAAAGTTTGCAAGACGTTTTCAAAAATTCGCCTTGCCAGGCCACAGACGCGTATGCTTCGCATCCGCCCCTGTCGGCGGCTTTATTTCTTTCACCTTGCCAGGCCACAGACGCGTATGCTTCGCATCCGCCCCTGTTGACGGCTTTATTTCTTTCGCCTTGCCAGGCCACAGACGCGTATGCTTCGCATCCGCCCCTGTCGGCGGCTTTATTTCTTTCGCCTTGCCAGGCCACAGACGCGTATGCTTCGCATCCGCCCCTGTTGACGGCTTTATTTCTTTCGCCTTGCCAGGCCAC
>CANQWV010000078.1 GCA_947627645.1 uncultured Lachnospiraceae bacterium | reverse complement strand
CAGGACGATGTCCGGCAGACGACGATCCTGCTGCGGACCGGCACTACCATCACGGACAAGAATCCGCAGGTGGTGACCAGCCGTCTGCTGGTGCGGGACGATCTGGACACGATCGCGATTCCGAAGAATGCAGGGCGTGAGAAGCTGTATTATGTCTATGCCGGCGGCAGTATGGACAGTATGTGGACGACCGCCGCGGAGGCGATCCGCAGGGCGGATGAAAAGGTCGGCGTGGTGATCAACCATGCGAAGGAGTTTGTCTGGGAGCGCGGCAACCGCGCTGAGACCGCGAAGATCAAGCCGGAGAATATTCCGGAGGTCGTCAAGAGCGGGACGATGGACATTGAGACGCTAGAGGCGGCACTGGGCAAGGACGCTGTCAATCTGACCGGCTGCACGCTGGAGCAGGTACTGTACTTCGTGGGGCAGGGACAGCCGGTGCTTGCGGCAACGCCGGATGGCAGCGGCGTGGTCATTATCACAGGTTATGACGACTATGGCAACACGATCCTTCTTCGCCCTGGCGAGACCGAGACATACTTCTACGGCCCTCAGGACAGCAAGGCGCTGTTCGAGCAGGCGGGGAACCGTTTTGTCTCGTATCTGAAGACCGATCTCTAAAGGGTGATCAGAAGCTCCTCGGCCAACCTCGGACTTCGGATTTGTAAAGCCTTAAAAATAACTCAAAATTCAAAAAATTATCAGAAAATGAAGAACGCCCCTTTCCAGAAAGTATGTTCTGGAAAGGGGCGTAAATATAAATCTGCACAAAGTTTGCAGGGGATATTTCCGGAGCGCGACAAAAGGCGACATAAAATTCGCGACTTATCCACATACTGGAACTTCGAAAAACCATGCAAGATGGATTTATACACAGATTTATCCACATTGTCCACAAAAAAAGCGTTCAAAAAATTGGTTTACATAGATTTTTCCGGGAACAGACGTTTTGTGGATTATGATGTATTCAGAAAAAGCAAGAAGAAAATTCGCAAATGGGTTGACAAGTGAAATATCAGTCTTTTGAACATATTGGCAGAAAATTCAGAATAAACATATAGACATAAATAATTTGAAGAGGAAAAATCGCGGGAAGCTTGACAGCAACGGAACTGCCGCACGAAGGAATATTGGCCTCAAGGAGTGCAGATTATGGGCGTTCGGTTCCTGTCAGTACGGCAGCTTCATTGCCTTATGTGAGAAACATAAATTTGTTTAATGTACTCTTACGACCAGTATCGCACGACGCGTACCGGAGTATTGTAGTCATACTCAGAGATTTTGATTCCGCCGGCCGGATAAGGCTGGGAATTGCTGGCATGTACGATCTTTTTTACGCCTGGCTCGTCTTCTGTTTCGCCCATGTAGATCGCTACGTGGGAGGCGTAGGTAGGCTGACCGTAGAAGATGAGATCCCCCGGCAGCATACTTGAGATATCCACGATGACAGGCCGCTTGTACTCGCTGGAGATATTGGAGGAAGGCCCTTTCATCTGGTCGTCTGCGACGCGGAGCAGCTTGATGCCAAAATGTGCAAATACAGTCTGGACGAAGCCAGAACAGTCCGCCCCGTTGGTCAGGCTTGTGCCGCCCCACACGTAGGGATTGCCGACGTACTGCAGGGCAAAGTTGACGATCTTGACTCCGGTGTTATTGCCGGAGACTTTGATGCTCTTTTCAGCGGTGACGACGCCGTCTGAGCCAAGCGTATACTCCTTCATGCCTACTGCGATCGTGAGAGACGAGGCACGGCGTCCGTCCGAGTAAAAATAGTACTTTTTGCTGTCGATCGTCTGAATCCCGGTAAGCATGACGCCGGTGCTGTCAAAGTAGTAGGTGCTGCCGTTGATCGTCTTCCAGCCGATCACCATGGAACCCTTGTTTGTATAGTAGTATTTCTTGCCGTTTTCCGTCTGCCACCCGGTCTTTTTGGTCTGGTTGGTCCGGGCGCCGTCCAGGCCTACATAGTGATTGTTGATCCACTTATTTTTGGCCATTTTTCCATTCTTCTGGAAAAAGTAGAAGTTGGAATTGATCTTGACCCATGTGTTTTTCGCGGCTGCGCCGTTTTTCATAAAGTAGTAGGTGTCAGAGCTGATGGTCTTCAGCTGGTTTGTGATTTTTTTGCCGTTTGTCTTGAAATAATAGAGGGAGCCGTTTATGCTCTGAACTCCGGTGAGCAGTGCGCCTGAGACGGACGCATAGTATTTTTTGCCCGGGCCGACCCAGGCTCCTTTTTGCAGTCTGCCGTTGGAATCAAAGTAGTATTTGGCGGTTCCGATCTTGACACGGCCGGTTTTCTTGACGCCGTTGGAAGGGTTGAAGTAGTATGTGTGGGATCCGATGTTCTGCCATCCGGTCGCCTTTTGGCCGGAGGCGAGCACATAGCATCGGTTGTTGTCAACCCAGGTGTTTTTCTGGACGATTCCCTTGACACAATAATAATCTGCTTTTTTGTATTTCACCCAGCCGCTGCACTTCTTGCCGGAGGAGCTGAAAAGGTAAGACTTTCCGTTTATCTCGTGCCAGCCGGTTGCGGCGGCGCCGTTGCTCAGAAGATACCTCCCGCTTTTCCACTTGTTGACTGCAAGCGTACCGTTGGACTTGGCGTAATAGTATTTTTTGTTGTATTTGAGCCAGGTGCCCTTTGCCATTTCGCCGGTGGACGGATCAAAGAAATACAGACTGCCGCTGATCTGGGCGATCCCTTTGAGCATGACGCCTTTTTCATTGTAGTAATATTTCTTTTTTCCCTCTGTGACCCATCCGGCCTTGTGCTTGACGCCGGTGTAGAGACCATCTGTTCCGACGTATTTTCCATCGATCCACGCATTGACTGCCATGGAGCCATCCGACTGGTAGTAGCGCTTCTTGACCCATTTGCTGGAGACCAGGGCGCCGCCCAGGGAAGTGTCCGCATAGTATGTCTTTCCGTTCGAGGCGACAAAGCGTCCGAACTGGAGCTGTCCAAGGGCGTTAAAATAGTAGGTCTTCTGATCGATTGTCTGGAAGCCGGTCTGCATAATCCCCTGGCCGTTGAAATAATAAGTATAGTCGCCGATCTTCTGCAGCCCGGTGACGTAGCCGGGAGCGTCAGCCTGTGTATAGATGCGGCCGGCAGCGGTATTCTGCCATTCGGCAGCTGCTGTGGTTGGGACGCAGAATAAGAGAAGCCCAATGACAGAAAGCAGTAAAATGATCCTGCATTTTTTCATAAATCCATACCCCTTGAAAGTGACACACAAAAATTACAAATTCATTAAATCTCCTTTTAAAATATTACTCGATAATTAATAAAATGTCAACAAGTATATAACAGAAAAACTCCGAAAAAAAGCCCCGCGGCTGGCCGCGGGGCTTGGTGGATATTAGCCCATTACTACAGTAACCTTATAGGATTTCTTGCCTTCCTCGAACGGGATGACGCAGCCGGATACCTCCTTGCCATCCACGATCAGCTTCTTCACGCCCTTCTCGACGTCGTCCGGATTCTGGACCTCAATCTCGTAGTCCGCGCCGCGGAACTTACGGGTCAGCTTGAAGGCTCCGAAGCCCTTCGGTACGCACGGGTCGATGCCGAGGCCGTCGTACTGCGGCTGTACGCCGAGGATGTGCTGGGAGACGTTGACAAACGTCCATGCGGCTGTGCCGGTCAGCCAGCTGTTCTTTGCCTGGCCGTGATAATAGGCGTCGCGGCCCGCTACCATCTGGGAGTAGACGTACGGCTCGGTGCAGTGAATCTCGCTGATATCCTCGAGGTAAGCCGGGCAGGTCTTGCGGTAGATCTCGAACGCGCGGCTGCCGCGGCCGATGGTCGTCTCCGCGATGGAAACCCACGGGTTGTTGTGGCAGAAGATACCCGCGTTCTCCTTGTATCCCGGAGGGTAAGAGGAAATCTCGCCAAGATTCAGATAATACTTCGTGTAAGCCGGCTGCAGGATCATGATACCGTATTTGGTGTCGAGACGCTCCTTGACGGAATCCAGAGCCTTGACCGCGAGACCTTCCTCGACACCGATGCCGGCCAGCACGCAGAAGCCCTGCGGCTCGATGAAGATCTGGCCTTCTTCACATTCTTTGGAACCGACCTTCTGCGAAGAAGCGTCGTACGCGCGAACGAACCACTCGCCGTCCCAGCCGGCCGTGATCGTCGCCTGGTACATCTCGTCCACATTCTTCAGAGCCGCCGCCGCCTTCTCGGTCTCGCCGCGCAACTCGCACAGCTTCGCGTACTCGCGGCCGTACTTAACGTACATACCGGCGATGAACACGGACTCTGCGACCGGGCCCTCGGACGGGCCTGTCGTCTGGAAGGACTCGCCCGGCGTGTCGGAGAAGCAGTTGAGGTTCAGGCAGTCGTTCCAGTCTGCGCGCCCGATGAGCGGCAGGCCGTGCGGCCCCTTGTGCGTCGTAATATAATCGAAGGAACGGGTCAGGTGCTCAAAGAGCGGGGCAGCCTTGGACTCGTCGTTGTCGAACGGAACCATCTCGTCGAGAATCGCCATGTCGCCGCTTTCCTTAATATAGGCGGCCGTGCCTGCGATCAGCCAGAGCGGGTCGTCGTTGAAGCCGCTGCCGATGTCGAGATTGCCCTTCTTCGTGAGCGGCTGGTACTGATGGTACGCGCTGCCGTCCTCGAACTGCGTGGAGGCGATGTCGATGATGCGCTCCCGCGCGCGGTCCGGGATCAGGTGCACGAAGCCGAGCAGATCCTGGCAGGAATCGCGGAAGCCCATGCCGCGGCCCGTGCCGGACTCATAATAGGAAGCGGAGCGGGACATATTGAAGGTCACCATGCACTGGTACTGGTTCCAGATGTTCACCATGCGGTCGAGCTTTTCGTCGGAGGATTTGACCGTGTACTTTGCGAGTAGTTCGTTCCAGTAGTTGTTCAGCGCCGCGAACGCCTCCGCCACCTGCTCCTTGGTCTGGAAGCGGGAGAGGAGCGCCTGTGCCGGACGCTTGTTGATCACATTCGGAGCCTCGAACTTCTCGTCCTGCGGGTTCTCCGCGTAGCCGAGTACGAAGACAAAGGTCTTGCTCTCGCCCGGGGCGAGCGTTACATCGAGCTGATGGCTCGCGATCGGATACCAGCCGCTTGCAATGGAATTCGTGCACTTGCCATTCTCGACGACGGTCGGGTTAGCCGCCGGACGGTAAGCGCCGAGGAAGGCGTCCCTGCTCGTGTCAAAGCCGTCCACCGGCGTGTTGACTGAGAAATAGGAATAGTGATTGCGGCGCTCGCGGTACTCGGTCTTGTGATAGATCGTGGAACCGATCACCTCGACCTCGCCGGTACTCAGGTTTCTCTGATAGTTTGTCATGTCGTCGGTCGCGTTCCAGAGGCAGAACTCTACATAGGAAAAGATCTGGAACTTCTTCTCGGCGTCCGTGTCGTTCGTCACGGTGAGCTGGTTGACCTCACAGGTCGCGTCAAACGGGACGAAATTCAGCAGCTCCGCCTTCAGGCCGTTCTTTGAGGAGGTAAATCTGGAATAGCCGATGCCGTGACGGCATTCGTAGCTGTCCAGCTCCGTCTGCGTCGGCTGCCAGCCCGGGTTCCAGGTTGTGCCGTTCTCTTTGATATAGTAGTATTTGCCGTTGGAATCGTACGGTACGTCGTTGTAGCGGTACCGCGTGATGCGCAGCAGCTTCGCGTCCTTGTAGAAGCTGTAGCCGCCGCAGGTGTTGGACACCAGGGAAAAGAAATCGTTGCTGCCGAGATAGTTGATCCAGGGCAGCGGAGTTTTTGGGGTCGTGATGACGTACTCTTTATGTGCGTCGTCGAAATAACCAAATTTCATAGCAGTTCTCCTTTTGTGTATGTGTGCTTTGTTAAGAAAACGTTTACGTGGCTCAAATGAGCCTTAATGGACTAAGTATATCCTATTTTTAAATGGAAATCAATAGAAACGAATTTTAAAAAAATAGGTAGAAATAGACAAAAAAACGATTTGAATTTTAGACAAAACAGCAAATATGTGCATGAAAGGGGGCAAAAAGCAAAGTAGGCATTGAGTTTTTGACGGGATTATACTATAATTAGACACTAACTAAAACGTTTTCGTACATGACAACAGCGAAAGTGCCTGCCGCGAGCCCCTTGTTTGAGTTTTTTCGGCAGTGCCGCCATGACATTGTTTTTATTTAATATGGAGAGAGAACCATGGTTTCGATGAAGGATGTGGCAAAGGAGTGCGGCGTCTCTGTGGCGACGGTGAGCAAGGCGCTGAATGATTACAGCGACGTCGGGGAGGAGAAACGCCGGGAGATCAAGGAGACCGCGCGGCGCATGGGCTATATGCCGAACCTGTCGGCCCGGGCGCTGAAGACGAAACGCACTTACAATCTGGGAATCCTGTTCGTGGATGAGGCGCAGAGCGGCCTGACGCACGATTATTTCAGCAGCATCATCGAGAGCTTCAAGGTGACGGCGGAGGCGAAGGGGTACGACATCACGTTCGTGAACTGCAGTATGCCGCGGCACGGACGGAGCTATTATGAGCATTGCCGTTACCGCGGGCTGGAGGGGATTGTGATTGCCTGCATCGATTTCTACACGCCGCAGACCCAGGAGCTGATCCGCAGCGACCTGCCGGTGGTAACGATCGATTATGTGTTTGACGGCAGGACCTCGGTCGCCTCGGATAACGTGCGCGGGATGCGGGAGCTGATGGAGTACATCTGCGGCCTGGGTCACCGGAAGATTGCGTATATTCATGGAATGGATTCCTCGACGACGAGAGACAGACTCACCAGCTTTTATCGGGTGCTTTCCGATTATGGGATTGAGCCGCCGGAAGAATATGTCCGGCAGGCGGCGTACCGCGACACGGAGGAGACCGAGCGGCTTTCGGGCGAGCTTCTGGATCTGCCGGATCCGCCGACCTGCATTATGTGTCCCGATGATTTCTCGGCGCTCGGCTGCATTCGCGCGGCGCAGGCGCGGGGGCTGCGGATCCCGGAGGATATCTCGGTTGTCGGCTACGACGGGATCACACTCGCGCAGGTGCTTGAGCCGCGGCTGACCACGGTTCACCAGGATACGCGGACGATCGGGCGGCGCGCGGCTGAGGAGCTGATCAGTCTGGTTGAGAATCCCAGGACGACATTCGCGGAGAAGATTCTGGTGCCGGGGGAGCTGGTGCAGGGAGCGTCGGTGAAAAAGATTATTTGAGGCCGGTCTTCATAGTAAAATGTGCACAAAGCCCGAATTGCCCGAAAAATAAGGAAAAACCGGATGATCAGGTGCGAATGATCCAAATTTTTGGCATTAGGATTGTGAAATATGTCAAAATGTATAAAATGGACAAATTTTCTATTGAAATATTGCACAATCTGATGTATATTTAGTGCAGTTAAACGGTTTCGTAAGAAATTCGCTGTAACTGTAACCAAAAACATAAAGCTTAACAAAATTCAAGGAGGAAAACAAGAATGAGAAGAAAAGCTTTATCCATGATCCTGGCGACCACCATGGTTGCTGCGACCATCGTTCCGGCTGTTGCCGCGAACGCTGAGGAAGAGGGCAAGGTCCTCAACATCCGTGTTTGGAACACCGAGTTCCAGGAGAGACTGGTAGACCACTATCCGGGATACGAGAAGGTTGACGACACGCACGGCAAGATCGGTGATGTTGACGTAGTTTGGAACGTTACCGCTACCACGGACAACGCTTACCAGAACGCTCTGGACGAGGCTCTGCTGGCGCAGGAGTCCGCAGCTGCAGATGACAAGGTAGATATGTTCCTTGTTGAGGCTGACTACATCCTGAAGTACACGAACTCCGATTACGCTCTGCCGGTTGCAGATCTTGGCATTACGGACGAGGATACCGCTGCTCAGTATCAGTACGTGAAGGATCTGGCTACCAACCAGGACGGCGTTCTGAAGGGACTTTCCTGGCAGGCAGCTCCGGCGGCTCTTATTTATAGAAGAGACATCGCTACGGAAGTGCTTGGCTCTGACGATCCTGAGACCGTTCAGGCTGCAGTAGCTGACTGGGATACCTTCCTTGCTACGGCTGCTACGATGAAAGAGGCTGGCTACAAGATGACCGCTGGCGCGGCTGATAGCTTCCGTGTATTCTCCGACAACGTTACCAGCAAGTGGGTTGAGGATGGCAAGATCAACATCGATGAGAACATCATGAACTGGGTGAATATGTCCAAGGATATGGTAGACAACGGCTACACCACGACGGCTGGTCTGTGGGGCGATGACTGGAGCAAGGGCTTCTACGAGGATGGCGATGTATTCTGCTACTTCGGGCCGGCTTGGTTCTTCGACTTCTCCATGGCTGGTGACGCTGAGGGCAGCGTTGGTATCAACGGCGGCTGGGCAGTTACAAAGGGCCCGCAGGCGTTCTCCTGGGGCGGCACATGGATCTGCGGCGCTGCTGGCACGGACAATGCTACGCTCGTTGCTGACATCATGAGACAGCTTACCTGCAATGCTGACGTTATGAAAGAGATCGCTACCAAGAAGGGCGACTTCGTGAACAACACGACTGTTATGGAAGAGCTTGCTACGGATGAGAGCTTCGGCGACGCGATCCTTGGCGGACAGAACCCGATCCCGATCTTCCTTGAGGGCATCAGCTCGATCGACAGAAGCAACATCTGCGATTACGATCAGGGCTGCACAGAGGCTTTCCAGACCGCTATGAACAACTACTTCGACGGCAACGCTACTCTTGAAGAGGCGATTGACCTGTTCAACACCGCTGTTCTTGAGAAGTATCCGGAGCTGTCTCCGGCGGATGTTCCGGCTGCTGAGTAATTGGAACATACAATTTTAGATGAAAGTCTAATTGAGTGGTGAAAGGGCCATGCCTGCGCAGGCAGGCATGGCTTCTTTGATGAAATAATATTTGCAGAGTTTCCTGCTGTATCAGTGCTGCAGAGCTGGCATCAGGTTTCCTGTGCCGGGGCACTTTCTATATTGTAAGAGCAGGAAGTGCAGAGATTTGCTGCGAGCTTTGCAGGAAAGGAAAAAGAGGGAGGCATACTATGAAGCAGAAAAAGAGCAAAGTAGTAAGCTACAACAAATGGGGTTATATCTTTCTGATCCCATTTACAGTTACGTATATCATCTTTTCTTTGATTCCGTTGATCACAACGGTCTACAACAGCTTTTTTGAAAACTATCGCTCCGGTCTGACCCAGATCGGGCCGAACTTCGTCGGACTGGCGAACTTCCAGGCGCTGCTCTCGAACGGCGATCTGGTCAAGTATTTTGGAAACACGATGATCATGTGGGTGCTGGGCTTCGTTCCCCAGATCCTCCTGTCGCTGCTGCTCGGCGCATGGTTCTCCGATCCGCAGCTTCGCCTGAAGGCGGCGGGCTTCTTCAAGAGCGTGATCTACCTGCCGAACCTGATCATGGCTTCGGCGTTTGCCATGTTGTTCTTCACACTGTTTTCGGATACGGGTCCCATCAACTCGATCCTCATCAAGATCGGCATCGGACAGGTTCGTTTCATGACGAATGTCTGGACCGTGAGAGGTCTTGTGGCGTTTATGAATCTGCTGATGTGGTTCGGTAATACGACGATCCTCCTGATGGCCGGTATGCTCGGCATCGACACCTCGCTCTTTGAGGCGGCGCAGGTGGACGGCGCTACGAGCACGGACGTCTTCTTCAAGATCACGCTTCCGCTGCTGCGCCCGATTCTGGTCTACGTGATGATCACATCCCTGATCGGCGGCCTGCAGATGTTCGATGTACCGCAGATTTTGACGAACGGCAGCGGCGACCCGATGCGTTCCTCGATGACGCTGATCATGTTCCTGAACAAGCACCTGTTCAGCAAGAACTATGGTATGGGCGGCGCGCTCTCCGTGCTGATGTTCTTCATCACCGGTATTCTGAGCCTGATCGTCTTCAAGATGACGAACACCAAGGTCGAGTAAAGGAGGGGGACGGTTATGAGAGAGAGGAAAGAAAGAGGTCTTGGCATCAAGGCCAGACGTGTCATCGCTTACATATCGCTGATCGTTATCACATTTTTCTGCCTGTTCTGGTTCTACGTGCTCTTCGTGAACGCGACCAGATCCAAAGGCGAGCTGGCGAAGGGCTTTACGCCGATCCCCAGTGTACATCTGATTGAGAACTGGATCGGCGTCATCAACGGGACATTCCCAATCGTGCAGGGCTTGATCAACAGCGCGCTCATCGCTACCCTGAGCGGCCTGCTCGGCGTGTACTTCTCGACGATGACGGCGTATGCGCTGCATGCGTACAACTTTAAGTTCCGCAAGGCGATCTTCACCTACATCCTGATGATCATGATGATCCCGTCGCAGGTGACGGCGCTTGGTTTCTACCGCTTATTGCTGGACATGAAGCTGACCAACAGCTTCATTCCGCTGATCATTCCGTCGATCGCGGCTCCGGTGACCTTCTACTATATGAAGCAGTTCATGGAGAGCAACCTGCCGCTGTCGCTCGTTGAGGCGGCTCGTATCGACGGCTCGGGCGAGTTCAACACCTTCAACAAGGTTGTGCTTCCGCTGATGAAGCCGGCTCTGGCCGTGCAGATGATCTTCGCATTCGTGGGAAGCTGGAACAACTACTTCATTCCAGCGTTGATCTTGAGCGATCCGAAGAAGAAGACGCTGCCGATCATTATCGCTGAGCTGCGTAGCGCAGACTGGGCGAAGTTCGACATGGGCCAGGTGTACGTGATGATCGCGTTCTCAATCCTGCCGGTTATCGTGGTATACATCTTCCTGTCCCGCTTCATCGTGGGCGGTGTCGCCGCGGGCAGTGTAAAGGGCTGATCACGCATCATCATATGTAATACAACGATATTGGGGCTGCCGCGA
>CANQWV010000077.1 GCA_947627645.1 uncultured Lachnospiraceae bacterium | reverse complement strand
GGTGTAAGTCTGGAGGTTAAAAAAGGGGACATTGTTGTGATCCTGGGTCCGAGCGGCTCCGGCAAGACGACGCTGCTGCGCTGCATCGATTTTCTGGAGCGCGCAGATCAGGGGAGCATCCTGTTTGACGGTATCGAGACCGATATGCACGGCGCGTCAAAAGCCAATATTGCGAAGCTGCGGAAAAAGATGGGATTTGTTTTTCAAAATTATAACTTGTTTGCAAACAAGACGGCGTTTGGCAATGTGATGGAAGGGCTCGCAATCGCGCGCAAAATCCCGAAGGCGGAGGCGGAAGCGCGCGCCCGGGAGGTGCTGAACCAGGTAGGACTTTCCGACCGCTGCGACTATTATCCCTCCCAGCTTTCCGGCGGCCAGCAGCAGAGGGTAGGGATCGCCCGCGCCATCGCGCCGAGGCCGGATGTGATTCTTTTTGACGAGCCGACGTCGGCTCTGGATCCGGAGCTGGTGGGCGAAGTCCTCAATGTGATGAAATCTCTGGCCCGAAGCGGTTCTACGATGGTGGTAGTCACACATGAGATGCAGTTTGCGCGGGATGTCGCCACAAAAGTTATTTTTATGGACGGAGGAGTCGTCGTGGAGGAGGGGACTCCGAAAGAGGTCTTCAGCCATCCGAAGGAAGCGCGTACGGTACAGTTCCTGCGGAATATCATGCCCGGGGAATTTGATTATTCTATCTGATTATTTTATCTGAAAATTTCAGGATTGCTCAGATCGGAGAAAACATAGCGGCAGGGCGGGTAAGTGATTATCCGTCCTTATTTGCGTTTGCACGGATGTTTAGGGTAGCCAGCACATTCTATTTGGAAAATAGAGAGGGCAGAAGCTTTTGCTTGTGGTTGAAGGCCTGGGATATTTTTGATATACTCATAAAAAATCAGGATTCAAGGAAGTAATTTATGGGAACAGGAATTATTGTATGCGGATTAAATG
Source organism: uncultured Lachnospiraceae bacterium (assembly GCA_947627645.1). Classification (GTDB taxonomy): domain Bacteria; phylum Bacillota; class Clostridia; order Lachnospirales; family Lachnospiraceae; genus Choladousia. The sequence goes on along the minus strand of CANQWV010000077.1, from coordinate 10,176 downwards.
GCGCCGGAAAGAGTACATTGGGAAGGGCCTTGGCGGATGAACTTGGGTTTCATTTTATTGACAATGAGGATCTGTATTTCCCGAAATCAGACCCGAATTATCTGTACGCATTCCCACGATCCAGAGACGAGGTGGAAAAACGCTTGATGGACGAGTTTAAGGCGCATCAGCGTATCGTATTTGCGGCCGTGAAAGGCGATTATGGCAAAGAAGTCATTCCCTTCTATAATTACGCTGTGCTAATAGCTGTTCCAAGGGAAGTCAGACTTCAACGGGTAAAAGACCGCTCCTTTCAGAAATTCGGCAATAGAATGTTGCCGGGCGGCGATCTATATGAGAAGGAAGAAAAGTTTTTTAACTTTGTGGAATCAAAGGCAGAAAATACAGTTGAAGAGTGGCTGCAAACAATAAACTGTCCGGTTATCCGTGTAGATGGAACGAAACCTGTTGAAGACAATATTAAGATGATCATTCATCAGATGCAAAATTAGATTCCCTTTTGGCACTATGCGAATCAGAACAATTAGCGAATTTTAAGGCTAAAATCAGGGAGCACCATTACGGTGACATGATTATACGGAGGTGTTGCTTGAGTATCAGAGGCGCATCAGGGATAATTGAACCAAATCAAACCGAAAGGAGATATCAGCAATGGTTGAATTTGGTGAACAATTAAAAAAAGCGAGAGAAGCAAAAGGAATGACCCAGCAGACACTGGCCGAACATCTTTATGTGACGAGACAGGCTGTTTCCAGATGGGAATGCGGCGACAGATACCCCGACTTGATAATGGCTAAAAAACTGGCTGCATTTTTGGAGGTATCATTGGACGATCTGCTGTCAACGGATGAAATGAAAAAAGCTGCGGAAAGGAATCAGATTATTGAAAAGCCTTTTATGAAATATGTCCAGATTATTCTGTACGCATGCATATCGTTTTCATTTTTACTTACTGTAGTAGATATCATCATGCGGTTTCCGATGGCTTCTATGTCGATTCACTATAGTGATATCCAGCTTATCGCAGTAAATCTGCTGGGATTGCTCATTCAGGTTATTGTTTTCGCTTATGGTTTTGTATTGGCGCTGCAGGGAACTCTTACTCCTAAGAAAACCGGAATATCAATCGCTCTTTATTTTGCTTCATTATGTCTGACAAATAGTTATCGCATGACATATCCTGGCTTTGGATGGAAGAATATGGCTGTGGCTTTACTGTTGATTGCGCCATGTCTGTTGGGCGCTGCAGCCGCGTATCAATATTTTTATACAGCAAAGACGAAATCAGTTTGGTACTGGTCGTTAATAGCCGTTTCAGGGTGGGAGATGTTCCTGATCATTTGGAGCACCTATTCAAACATCCGATGGGCGGCAGAATTTATATCTATGAATACAGCGTTGAATTTATTGCTTAAAATATGTATTTATTTTTTGATCATTTATCAGGCGTATATTATGAAACAGAAGAGAGAGCGGGCGTTTGCTGTAACAGCGGATTGAGCATATCAATGACCGCATGGACATTGTGTTTTATGAAAAAGACGCCCCATTATCGTCTTCCGGAAGAATAGCATTCATTTGTCCTTTATCAAAACGGCGGAATGCGGAAGCTTTACAAAGGCGGCGGAGCTGCTGAATTATTCGCAGGCGCGAAGCTTTGTAACATTACCCAAAATATCAAGACAGCCAAAACGCATTCTGCTATACTGAGACTACGATCGATCGGGTTTATGGAACACAAGGAGCAGAGAGTATGGACAATCTGGAGATATTGGCCAAAGCTTTGGAATATATGGAACAGCACCTGGAGACGGATATCCGTACAGAGGAGATCGCCAGGGCCTGTTACTGCTCAAAGTCCACGCTCGAAAAGCTTTTCCGTTTTGTCAACCATATCTCCGTGCGGGACTATCTGATCCGGAGGAGAATGACGAAGGCGGCAAGGCTCCTGGTGGAATGCCCTGAGTCCGGGATCCTGGACGTGGCGCTGAAATTCGGCTATTCCAGCCATGAGGCGTTTACACGGGCGTTCCGGCAGGTTTGGAACTGTTCACCCTCCGAATACCGGACGAAGAGCCGGGCTTCGGAACTTTTCCCGAGGCTGTATACGCCTCTGGTGTCAGGAGATGTGTATATGAGAGACCGTAGAAATTTTGATATCAGTGAATTGTATGACCTTTTTCAGAGCAGAAGGAACTGCTATTTTGTATGCTGCGATATTAAAAACCTGATCCCGATCAACGAGATTTCCCGTGTGGCAGGAGACCTGGCGATTCTCGAAACCATGCGGCGGATGGAAAATGCCGCCGGGGAGGACGACTTTGTATTTCGCATCGGCGGCGATGAGTTTGCGATGCTTACTGCGAGCGAGGATGAGGAGTACGCGGGGAAAATTGCCCGGGAAATCCTTGCGCACAACGGCGAGTGTGTAGACTACGAGGGTCAAAAGATCCCGCTCAGTCTTTATTGCACTGTGTTTCGCTCAGGGGAAAAGATCGTGCGCTACAGCGAGCTGTTTACCGGCCTTCAGACTGCGCTGCGGGACGCGAAGGTGTAGTAGTTTGAATAAGATTTACAGGGCGTGCGTTTTTGGACTTAATGAAAGGATGTAGTCGTTTCTGTGTTGATAATTTGCACAATGCAGATTATAATTACGGTAAATGACAAAGCTGCTATTAAACACAAATTGTGGGAGATGCGGCAAAGGAGGTAAGGTATGAGTCAACATCAAATTGACGTTGCAGATATGCAGTGCTGGATTTTTCGGATGGCACAGCTCAGATGGCGTATGTCTCCGAAAGAGTGTGCCGCTGTTTTCAAACAGCATGATGTTCTTGGCTTTATCTCCAGATGCTATGATATCCTCCATCTCAGCAGCTATGAGTGTGCGTTAAATGACGTAGAGGAGATGCTGCGGAATCGCGGGGTGATTTTAAGATGACGCTTCAGGACGGAATGCTTTTGTATCATGGAAGCTATACAGAGATTTCCACTGTTGATCTTTCAAAATGTAAACCCGGAAAGGATTTTGGACGGGGGTTTTATCTGACCAGTTCATTTGAGCAGGCTCAAAATTTTGTTCCTCTTTCCATAAAAAAGCAGATCAATGAAGGCAATCTTTCCGAGAATGAAACGATAGGATATATTTCTATTTTTGAATTAAATCTGACTGAGGATATAAAAATTCATTATTTTGAAGCTGCAGATGAGGAATGGCTTCACTTTGTCGCCGCAAACAGACGGAGATCGCTTTTTCCGATTGTCAGGCAGAATTATCTTTCTTGTGATATTATCGGTGGAAAGATCGCGAACGACCAGACCGCCCGGACTCTGCAGCTTTATACTTCAGGCGGGTATGGTACACCTGGTTCTGATGAAGCTGACCGTATTGCCATCATGACGCTTCTGCCAAATCGGCTGGAGAATCAATTTTGCTTTTGTACTGAGAAAGCCATCCGTGCACTACGTTTTATGGGGAGTGAGAGATATGACATCGGCAACAGAAGTATTTGACGACCAGCAAAAGGAATTATGCGCAATCGTTGTCATGCGCGCTATGCTTGAGGATTATTGCGCTGAAAAGGATATTTCTTTCGAGGAGGCTTTCCTTGAGTTTGCCGCATCAAAGGCCTATTTTATGCTGTTTGATTTTTCAACCGGATTATGGAGAGAAGGGCCTGATTATCTGCGGAATGTATTTGTGGAGGATTTTCGCTAACATTATCTGTGCTTTTCCTTCCCTGCCGATACAGGTATCTGAAAATTCCACAGAATTTCCACATAGATTCCTAAATGTTTCCCCAATACCGGTTTATTATAGGATCATCACAAGCGGAGGAACACTCCGGGAAAGGAAGGATCTTATGAAAAACAAAAAGCTTTTGGGAATCACGGCAGCATTGGCGGTAACTGTACTGACAGGAGGTTCGCTGGCGATATTTGCGGCAGAGACAGTAATTCCGGGTGCGGAGATAGTCGAGGCAGAGCCGGTCGTGGAAGAAACCGAGGCAGCGTCAGCGGTTTCGGAGGCGGAAGCAGACGACGCGGATTACAGTTACCATGTCGGGCAGCAGAGCAGTATTGCCAGAAACGATGCTTACGAGGCTCTTCCGGAAGGCGGCACCAAGGAAGAGGCGGAAGAATTCTATGAAACCTATGAAATTGGTGGAGGCGCCTGGGCGGACGGTGCGTACGATGAATCCCTGAAGTCTGGTTACGGCTACATGGCGGGACAGCAAAGAGCAGCCCAGTATGCACAGGACGGCGATGACGACGAGGAGTACAAAGCGGGTTACAGCTACAGCGTGGGTCGGCAGAATTATATGAATAACTATCCGAATTACACAAAGTAAATCAAAACATGACAGCTGGGCGGGTAAGCGATTATCCGCCTTTGCTTGCATTTGTGTGGGCATTTGAGGTAAAATCTTCGCGAAAGCAATGAGCCGTGCGAAGATGTCAGATGACAAAACGACTGCTTGCAGACGTTTTTGTCAGATGACAGATTCATAGGGCGAATGCCCGCGACCGAGGAAAACCGAAGGTTTTTCGAGGTTGGCACGGTTCGGAAACGGACATGGTATGGGGTGATAAAGAATGCCAAAAATACTGATTGTTGATGATGAAGAAGAGATCGTCCGCCTGATCATGCGCTATGCGCAGCGCGAGGGCTATGAGACTGCAGAGGCCTGCGACGGCAGCGAGGCTGTCGAGCTGTGCAGGAAATGCGATTTCGACATGATCATCATGGATGTGATGATGCGGGACATGGACGGTTACACGGCGGTGAAAAAGATACGCTCGGAAAAGGACATTCCCGTTTTGATGCTGTCTGCGCGGGGAACAGAGTACGACAAGCTGTTTGGTTTTGAGGTGGGCGTGGACGACTATGTCACCAAACCGTTTTCGCCGAAGGAGCTGATGGCGAGGGTAAATGTGATCCTGAAAAGGCGGGCAAAGAACGGCGCCGTGAATTCTGCCGGTGCGGGTACAAACAAAACGGAGAAACTGGTCTTTGGCGGCCTTGAGATTGATATAGCCGGGCGCAGCGTTTCTATCGATGGGGAAAAGGCGGAGCTGACCTTGAAAGAATACGATCTTCTGACCTATCTTGTACGAAACCGCGGGATCGCGCTGAGTCGTGACCAGATCCTGGACGGCGTATGGGGATATGACAGCTTCGGCGACGAGCGAACCGTGGACTGGCAGATCAAGCTTCTCAGGGGCAAGCTGGGAAAATACCGCGATCATATCCGCACGGTGAGAGGAGTGGGATACAAATTTGAAGCGTAAGGTCAGATCGTTTCGGGCAAAGTTGTGCCTGTATTTTATTTTTTATACAGCGGTGATATTCGCGCTCCTCTGGCTGCTGCAGACAGTCTTTCTGCAGGGGACATACAACCGTATGCTGATCCGCAATACCAGAGCCGCGGCGGAGGAGATTGCCGCAAGTGCCTTTGGTACGGGTGATCCTGCCGCGGATCAACCCGATAGGGACGACTTTGGCGCGAACAGTCTTGACACGGACCGGATCGACGCGATCGCGTTAGAGAATTCGCTTCTTGTCTATGTGACTGACCGCGAAGGCGCAATCATCTACAGTACGGATTCCTATAAAGGCAATTACGCGCATGACGGACAGGGCGATCATGATGGAAGCGCGAATCCGTATCTGCAGGATGAGGAACTGGATTATCAGCAGGCGGCGTACCGGAGCCTTCCGGACGGGTACGATGCGTTCCTTGTGGAGCTTGCCGAAGGCGGCGGTACACTGGAAAAGAAGTCTGATACGCAGTATGTGTACGGCAAGTATTTAGATGATGGCAAAGTGCTCTATGTCGGTGTGACGCTCGATCCGGTCGGCGCGGCGGCAAGGATCATCCGGGTGCAGCTTCTGATCGTGACAGGCCTCTCTCTGGCGCTCGCCGTGCTGCTTGCGTTTTTGATTGCCAGACGCTTTGCGAAACCGATCACATTTTTGTCCACGCAGGCGGCCCGGCTTGGCGACGACGATTATCACGCAGGCGGCCGGGACGGTTTCTGCGCGGAGACAGACCGGCTCGGTGAGATCCTTGACCGCACAGACCAGAAGCTTCGGGAAGCAAAGAGCTATCAGCGCGATCTGCTCGCGAATATTTCGCACGATCTGCGGACGCCGCTGACGATGATCCGGGGCTATGCGGAGAGCATCCGGGATTTTGGCGGCGAGGAGGAACAGCGGACGGAGGACGCTGACATTATCATTCAGGAATCCGACCGCCTGAGCGCGCTCGTAAACGAGATACTGGAATACTCGGAGCTGCAGGCAAACGGTGGCGAGATGGAAACGGAAACGGTAGATATGTCGGAGCTCGTGACGAAGGTCGTCGCGCAGTTCGAACCGCTTTTCCGGGCGAAAGGCGGGACTGTGCGCAAAGAGATCGCCCCTGGTCTGACGGTAAAAGGAAATGCCGGAAGACTGCAGCGCGCTGTATACAACCTGCTCGACAACGCGATACGGCATACAAAGGAGAGCGAGGGAATACGAGTCGCGCTCTGCCAAAAGGGCGACCGTGTGAGAGTGGAAGTCAGCGATTACGGCGGCGGTATCCCGGCCGAACAGCTGCCGCACATCTGGGAAAAATATTACACCTACCGGCAGCGCGGGAAGCAGGGCGTGTCGGGCCTGGGCCTTGCGATCGTCCGACAGATCGTCGAGCTCCACGGCGGCCGCTGTGGCGTGGACACAAAGGAAGGGGTCGGGAGCACGTTCTGGATAGAGCTGTAACCAATCAAAAAAGGCCATTCAAAAAATGATCTCCCAAACATTGACAATGATTTCAGTTTCTGCTACAATACAGAAGTTAGATGGAACTAACCAAAAGAAAAGCCGAAAGGCTTCTTTTTTGAGCAGATGGTTAGTGAAAACTAACTATAAAAAGGAGGTTCAGGATGAGCGTTACGATCATAGGCGGAAACGAATGCATGGTCTGCCAGTACGAAAAAATCTGCAGGGAACATGGATGCAAGGCAAAGATATTTGTGAAGGAGAGCGGCCGCATAAAGAAGAAAATGGGCTGTCCGGATCTGATGATTATATTTGTGAATACGGTATCTCACAAGATGGCGATCAGCGCTGTTACAGAGGCCAGACGGAATGGGGTTCGGGTGGAGCGGATTCATTCGAGCAGCTGCGCAGCGCTCGAAAGCGTGCTTCGAGATGTCAGGGAGGAGCAGAGGTGAACACGAAAATGGATGTGGAACTGCGGGCATCCGGGGAGGACTATCTGGAGGCGGTCTTGATTCTGGGACAGCGGAAAAGTCAGGTGCGTGCCATAGATGTTGCGCAATATCTGGGTTATGCCAAGACCAGCGTCAGCCACGGGTTGCGTCTTTTGCGCCAGGGCGGTTTTCTGAGCAGGGACGCGGACGGCTATCTGTATTTGACTGAGGCCGGCAGGGATATGGCGGAGAGGGTCTACGCAAAACACCGCTTTTTTGCCGGGTGGTTGATCAGGGCGGGCGTTGCGCCGGACATTGCCGAGAAGGATGCCTGCCGCATGGAGCATGCGATCAGCGAGGAGAGCTTTCAGAGCCTGATGCAGGCGCTGGAGTATCCGCAGAAAACTTCCACAGACGGTTTGTCTTGACTCCCCGGTTTTTTATCAGATAAAATTTAGTCAACAATGTCAGAATCAGAGGCGATTAAGTGCAGTGCGCTTGCGATGCTATAGCAAACGTCAAATACATTTTCCGTTTGCTACAGCCCCTCCGGGGGATGCGCACGAATTTGCACCGGAAATATGCTGCTTACGCAGCGCAAATTCGGCGCAGGAAACGAGCAAAACGAAAATCGTTTTGTCGTTTCCTATAAGCAAAATGGCGCTGTGCCGAATGGAGGTGATTCCAGTGAAACAGCATCGGTTTTGGGCATGGTGCGCCGTCTTTTGCATGGCTATGGTGATGTTCACAGGGTACAGACATAAGTAAAGATGGCAGTGAAGGAGAGCAGTAAAAAAAATCATTAAAAGAAACCACAAAAAGAGAACAGGGAGGATATGCTATGAATTATGAAAAGTGCTTGAAGAGTCTTGCTGTATTTGCGGGAGGGATTTTGTTCGGTTCTGCCGGATTGAAGCTGCTGTCCAGCCGGGACGCAAAAAAGGTCTATACCCACGCCACTGCCGCTGCTCTGCGGGTGAAGGAGTCGGTCATGGAGACAGTGACCACCGTGGAAGAGAACGCCGCAGATATACTGGCATCAGCGAAGGATCTGAACAACCGGCGGGCGGAACAGGAAGCTGCAGATGCCGCCGGATATGCGGAAGAGGAAAACACAGATGTTCCTGAACAGGAGGAGAACTGACCGGTATGAACGTAACCGTGAAGCATCGCAGCCGGGGCCGCATCCGAGTTCAGATGGCGCAGCCCCGGATGTCACTGGAACAGGCTGATCTGCTGGAGTGCTATCTTCAAAGGCTTCCGGATGTCACAAGAGCTGTCGTTCATGAGCGGACCCGCTGTGTCATTGTGGAATATCAGGGTTGTGAGGCGGACGTTTTAAGGGCGTTCAGACGTTTTTCTTATGAAATGGAGGAGCTGTGCCCGCCTCTCAACAGCAGCCGGACGCTGAACCGAACCTATGAAGAGAAGCTGGTGGGCATGGTTGCCGCAAAAGCCGCGGCCACGCTTTTCTTTCCAATGCCTCTGCGGGCTGCCTATACTGTCTGGAAATCCATTCCGCACTTATACCGCGGTATACGATGCATTCTGCGGGGACAGATGTATGTGGAGGTGCTGGATGGCCTTTCAATCGGGATTTCGCTGATCCGGGGCGATTTTGCCACTGCATCTTCGGTGCGCTTCCTTCTCGGACTGGGTGAGCTCCTGGAGGAGTGGACCCGCAAGAAGTCTGTCAGCGATCTGGCACAGTGCATGGCTTTGAATGTTGACCGGGTCTGGCTTAAGACGCCGCAGGGCGATGTTCTCGTGCCGCTGTCACAGATCCGGGAGGGCGATCAGCTGCGCGTCCGGCTGGGAGGTCTGATCTCGCTGGACGGTGTGATCACCGAGGGGGAGGTCATGGTCAACCAGGCGTCTCTCACCGGGGAGTCCATACCGGTCCCCAAGCGTGCGGGCATGACAGTCTACGCGGGAACGGTGGTGGAGGAGGGCGAGTGTGTCCTTCAGGCTGCGGGTCAGTCGGGAAGCAGCCGTTACGATAAGATCGTAGCCATGATCGAACAGTCGGAGTCCTTAAAATCCACGGCGGAGAGCCGTGCGGCAAATCTGGCGGACCGGCTGGTGCCTTACACTCTGGCGGGCAGCCTGCTCACATACTTATTGACCAGAAATGTTTCCCGGGCTCTGTCCGTACTCATGGTGGATTTCTCCTGCGCCCTGAAGCTTTCCATGCCTCTGGCGGTTCTTTCCGCGATGCGGGAGGCGGGCGGTTTCCATGTGACGGTGAAGGGCGGCAGGTATCTGGAGAAGGCTGCCCTGGCGGACACGATTGTTTTTGACAAGACCGGCACGCTGACGCACGCCTGCCCGGTGGTCGCGGAAGTCGTACCGTTCGGCGGGCATGACCGGACGGATATGCTCCGGCTGGCGGCCTGTCTGGAAGAACATTTTCCGCATTCCATGGCGAACGCCGTTGTTCAGGCCGCGCGGGAACAGGGACTGTCCCATGAGGAAATGCACTCGGAGGTAGAGTACATCGTCGCCCACGGCATCGCCAGCGAGGTAAATGGCAGGCGGGTCGTCATCGGCAGCGCGCATTTTGTTTTTGAGGATGAGCGCTGCGTGATCCCGGATGGCGACAAGGTAAATTTTGACGCTCTGCCGGATCACTATTCCCACCTGTATCTGGCGATCAGCGGCGTGCTGTCCGCTGTGGTCTGCATCTCGGATCCCCTGCGGCAGGAGGCCGGTCTGGTGATCCGCAGCCTGCGCGATCTGGGCATCCGTCGGGTGGTCATGCTCACCGGAGACAGTGAGCGTACCGCTGCCGCGATTGCTGCTGAGATCGGTGCAGACGAATATCAGGCGGAGATCCTGCCCGCGGATAAGGCTGATTTTGTGGAGGCAGAGCGGGCAAAAGGACATACGGTCATCATGATCGGAGACGGCATCAATGATTCCCCGGCGCTGTCCAGGGCCGACGTAGGCATTGCTATCAGCGACGGCGCGGTCTTT
>CANQWV010000076.1 GCA_947627645.1 uncultured Lachnospiraceae bacterium | reverse complement strand
CTTGACGAGCGATTCGAGTTCCTCGTGGTAGATCACGTACGATTCGCGTTCGCCGATTTCAAGGCTGTCTCGGTGGCCGGCAAGACCGGAACCGCCCAGGTGAGCACCGATGTGCCGAACCACGGCCTGTTCATCGGCTATGCGCCCTATGAGAATCCGGAATCGGAGGACGCCATCGCGATCGCCGTGCGTATCGCGAACGGCTATTCTTCGGCGAACGCGGCCCTGGTGGCGCGGGATGTGATCTCGTACTATTATGAGGTTGAGCCGGAAGACCAGCTTGTGACGGGCCATATTTCAGAGACCTATGAGAATTACGATGTCAACGACTAAAGGGAATAAGGAGTGTGAGCTATGGGACGCAGCGCGGTGACGCTTAAGAGCAATCCATATGGACTGATATTAAATCTGGATCCGGGGCTTCCTTTTGAGGAGCTGTGCGCGGCGGTGGCGGAGAAATTCCACTCATCGGCAGCGTTCTTCAAAAATGCGAAGCTTGCGCTGACGTTTCGCGGGAGAGTGCTCACGCAGGAACAGGAATCCCGGCTGATCGAGGCCATCGTCGAGAACTCCTCGCTTGAGATCATCTGTGTGGTGGACGAGGACAAGGGCACGGAGGAGTACTACCGGAAGGCAGTTACGCACTCACTGGAGAAGAAAGAAGAGGGCGACGGCCAGTTTTACCGGGGAACGCTGCGGTCCGGGCAGGTGCTTGAGACCGAGAAGAGCGTCGTCATCATCGGGGACGTAAATCCCGGCGCGCAGGTCGTATCCAAGGGCAGCATTGTGATCCTGGGCTGCTGTATGGGCAATATTTATGCAGGAGCCGCCGGAGACCGCAGCTGCTTTGCCGCGGCGCTCACGATGAAGCCGATGCAGGTGCGGATCGCGGACAAGGCGGCCAGGAGCGCCATCGTAAAAAAGACGGACACCGGGGAATATCCGGTGGAGCCGATGATCGTCTTTATCAAGGACGATCACCTGAAAGTGAAACCCATTACCAATGATACGCTTGGAGAGTACATCGGCTGATTCGTATGCTGCGGCCAAAGCGCCTGTTTTCAGGGCTGTAAGAGCCTGACTCAGGAGGAAGGGCTCCCATGCCGATTTCAGCCGGTCTCAACAACGAAGGGCGGCGCTGGCTTCAGTCGGCCTCGGCCACGAAAGACGATGCTGGTTTCAGCCGGCATCGCTCATGAAGGGCGGCGCTGGCTGGAGCTGCAAAAATACGTCGGAGAAATTTCCGCGAGGTACTTCAGATGCGTGACAGACGGAAAATGGGAGGATGGATGAAGCATGAGTGAAGTGATCGTAGTTACATCGGGAAAGGGCGGCGTCGGGAAGACGACCTCGACCGCCAATATAGGCGCCGGGCTGGCGCGCATGAACAAAAAGGTCGTGCTGGTCGACACGGATATCGGCCTGCGCAATCTGGACGTCGTGATGGGGCTTGAAAACCGCATCATCTACAATCTCGTGGACGTTGTTGAGGGAAATTGCCGCGTGAAGCAGGCGCTGATCAAGGACAAGCACTATCCGGGGCTGTATCTTCTGCCGTCCGCGCAGACGAGAGACAAGAGCGCGGTGTCCCCGGAGCAGATGATCAAGCTGGTGGAAGGCCTTACCGAGCTTTTCGACTATGTCATCCTGGACTGCCCAGCGGGCATCGAGCAGGGCTTCCGCAACGCTACGGCGGCCGCGCAGCGGGCAATCGTGGTCACGACGCCGGAGGTCTCGGCGATCCGTGACGCAGACCGGATCATCGGCCTGCTCGAGGCGGGAGGGCTCAAAAAGATCGATCTTGTCGTCAACCGGATCCGGGTGGATATGGTGAAGCGGGGAGAGATGATGTCGGTCGAGGACGTGCTTGATATCCTGGCGGTCAATCTCCTGGGCGCGGTTCCGGATGAAGAAAGCGTAGTGGTCGCGGCGAATCATGGGGAGTCTGTAGTCGGAAGCGACACGCTGTCCGGGCAGGCCTACCTGAACATTGCGCGCCGGATCGCGGGCGAGACGGTGCCGCTGCTGGATCTGGAGGCAGGAGCTTCCCTGCTTCACAGGGTTGCGGCCCTGTTCCGCAGGAAGTAGGCGTCCGGTATGAGGGGCTGCCAGGATCGTTCCCAGCGCACGTCAGGAAAAATCGCGAAGGCACGCACGAAGCTCACGGTCGCTTCTGACCGTCTTGACTGCAGCCAGGAAGAGCTGAGCCGTATGCAGGAAGAGGTTATGGATCTTCTTGCGAAGTACATGAACCTGGAAAAAGAGATGTATGAGATACGGATCCAGATTATCACCAGGGCAAAACGAGGGGTAAGGAATGTTAAGACAATACAGATTAAGTGATTACCGGTTCCGCCTGATTCTGTGGGTGGTCGCGCTCGCAACGCTTGGAATCCTGATCATAGGAAGCGCAAATGAAGAATATCAGATGAAGCAGACGCTTGGCCTGGTCGGAGGGGTCGCCGCGATGATCCTTGTCTCCCTGTTTGACTATACCTGGATCCTGAATTTTTACTGGCTGATCTACCTGCTGGGAAGCGGTCTGCTTGGCCTTGTACTCTCGCCGCTCGGCGTCACGAGGAACAACGCGACGCGCTGGATCAACATCGGATTTCAGTTTCAGCCGTCCGACATTGTGAAGATCATGCTGATCCTGTTTTTTGCGAAGTTTTTCGAGACGAGAGAGGATCGAATCAGCAAACCAAAGACGATCCTGTTCGCCGTGCTGCTGATCGGGATCCAGCTGTTTCTGGTCTACAAGGAGCCGGATCTTTCTACGACGATCGTAATCGCGCTGATGTTCTGTGTGCTGTTTTTCATGTCGGGCTTAAGCTATAAGATCATCAGTGGGATCCTTGTGGTGTTTATTCCCATTATGGTTATCCTGATGAGCATCCTGATGCAGCCGGATCAGAAGCTGGTCAGCGAATATCAGATGAGGCGGGTCTACGCCTGGCTGCGCCCGGACGAGTACCCGCAGGACGCCTACCAGCAGCAGAACTCGATCAAGGCGGTCGGCTCCGGGCAGCTTTACGGGAAGGGTCTGAACAACGACGACGTCGACTCTGTGAAGAACGGCAATTTTATCCCGGAGACCCAGACTGACTTCATCTTTGCCGTGGCGGGAGAGGAGCTCGGCTTCATCGGCTGCTGCGGGATCGTACTCCTGGAATTCCTGATCGCGCTGGAATGCCTGTTGATCGGGAGACGGGCCAAGGTGCTCTCAGGGACGCTGATCTGCGCCGGGATGGCCTCGCTGATCTTCTTCCAGAGCTTTATCAACATTTCGGTGGCGACCGGCATCCTTCCCAATACGGGAATCACGCTGCCGTTTGTGAGCTATGGCCTCACATCCCTGATCAGCTTTTGTATCGGTATCGGTTTGGTCCTGAATGTGGGACTGCAGGCAAGAAAATATTAAAGGAGGTAGGAAGCATGAATGTAGCGCTTATCGCACACGATTCGAAGAAACAGCTGATGCAGAATCTCTGTATCGCGTACAGAAGCATTCTTGCGAAGCATAATCTGTATGCGACCGGAACGACCGGCCGCCTTATAGAGGAAGCTGCCGCCTTGAATGTGCACAAGACGCTGGCCGGGTCGATCGGCGGCGAGGAACAGATCGGGGCAATGGTGGAGCAGAACCAGATCGACCTGCTGATCTTTCTGCGGGATCCGCTCGGCTCGCGGCCGAATGAGGCGGACATCAACAAGGCGATCCGGCTCTGTGACATCCACAATATCCCGCTGGCAACCAACATCGGGTCTGCGGAGGTCCTTTTGAAATCGTTAGACAGGGGAGATCTTGAGTGGCGTGAAATGTACAGATAACAGTCAGCAGCCGTCTATGTATACGGAGCGCGAATGGCTGCGGATCCAGGAAAAAGAAAAGAGCGATGCCAGAAAACAGCGGCGGTTGATTCTGGCGGCGGCGGCGCTGTTCCTGCTGACCGCGCTGCTGGCCTTTCTGGTTTATTACTTTGTGCTGCGCTCCCACGACTATACGTTGTTTGAGCCGTACAGCCGCACGGACGGCAGCCTCGGCGTGGGCGGCAGCCTGCGCTCGGACGACATCATGGAGCCGTTTGCCGACAAGCTGTGCGTGGTGAACGGGGACGTCAACCTGGGCGCGGTTTCCCTGAGCGCCTATTCGGCAGGCGTCTTTGATCTGAACGGCAGAGAGACGATCTATGCGCAGGATGTCTTCGCGCGCCGTTCTCCGGCGAGCATCACGAAGATCATGACGGCGCTGCTCACGCTGAAGTATGGCAACCTTGACGATATCGTGACGGTGACGCCGATCGTGAAAGAGATCGAGTTCGGCTCGTCCGTGTGCGACATCAAGGAAGGGGACGTCCTCTCTCTGGAGCAGCTGCTCTATGGTATGATGATCGCGTCCGGGAACGACGCCGCGATGATGATCGCGGAGCATATCGGCGGCTCGGTGGAGAACTTTGTCGCGATGATGAACGAGGAGGCCGCCGCGCTTGGGGCGACCGGAACGCATTTCATGAACCCGCATGGGCTGACGGATCCGAACCACTACACATCGGTGTACGACATCTACCTGATGCTGAACGCAGCGCTGAAATATGATATCTTCCAGGATATCATCAGCCGCAGAAACTATTACGCGGAGTACACGAGAATTGACGGCAGTCCGGCCGCGGTGACCTGGGAGTCCACAAATTCTTATTTTACGAAGGCGGCGGAGCAGCCGGAGGGAATCACGATCTCAGGAGGCAAAACCGGAACGACGGACGATGCGGGCGCCTGCCTGGCGATCGTGGCCAAGGACCGGTACGGCAATCCTTATATCGCGGTGATCCTGCACTCAGATACCAAGGAGACGCTGTACCCGGAGATGAACGAGCTGCTGGGGCTGATCGAAAGCTGAACGCCTGCGGTATGAAAGCGGCGGACGCGGGAAATTGGATGATATCCACATTTTTCTGTTGTATTTCTTGGGCGGATAGACTATAATTAAGCTATCAAATTTTTGCTACTGAAGGAGGAGATGACCCATGATACAGTTGATTTTAGGCGAAAAAGGAAAAGGCAAGACCAAGATTTTACTTGACAAAGTAAACTCAGAGATCAAAACAGCTCATGGAAATATCGTTTATCTTGATAAAAGTACAAAGCATATGTACGAACTGAACAATCGGATCCGTCTGATCGACGTTTCCTCATTTGCGCTGGAGTCCAGCGGGGAGTTTGTCGGCTTCATCCTCGGCATCCTGTCTCAGGATCACGATCTGGAGCAGATCTACCTTGACAGCTTCCTCAAGATCTCCCTGACGGACGAGAGTACCGTGAACGGCCTTCTGGACAAGCTTGCCGCGATCAGCGAGAAGTACAAGGTCACTTTGGTGTTCAGCATCTCGATCAATTCGAGCGTGCTTGATCCGAAATTTAAAGAGAATATTATTGCAGAATTGTAAATTGCAGGAGCTGCAGACAGGCGGCTCCGGGCGCGCAGTGACATACATAACGACTGCCGCAGACTGCGTGGAGGTTGTTCCGCGCGCGCCTGCGGCAGCTGTTTTTATTCTGAATCAGATCCGGTTATTCTCTTCCCATTTCCCGTACCCGGCCGTACAGACTCAGCACATAGAGACCCGCCAGTCCGACAAGAATGTATATGATCCTCGAGATCCACGACATATTGCCGAAAAGCAAATTGACGAGATCCAGCTTGAAGATTCCGATAAGGCCCCAGTTTACGGCACCGATAATGACAAGAGTGAGTGCTGTGTAATCAAAACCTTTGCCCATGCGCTTTTCCCTCCTTTTTCAGAATAATGATAGTTTCTCCGCAAAATCGGATTTTATTCAAAAACAATGGTTGTATCATTGGTTCAAAAATGGTAAGATGGTTTCTGATGTATGAGGCAGCTGAGTACGGCTCTCTGCAGCAAATCCTGGAGGCATCCTGATTGAAAGAGAAAAAGCAAAAACAGAAAAAAAAGAAAGTAGCAAAATATCATAAATATTCTTTTTTTAACATTGGCACACTGCTTTTTGGCACGGTATTTATCTATATGGTGATCACCGCGTTCATGTACCTGACGGAGAAGCACGTCACGCCTTATGAGGTTATGAAGGGCACGATTACCGGAAACTACCGCTTCCAGGCGCTTGCGCTGCACACGGAGGAAGTGGTGAACGCGACGCAGTCCGGCAGCGTGCGCTATTTCGAGCGCGAGGGGAACAAGGCCTCCGCCGGGAGCGTGGTCTGCGCCATCAATGAGACAGGCTCGCAGGAGCCGGTGCGGATCGAGGATTTCTCCCTGGCCGAAGCCGATGTGACCCGCCTGAGAAATATGATCTCCAATTTTACGATCAATTATGACGGCAGCGTATTTCAGAAGACATACGACCTGAAGGCGAGCGTTGACGGGACGATTTCGGAGATCGTAGCAGACAGCTCGGACGCCTATGTCAATGTCAGGAACCAGTGCACGGCTCCGGATTCCGGTTTCGTCGTCTACAAGATCGACGGCTTTGAGAACATCGCCGAGAATCAGATCACGGGAGAGATGTTTGACCAGACCAGGTACGACGCCAACAATCTCAGAAGCCAGAAGAACGTGGCCGCGGGCAGGCCGCTTTTCAAGCTGATCACGGACGAGGCCTGGGCGCTGTATTTTCCGCTTGACCAGAAAATGCTCACGGAGCTCGCGGATACGGAAAAGATCCGCTTCCGCTTTATGAAGGACAATGAGACGTTCTCGGCTCCGTTTTCCATCGTTTACAATGGCGAGGAAGCGTTCGGAAAGATTGCGCTGGACAATTCGCTTGTGCGCTATGCGACGGATCGTTTTCTGGAGATCGAGCTTGTCATGAACAAGAAGAGCGGATATAAGATCCCGTCGTCTGCGATTACGGAGCGCGCCGTATACCGCGTCCCGGAGGACTATGTCATCAAAAATGAGGACGATCCTCAGGAGATTGTACTTAAGATAGAGAGCTTCGCGGAGGACGGAAGCTCCTCGACCGAATATGTGACGACCAACGCGTACATGAACACAGACGGCGAGTATCTGATCGACGGCCGCCTGCTTCAGCCGGGCGACAATATCCAGATGGAGAATTCTGTCAAGCGCATTCAGATCCAGGAGAAGGATATGGAAATGCTGCAGGGCGTATATAACATCAACAAAGGATATGCGACGTTCCGCAGAATCACGGTGATCGACGAAAATGAGGAGTACTGCATCGTCGAGGGCGGCATCTCGGCCTACGATTATATTGTCCTGGACGCGTCTGAGGTGACGGATGACGAGATTGTTTACTAGGAGGGATTTCAAATGCTGAGGGAAAACCTTGCAGCTGTGGAACAGAAGATAGACGCCGCGTGCCGGCGCGCCGGGCGAAGCCGCGAAGAGGTGACGCTGATCGCCGTGAGCAAGACAAAGCCGGTGGAGCTGATCGCTGAGGCGTATGCGGCGGGGACGCGCGAGTTCGGGGAGAATAAGCCGCAGGAAATCCGGGAGAAATACCCGCAGCTTCCGGACGATATCCGCTGGCACATGATCGGGCACCTGCAGAGGAATAAGATTAAGTATATCATTGACAAGGTGTGCATGATTCACTCGGTGGACTCGGTACGCCTTGCGGAGGCGATCGATGAGGCTGCAGGAAAGCTTGGGATCGTCATGCCCATACTTGTCGAGGTCAATGTGGCCGGGGAGGAGAGCAAGGACGGCATCCGTCCGGAGGACGCCGAGGACTTTATCCGCGAGATCAGCGTCCTGCGCAATATCCGGGTGGAGGGGCTGATGACGATCGCGCCGTTTACAGAAAATGCTGAAGAAAATCGCCCGTACTTTCGAAAATTGAGCAATTTATGTGTTGACATCAGGCAAAAAAACATTGATAATGTGAGTATGCATTGTCTCAGTATGGGGATGACGGGGGACTATGAAGTCGCGATCGAAGAGGGCGCTACAATGGTTCGTGTCGGTACTGGTATTTTTGGAGAGCGTTTTTACCCGAAGGCCGACGCAGAGGGGAGATAGCAGAAATGAGTGCATTGGAAAAGTTCTTAAGCTTTATGAAGGTGAATGACAACGGTTTTGAGGAAGAAGAGTACTTCGATGATGAATATGATGACTACGATGATTTCGAAGAGGACAAGCCGAGAAAGCGGATCCTGAGGAGCGCGAAGGACGACGATTACGATGAGCCGTCGGGAGGCCAGGCCGAGGCGGCCAAGCCGCAGCCGGAGAGAGCGGCCAGCGCGCGGTCGAAGGTGAAGACGCCGCGTTCTTCCAAGATCTCCCCGATGCGCAGCGTGAAGCACGGCAGCAGCATGGAGGTCTGTGTGATCCGTCCAAAGAGCATGGAGGATGCGAGGGAGATCACTGAGACTCTGCTCGATGAGTGCATGGTCATCCTGAACATGGAGGGGCTTGATCTCGACCTGGCGCAGAGGATCATCGATTTTTCGTCCGGCTCCTGCTATGCGATCCACGGCAACCTCCAGAAGATCAGCAACTATATCTTCATCATCACGCCGGAGAACGTCGACATCTCGGGAGATTTTCAGGAGATCTTAAGCGGCGCGTTTGATGTGCCGTCGTTCGGGACAAGGTTTTAGGCCGGAGGATTAAGAAAAACGATCAAAGTGGAAGGCCAGAATGGAAAAGGATGAATTGCTGGAGAAACGGATCCGGGAGCTTGCGAACCTTGCGGAGCGCAGGAGCTGTGTCACGTTTACAGATTTTTTGAATTTAAATGAACAGAATATTTTGCATCAGACCATACAAAAGTTTTCCTGGATCAAAGGGGAAACTTTTGGCGGTTATGCGGGAGCGGAGCGTCAGATAGCGGCATTTGTACCTGATGCTCCTGCTTATGCGCAGACCTATGTGAAAAATCCGGCTGACGAGGAGGAGCCCCGGGGCGCGGCGCGTGGGATGAGCGGCGGAGAGGATGACGATCGCCTTGCTTCGGGCGGCCTGGAGTATCCGATTGCCTGCGTGCGCATTGAGCCTGTGAACGCCCGCTTCGCGGAGGCGCTTTCACACCGGGATATCCTCGGCGCTCTCATGAGCCTGGGAATCGACCGGGCGAAGACAGGGGATATCGCCCTGTGCGAGGAAGCGTGGTATTTGTTCTGCCATAAGAGTCTCGCGCCGATGATCTGCGAAGAATTGACGCGCATCCGCCATACCTCGGTGAAATGCGCGCTGTGCAGTCCTTCCGGGTTCTGCTATACGCCGAAGACAGAAACCGTGCGGGGCAGCGTTGCATCTGTGCGCCTGGACAGCGTGATGGCGCTCGCGTTTGGCGCATCCAGGAGCAGCCTGCTCTCGCTGATCGAAGAGGGCAGGGTGTTTGTCAACGGCAGGCTAAGCACCACGAACGCGTACGCGCTGAAGGAAGGCGATCTCGTGTCCGTGCGGGGGCTTGGCAGGTTCCGCTATGGGAAAGCGGTCGGGCAGACGAAGAAGGGGCGCTGTATGGTCGAGATCGAGAAGTACATTTCATAGAACAATCCGGAGGAAGAACAAGTATGAAAACACAGAGAATCGAAGACGTTCTTGTGGTGAAAACAGAGGGGAATGAGCCGTACGAGATCGTGCTGCGAAAGTCGTTTGATGAGCTTCCTGACAGGCTGCGGGGACTCGGCTGCGAGGGGCATCGGATCTGCGTGGTGACGGATTCCAACGTCGCGCCCCTGTATCTGGAGGAGGTTCAGGGCCTGGCCGCCGGCTGCTGTGCGCAGGTCGAGACCTATGTATTGGAAGCAGGGGAGGAGCATAAGACACTCGACGCAGTCCGTGGTTTGTACACGAAGCTGATCGAGGCCGGGTTCGACCGTAAGGATTATCTGCTCGCGCTTGGCGGAGGCGTCGTCGGTGACATGACCGGCTTTGCGGCGGCCACATTCCTGCGCGGGATCCGCTTCATTCAGGTACCGACGACGCTGCTTGCGCAGATCGACAGCAGCATCGGCGGGAAGACCGGCGTGGATTTTGACCAGTACAAGAATATGGTCGGCGCGTTCCACCAGCCCTGCCTGGTCTACAGCAACGTCGCAACGCTGCGTTCCCTCTCTGAGGAGCAGTTCGCGAGCGGCATGGGGGAGAGCCTGAAGCACGGGCTGATCCTCGACGCAGGGTTCTACGAGTGGCAGATCGACCATATGGGCGAGATCGGCGAGCGGGACACGGACACGCTGCTGGAGCTGGTAAACCGGAACTGCCAGATCAAGCGCTATGTCGTGGAAAAGGATCCGAAGGAGAAGGGAGACCGTGCGCTGCTCAATTTCGGACATACGCTCGGGCACGCGCTGGAGAAGTCCAAGAGTTTTCAGTTGCTGCACGGGGAGTGCGTGGCGATCGGCTTTGTCGCGGCCGCCTACATCTCCTGGCAGCGCGGGCTGATCGATGAGGATGAGTTCTATGAGATCCGCGACATGAACGTCGGCTTCGGACTGCCGATCTCGTTCGACGGGGTAGCCACACAGACGGTCGTGGACGCGGTGAAGAAGGATAAAAAGATGGAGGCCGGAAAGGTGAAGTTCATTCTTCTGAAGAAGCTCGGACGGGCCTGCATCGACACGACGGTTACCGAGCAGGAGATGCTCGAGGCGCTTGGACAGCTGAACGCGGACGAGCGCGCGTGAGAAAGCTGCATGGCGAAACTTGTTTAACGAAGATTATGCTGCCAAAAAGCGCGGGCTGAACGTGTGTGAAAGCCTGGCCTGCGGCAGCTGTGCTGCTGAAAACGCGGGCGGGCGTCCGCGAAAGCAGATGAAAATAGCAGAGGAAGGGTCATCATGAAAAGAAGGAATCCTGCCATGCTCCTGTGCGGCGTCCTTTGTTGCATTGCGCTGGTCGGAATCGATCAGCTCACAAAATACCTGGCCGTCGCCCGGCTTGCCGGAAAGGCCGGAGTTCCGGTGATTCCCGGTGTTCTGGAACTGTTTTACCTGGAGAACCGCGGCGCGGCGTTCGGTATGCTGACGAACCGCCAGTGGTTCTTCGTCGCTGTAGCTGCGGTGATGCTGGCGGCGGCTGTATATGTATACCTCCGGCTTCCGGCGGGGCGTCATTATCTTTTTCTGCGGTTGATCTGTATACTGATCGCCTCCGGCGCAGCCGGGAATATGCTGGACCGCCTGTTCCGGCATTATGTGGTTGATTTTCTGTATGTATCCGCGATTGATTTCCCGGTCTTCAATGTCGCAGATTGCTATGTGTGCGTCGGGACCGGGCTTGCGGTGCTTGCGCTCTTCACGCTGTACCGCGAGGAGGATTTTTCGTTTCTGACCCCGAAAAAGAAGGCGAGGGAAACGTAGATGGATGAGTTTGATTCAGATCTGCAAAGCATAGCGATCAGCGCAGAGGAGGAAGGCGATCGGCTGGACCGCATACTCGCCGCGCGGTTTCCAGAGCTGACGCGCTCCTATCTTCAGAAGCTGATTCAGGACGGAGCGGAATCTGAACGGGAAAC
>CANQWV010000075.1 GCA_947627645.1 uncultured Lachnospiraceae bacterium | reverse complement strand
AGCAGCCGCCGAAGCAGATCGAGTTCGCGAAGCTGTACCTGACGAACGTTGTGACGGGCAAGCGCTACATCAAGAAGCTGGTGGAGGAGGGCATCGTGGACGGCTGGGACGATCCGCGGCTTGTCTCGATCGCCGCGCTGCGCCGCCGCGGGTTCACGCCGGAGTCGATCCAGAGATTTGTGGAGCTCTGCGGCATCAGCAAGAGCAACAGCTCGGTCGACTATGCGATGCTCGAGTATTGCATCCGCGAGGACCTGAAGCTGAAGCGCCCGCGCATGATGGCGGTGCTTGACCCGGTGAAGCTGATCATTGACAATTACCCGGAGGATCAGATTGAGTACCTCGACGTCGAGAGAAATCTGGAAAATCCGGAGCTCGGTATGCGCAAGGTGCCGTTCGGCCGGGAGCTCTACATCGAGCGCGAGGACTTTATGGAGAACCCGCCGAAGAAATATTTCCGCCTGTTCCCGGGCAACGAGGTGCGGCTGATGGGCGCGTACTTTGTGAAGTGCGTCGGCTTTGAGAAGGACGCGGACGGAAACGTGACGGAGATCCACTGTACCTACGACCCGGAGACAAAGTGCGGCAGCGGCTTTGAGGGGCGCAAGGTCAAGGGTACGATCCACTGGGTGGCCGCGAAGACCGCGGTGCGCGCGGAAGTGCGCCTGTATGAGAATATCATCGACGAGGAGAAGGGCGTCTACAACGAGGACGGCTCCCTCAATCTGAACCCGAATTCTTTGACGGTGCGCAGGGACTGCCTGCTCGAGCCCGCGCTTGGCGAGGCGAAGGCCTACGACAGCTTCCAGTTTGTGCGCCAGGGCTTCTTCTGCGTGGATGCGAAGGATTCCTGCCCGGACGCGCTCGTGTTCAACCGCATCGTGTCGCTGAAGAGCTCGTTTAAGCTGCCACAGAATGGTTCGGGAAATTAAATGGGCACTGTTGTGCGTCAAGACGTCTCCGGGTGGACGCTTTGATCAGTCCTTCCCGGAGGCGTTTTGCCGATGGCTGCTGTGCAGTCCGGGCATGATTTTAGCCGCTGTGCAGTCTGGACGTGATCTGCATGATTTTAGCCGCTGTGCAGTCTGGGCGTAATCTGTCTGATTTTAGCCGTTGTGCAGTCTGGGTGTGATCTGCATGATTTTAGCTATTTTGTAGTCCGGGACGATCTGCCTGATCTGGCGCCGGGTGCCGGGAGGGACAAAAGCGTATGCAGTTTTACCAGTGTATTACCGATTTTATTTTTGTGGAAAATGAGCCGCGGCGCTCGGACATCATCTTTGTGCCGGGCGGCAGCTATCCGGACACGGCGAAGTATGCCGCCAGATTGTATCACGCGGGCTATGCTCCGTATATCATGCCGTCGGGCAAGTACAGTATCCTGAGAGGGCGCTTCGTACCGCCGGAGACAGAAGAAAGCTGCGAGACCGAGTGCGATTATCTCTGCGGCGTCCTGCGGCGGTGCGGCGTGCCGGAGCAGGCGGTCCTGCGGGAAGACCAGGCGACTTATACATACGAAAACGCGATTTTTTCCCGGAAGAGGACGGAGGCGCTTGGAGTACAGGTCGGCAGGGCAATCCTCTGCTGTCAGGCGTTCCACGCGCGGCGCAGCCTCATGTACTATCAGGAGCAGTTCCCGGACACGGAATTTCTGGTCTGTCCGGTTGTGACGAAGGGCATCAGCCGGGAGAACTGGTATCAGACGAGGCAGGGGATCGACCGGGTGCTCGGCGAGCTGGAGCGTTGCGGCGGGCAGTTCCACGAGATCCTGTACGAGAAGCTTCCGCCTTCATCGACCTAGATTATACCGATAGGAGTGAATCGAAGAATATGATTAAGCTGGTGGTGTCGGATATCGACGGGACGCTGGTGCCGGACGGGACGGACCGGATCAACCCGGAGATCTATGGGATTATACGCGAGCTGAAGAAAAGGGATATCATCTTTGTGGCGGCGAGTGGACGTCAGTACGCAAGTATGCGGCACGTGTTCGAGCCGGTCGCGGATGATATCATTTTTATTGCGGAGAACGGTTCAATCGTGATCCGGGGCGGGCAGACGCTGGCGAGGAGGCTGATCGATCCGGCGGTTGCGGAGGAGCTGGTGCGCTATCTGCGCAGCTGGGAGGGCGGCCATGTCATGCTGTCCACGCCGGAATCGATCTGGATCGAGACGGAGGACGAGGTCTTTGTCTCACTGCTGAGGGACAGCTACCGCATCAAGTTTCAGATTGTCGACGACCTGCTTCCGCTGTGCGATCAGAGCAACAAGATCACGCTGTACCACACCGGAGGCGGGATCGACGCGGCGTGCAGCCAGGTCTGCGCGCGGTTCGCCGACCGCCTGAATGTCATGGTGGCGGGAAATATCTGGGTCGACTGCATGAGCCTGGAGTCGGACAAGGGAAGCGCGCTGGCGTCGGTTCAGAAGGCTCTGCGGATCGCGCCGGACGAGACGATGGCCTTTGGCGACAACTGCAACGATATCGGGATGCTCGAGCGCGCCGGGGAGAGCTATGCGGTGCAGAACGCACATCCGCAGCTGAAGGAGGTCGCAAAACACGAGGCGCTGTCCTACGCGCAGGACGGAGTCCTGAAGGTAATCCGGGAGCGGCTGCTGTAAGTGAAAGCTTTGTGGTGCGCTGCCGTTGGGCTGACTTTGAATTCTTCCATTTGACGAGTAAATCGTTTCTGCGTGTCTGTTTGCTTTGTAAAGCCCGTATTTTTTCAGAAAAAAGAGGCATACTGGGGAATAGCGGACGAAACGGGCACGGCAGGGCAGAAGCTGCGTGTGTCATGGAGCGGCAAGGGATAATTTGCTCCTGCGCGGGTCGTCCGACTCGAACGGAAAAGGAAGATAACACATGACAGAGGCGGAAAAGCAGGAAAAACAGCAGGAGTACCAGGATTATGTAAAGCACGTGACGCCGACACACAATCTGTTCCTGGATATGTGCAGGGCATTTGTGACAGGAGGGGCGTTCTGCACAGTCGGGCAGCTCATCCTCAACGGCTTCGGGCAGGCAGGGCTTGACAAGGAGACAGCGGGAAGCTGGTGCTCGTTGCTGCTTGTGCTCTTAAGCGTCCTGCTGACCGGGTGCAACCTGTACCAGAAGCTGGCGAAATTCGGCGGCGCAGGGACGCTCGTGCCGATCACGGGTTTCGCAAACTCAGTGGCGGCCCCTGCGATCGAATTCAAGAAGGAGGGGCAGGTCTTCGGCATCGGCTGCAAAATCTTCACGATCGCCGGCCCGGTCATCCTCTACGGCGTGTTCACAAGCTGGGTGCTCGGGCTCGGCTATTGGGTATTGAAATTATGCGGGGTGCTGGGGTGAGTCCTAGCTTACGTGCGTCGTCCGCACCGCTGGGGTGAGTCCTAGCTCATATGCGCCGTCCGCACCGGAATTCCATTGACCTCCACGGAGTCGTCGGCCGGGATCACGAAGCAGGTGCGGCCGTCGAGCACGCGCGTCTCGATCAGATCGGCACACTCCGGCTTGACCTGGATGACGATGCTGGGCGTGCGGATCTCGAATTTGCGCGTCTGCGCGACGTTGGACACATACAGGGAGGTCTGCGCGTCCCCGCCTGCCTCCTCAAAGTCCTCGTCGAAGTGTTCCAGAGCCTCGCCGGGGACGCCGCTTGCGGACAGCAGCCGCTTCATATCGTCCCTGTCGAGGGCGAGCGGCTCGGGATCGTCCTTGCGCTCCTCCAGCAGGCCGTTCAGCGTCTCGTGGATCGATTTGACCGTCTCGTAGGTGCATTCCTCGTGCAGGGTCTCCGCCACCAGCGTGTTGAAGGTATCGCGCTGGGAGGCCGCGGTGAGCGGCAGCTCGCAGCCCAGCAGCAGACGGGCAAACTCCTCGTTGAGCTCCTCAGGGTTGCGGGAGTAGTAGAGGATGCTGTGGATATCCGTGTTGCGGTCCGAGAAGGCCGGGAAGAGGAAGCCTGCCGCAGGTACTTCCACGAACCAGTCGCGGATGCGCTCGGTGATCGTGTTTGTCTCTTCGTTGTAGCTCAGCCCCGGTTTTGTCAGCTTGACCGGGCAGAGCGAGCACAGCACAAACTCGTACACATCTTCAGAGGCGTCGAACATTTCCAGGTTGTCGGTACCTTTGCGCGGGATGTCGTATGCCGCATGGATCAGGATTATGTAATAGTTCTCCGGGCAGAGGAAGGTCTCGATCACCTTGTCGTAGAATTCGTCGAGGAGTTCGTCGTCCTGGAGCCGGCTGCCGCGCAGCCTCATCAGGAATTCCTGTGTGCCGCCGCCGGACTCCTGCGCAAGCGGGAACTCCATGTCGAGCAGGTTCCGCCCAATCGTGCCGGAGAGCGTCTTCTTGAAAATGTCGAAGTATTTGTACATTTCTTCGTCGGGAAGCGAGAGAAACGCCTCCTTCAGCTTCGTCTTCTTATTTTTATCCGCGTCTACATAGCAGCCGCAGATGCGTGTGATGGGGCAGCGGTCCGGGTGGAACAGCCGCCGGATCTCTAGGACTTCTTTTTTGTTCATATGCATATTTCTCCATTCTTTTTGTCTGTTTGCGTGATTGGAATCGCGTTTCTTTCCTTATACAAGATGTACGGTTCGATTCCGATACAGGCATCCGGATGAGTGCCCCGATTCCCTGGCGTGCACTATGGCAATATGGGAGGACGTCGACTGCGCTATCCGTCTGCAAAAGGGTCGGCTCCCGGGCGCGATGAGTCATGGTGGTTTACAGCGGCAGCGCCGGGATCACGTAAGTCTTGAGCGCGTAGAGCAGCATCAGGTGCGCCGGGTAAAACCAGTAGAACACGTACTTCAGCCGCAGGCCGCGCTCCCCATTATATAGGTAAACGGGGAGAAAAGCAAGCGGCGCGGGCAGCTCCCAGGAGATCGCGGCGGCCCCGCCGATGCACTGATAGAGGCGGCTGTGCCGCATCAGGTAGAGGATCGCGATCAGGAAGACGCCTTTGTAATTGTAGTCCGTGTCAAGCTTCAGCGCCACATACATACCGATGGCGATCGGGATTACGGCGAGAAACAGATTGCGCGAATCGTTGTCGGTGATCCAGCGGATGCCGATCAGCACGAGGAGGCCGATCAGCAGCGTGAAATACACATTCTGTTTGCCTGGATCGTACCAGCCGGTCTTGAGCGCGACGTCGAAGGGAACCTCTGAGATCAGCGCGAAGAGAAAAAGCCGCCGCGTGTATTTCCAGACATTGCGTGTGTGCAGGAAGCCCTCGACCAGGAGAAAGCAGAAAATCGGAAACGCCAGACGGCCGATGTCGCGGGATATATTGTAAATCTGCTGCCACAGTGCCTGGAGCTCTGGGTCTGAGGCGATGGCGGGGTGACGCTGGAGCGCCCGGATCACCGTCGCTCCGCTGTGGTCGATGAACATGGTGACGATCGCGATCAGCTTCAGGCTGCTGCCCGAGATGCCGTGAAATGGGATGGAGCGGTCTGTCATAATAATTTTTCCTTTCTTTTTGGAAATAATCTGTGATTTTCTGCACAAAATTACCATGTTTTTGCGGTAATACCTGGTGCAGCCTGAAACAGGATAACTTTTTTTGTGGCATTTGTCAAGAAAACATGGGAAAGGGGATTAAAGTTTGTTAGATTTCCTGTAGAAACGAAAATCTTCCTAGGTTTTGACATTTTTGTGAGTTTGTGGTATAGTTTGTGTAATTTTTGAGGCAGAAATGCCGTAAAAAGTCTGCTTTTTCGTATTATTTTGGGTGTTGACGCCTGTTCTAGGCAAAATGGAAATTTATCCTATATTAAAATATAGGCATGAATTCCTTTGACAGATACAATATCTTGGTGTATACTGAACTCGTTCCGGAAGAAGGTAGAATGAGAGTGCATATTGTTAGTGACCTTTCAGTCAGATCCATCCGTTTAGTCTGACACATCAATCTGATATATCAATGGTATATCTAATGATATATCAAAAGGAATGGACCGTGAGAACATATGGATAGTGAGATCATTGATTTTCATACTCATATCCTGCCTGGTATTGATGATGGAAGCAGGGATGCTGATACATCGTGCAGAATGCTTGAGATGGCTGTAGAGCAAGGTGTGGATATGATTGTTGCCACGCCGCATTTTTATGCATCGAGAGATCGTGTGGAACATTTTCTGGAGAAGAGGGCACGCGCCGAGGCGCTCCTGCGGGAGCATCTGGCGGGATATCCGCTGCAGCTCCGGCATGGGGCTGAGGTCGCTTTCTTTCGGGGGATCAGCCGCGCGGAGAAGCTGGACAGCCTGACGATCGAGGGGACAAACCTCCTGCTTCTTGAAATGCCGTTCATGCCGTGGGAGTCTTCGGACATCGACGAGGTGGAGACGTTGATTGAGGAGCGCGGGTACCGCATTCTGCTTGCGCATCTGGAGCGCTATCTGGATCTGCCGGGGAATAAGCGCCGTATCCAGGAGATTCTGGAGCTTCCCGTCCATGTGCAGATCAATGCGGAGAGCCTGACAGACTGGCGGAAGAGAGGCCATCTGGTGCGGATGTTCCGCGACGGACAGGCCCATGTGCTTGGAAGCGACTGCCACAGCCTTCACCGCAGGCCGCCGAATCTTGCGGAGGGACGAGCGGTGCTGGAGAAGAAGCTGGGACGCGAGTGCCTGCAGCGGATCGACGCCGACGGCTGCAGATTGCTTGGAATTTGAGGAGAGATTATGGTGAAAAAAGATACGTTAGTCATTATCGCAAGTGTGCTGCTGTTTGTCATTCTGGCGGCGTTGCTTTTCCTGGAGATGAAGAATCCGGAAGGCGGGATGGAGCTCATGGCAGGCCTGCTTGGGCATATCTCGGGAAACTGACAGGACAGGTGGCATAGATTATGAAAGGACAGCGTCGTCGCAGGGTGCGCGTGGGCGTCGACCGCCGGAGATCCCGGCACGGCAGAACCAGGCGTACGGAAGAGGATATAAAGCGCCTCAAGAAAAAGGCGTTGATCTTCCCAGCGGTTCTGGCGGTTCTGGGAATCCTTCTGGCAGTCATGTTCGTCGTGGTTGACAACACAGACTATTTCAGCCTGGATCAGTTCCTGCACCGCGACCTGTACAATGTAGTGGAGCTCAACGGCGTCCGCTGCAGGCGCAGGACGAGGATGAAGAGTTACCTCTTCATGGGCGTAGATGCGAGGGGAAAGGTCGACGATGAGCGTGAAGAGTATAAGGGCGAAGGCCAGTGCGACGTCCTGTTGCTGGTGGTCGTCGACCAGAACGCGAATACCTACACGGTGTTCCCGATCGACCGAAATACGGTGACGACAGTGAGGGCCTTGGAGGAGGATGGAAGCTTTGTGGGACAGCTTGAAGAGCAGATCGCGCTTGCGCACTCCACCGGAGACGGAAAGGAGATCAGCTGTGAGAACGCGGTGTATTCGGTCTCCCATCTCCTGTACGATCAGCCGATCGACGGGTACCTCGCGCTCAATATGGACTGTATCGGGATCATCAACCACGAGCTCGGCGGAGTCACGGTCACGATCGAGGACGATTTCTCCGAGGCGGATCCGAGCCTGAAGCTGGGCGAGACGGTGAAGCTGACCGACGAGCAGGCGGTGCACTATATACACGACCGCATGAATGTGGGCGACGGGACGAACGAAGGCCGTATGCGGAGGCAGGATCAGTACCTGGCCAACGCTCAGCCGATCTTCATGGATAAGCTCATGAAGGATGAGACCTTCTTCCGCAGCCTCTATGATTCGCTTGGGGACTACATGGTGACCTCCCTGTCGGGCAAGGACATCAGCAAGCTCGCGAAGGCGTTCCGCTCCAACGAATACCTGGAGCCGCCGAAGATCACCGGGGAGACCTCAGTCGACAGGTTCGATACGATCATGCTCACGCCGGATGAGGAGAGCGTCGCCGCGGCTGTGCTGGAGCTCTTCTACGAAGAAGTTTGAAAGAAGTTAAAAAGTTTGAAAAAGTTTGAAAAAGTTTGAAAGAAGCCTGAGTTAGAAATACATATCTTACGAATGGAGAATGTTGTATGAATGTTGTGGAGAAGAAAGTGGAAGGCGACGCCTCAGAGCTGAAGGTGATCACGAGCGACGCCTTCGCGCGGCAGGAAAGCTCCGATGAGATGGAGATCGATCTGATGGATCTCGCTCTGATCCTTCTGGACAAGATCCAGTATATCATTTTCTTCCTGCTGCTCGGCGCAGTGCTGCTGAACGCTTACGCCTACTTTATGATCGAGCCGCAGTATGAGTCTGAGGCCAGGATGTACATCGTTTCCGCGTCGGACGATTCGGTCGTGGATCTGACCGACCTGAACATCGGTACGAACCTGACGGCGGACTATGAAGAATTGATCATGAGCTATCCGGTGCTCGACCAGGTTGTTGACAAGCTTCAGAGCAGCGCGGAGAAGAGAAAGTCGGAGGAGGATCCGACGCAGTCCGAGGATTACTATGAGAAGGTGACCGGGCTCGACTCTGAGGGCCTTTCCAAGATGATCACGATCAGCAACCCGTCCGATACGCGTATCCTGGATGTCACGGCAAGCAGCGGGGATCCGGAGCTTTCGTGCGACATCGCGAACACGGTCGTCGCGGTCGCGATCGATTATCTGCCGAAGACGATGGGGACGGAGGAGCCGAACATTGCGCAGGAGGCGCGCGCCGCCCTGCGGAAGTCCAGCCCGAGCCTGTTCAAATATACGCTGATCGGCGCCCTGCTTGGCGCCCTGCTCTACTGCGGCTTTGTCATCGTGCGCTATATGCTGGACGACACGGTGCACACGGCGGAGGACATCGAGAAGTATTTTGGCCTTGTGCCGCTCACCTCGATTCCGGATATCGATATGGTGAATGAGAGCCATGAGAAGCGCAAGAAGCAGAGGGCAAGGAAGAAGAAGAGAAAAAAGTCTGAGCGGGGGGACAAGTGATCATGGAAATCCTGAATCTTGAACTGCCAGAGCTTCCGTACGCGGTGGAAGAGGCACTCAACCGCCTGCGTATCAATATCAAGTTCTGCGGTAAAAATACCAAAATCATTCTGGTGATCAGCAGCACGCCGAACGAGGGGAAGAGCTTTGTGAGCGTGCAGCTGTGGAGGATGCTGGCGGAGGCTGGTTTCCGCACGGTGCTGGTGGACACGGATCTGCGCAAGTCGGTGCTGAAGAACCGGCACAGCTTCAGCAGCAAGCAGGAGCTGAAGGGGCTCGACTATTATCTCTCGGGGCAGGCGGAGTTCGAGGAAGTCGTCTATAAGACGAATGTAGAGAACGGCGACATGGTGCCCTGTACGAATCTGCTGGAGAACCCGTCCTCGCTTCTGGAGGATTCCAGGTTCCGCGAGCTGTTTGGAAAGCTTTCCGACACCTACCGCTATGTGATTGTCGACTCGGCTCCGCTGATCGACGTGGCGGACGGAGCTCTGGTTGCATCCTTGTGCGACGGGGCGATCCTGGTGGTCAACAGCGGTGAGACGTCGCGGACGCTGATCCGGCAGTCCATGAATCAGCTGGAGCGCGCCGACTGCAGGCTGCTCGGCGTGGTGCTGAACAAGACCGAGGTCGCGAGCCGCGCGTATTATAAGTACTATGGCCGCTACGGCAGGTACTATAAGGGCTACTATGGCGGCTACGGCGGCTATTACGGCCAGAGCGACAAGGATGACTGAGGACAGGAAAGACGCTGATAAGAGAAGTCAATAGCAGAAAATATAACGAAAGATAATAATTAAAGACAATAATCTAAGCTAATATATAGAAATTATAACATAATTCAGTATCAGAGATATCTGTCTCTACCATTTACTTTGGATATCTGGTGCAATCGTGGCAGAAGCACCATTTATCATACATTTCCCGGGAAAGGAGGAATGCGGTTATGAAATCCATAAAGAAAGCCTTTTTGCTGGTACTTAGCCTGGTAACGCTGATCTCGGTGATGGCGCTCTCTGTTTCGGCAGCGGACGCGAAATCGTCGACCGGAGTTGGCGATGCCGGCAAGGTTCTTAGCGGTGCTACTGCTCCGAGCATCACCTACAACGGAACGAATCAGACTCCGAAGAAGGAAGATCTTCAGGTAAAGGATGCCAACGGCAACCTGATCCCTGCAGAATACTTCGAGGTTGAATGGCCGAAGGATATGACGAATTCCGGAACCTATGAGGTGAAGATCAAGGCTCTGCCTCCGTATTCAGGCGAGTACACCGTGAAAGTTACGGTTAAGGCAGCTCCGAAGAGCGGAAGCAAGTATGCTCAGAAGGTTGTAACGGCTAAGAAGAAGACCATCAATGTGAAGGCTGCGCAGGTCAAGAAGAAGGCGAAGACCGTAAAGACAAAGTTCCAGGTCAAGACTCCGAAGGCCAACAAGAAAAACGTAACCTTCAAGGTGAAGGCAGTAAAGAAGGCTAACAAGAAGACGGCAAAGAAGATCAAAGTACAGCTGAAAGGCAAGAAGATGCAGATTGTCGTCCCGAAGAAGGCAAAGAAAGGCACCTACAAGATTACTGTGAAGGTGCCGGCTTACAATTACTATAGGGCGCTTAAGGCGATTACCTATAAGGTTGTAGTTAAGTAATCTGATAGCTAAGCTTAGCTAGAGAAAAGATCCCCTGGCCACGAGGGGGTCTTTTTGATGTTTCTGTTCACGGAGCGAACAGTAACTTTTTGATTGAAAAAATGCTCCGCAGAGCAAGAAAGCTCTTGAACAGCCCACTTGTTTTGAGTATACTAGAGCAAACGTCAAATACGTTTTCCGTTTGCTACAGCCCCTCCGGGGGATGCGCACGAATTTGCATCGGAAATATGCTGCTTACGCAGCGCAAATTCGGCGCAGGAAACGAGCAAAACGAAAATCGTTTTGTCGTTTCCTATAGTACAGACGAAAAAGTATGCTGTTTTTTATGGCTTTCTGAGATCTTTAGGGCCGCCCTTCTGGCCGGCCGGAAAAAGCTGCCGGGGAGATTGATCAAATGGTTTTCAGCAGTCTGTTGTTTCTGTTTCGGTTTTTGCCGGCGGTGCTGGCAGTTTATTATCTAGTTCCGCGCGGCGCGCGCAATCTGGTGCTGTTGCTTTTCAGTCTGGCGTTTTATGCGTGGGGCGAGCCTGTCTATATTGTGCTGATGCTGGGGACGATCCTTGTGTCCTACGCGGGCGGGATTGCCGTGGACGCCATGAAGCGCAGAGGCAGGCCGAAGGGAGCGAAGGCGGCGCTGGCTGTGTCGTCGGTCGTCAGCCTGTCGCTGCTCGGCTTCTTTAAATATGCGGATTTTGTGATCGGTACGGTGAACAGCCTTAGCGGCGCGGGTTTTGAACTGCTGAAGCTCGCGCTGCCGATCGGCATTTCCTTTTATACCTTCCAGACCATGTCGTACACGATCGACGTCTACCGCGGCGAGGCCGAGGTGCAGAAGAATCTGATCTCGTTCGGCGCGTATGTGACGATGTTTCCACAGCTGATCGCCGGGCCGATCGTCCAGTACAAGACGATCGACGCGCAGCTGCGCGGCAGGCGGGAGAGCGTGGAGGAGTTTGCGCAGGGCGTGCACCGCTTCCTGCTGGGCCTGGGCAAGAAGGTGCTGCTCGCGAACAACGCGGGCGCGCTCTGGGAGGCGATCCATGCGATGGCCTGC
>CANQWV010000074.1 GCA_947627645.1 uncultured Lachnospiraceae bacterium | reverse complement strand
CTCCCTCAATGCTGCCGCTCCATGCCCAGTAAGCCGAGATAAACGGCTGAGTGAACATCTCCACCATATCCGGGAGAGCAAGCACGGCTCCTGAAAGCGGAAGCTGGAAACCGACCAGATAAATACTCAGCAGAGAAGCTTGATCCGGCGTCTTGCAGTTCGCCGATATGCCGAGGCAAACACTCGTCATGGCGCGTTGCCAGCGTGGTACAGATCCCCGTCATCGGCGTAGGTGGTGTGTGCTGCGCCGAAGACGTGCTGGAATTTATCCTCGCTGGAGCTCAGGCGGTGTGCGTGGGCACGGCCAGCTTCGCCGATCCCGGCACCATCTTCCGCATCGTCCAGAATCTGCCCAAGGTCTGCGAAGAGCTGGAGATACGGGATCTCAACGCGATACGGGGGACGCTCGAACTGGATTTTGCCAGACAGAAATAATTCACCAGGCTGAATCCCGTGTTTTCTCCCATGCGGCTCTAAAGCTTTCTTGTCAGCCGCACCGTAATATGCACGTATGCGTTCTGCCATCTGTATGCGGCCGGGAAGATCGATTTTGGAGACGGTTTTTCCGTGACGTGCGAGACGGCTTACCCGTACGATTTTACGATCCGGTACCGTGTGGATTGCGGCACAAGATGCCTGGCCGTGCGGATCCCGGGCTGGAGCCGGACGTACCGTATCCGGAAAAACGGACAGGAGTGTCAGACGGAGCCGGTGCGAGGGTACGTCTATCTGCAGGATATGACCGAGGGAGACCAGCTTGAGCTGGAACTGGACGGCCGGGCGCAGTTCCTCTATCCGTCTGCGCGCATTGCGGCTGACACGGGACGTGTGGCGCTGCAGAGAGGGCCGCTCGTCTACTGCCTGGAGGGCGTGGACAACGGCGGCGACGTGCTGTCCTTGTCGGTGGACGTGGACGCGGAGATTTCTCTGGGCGGAAAGCTTGCGGAGCTTCCGGAGGACGTCGTGCCGCTGCGTTTGAAGGGCTTCCGCACCGCGCCGACCGAGCAGCTCTACACGGCGCAGCGCCCGCAGCGGACGGCCTGCGAGATCACCGCGGTTCCCTACTATGTGTGGGGCAACCGCGGGGAAAACCAGATGCGGGTTTGGATCCCATATGCCATGACTGAGTCGCAGAAGTAGGAGAATGTCAGATGCGGGTCCGGATCCGATATGCTATGAGCGGGCTGCAGAAGCAGACGAGCGTCAGAGGCGAGACTGGATTTCGTATTTCATGGCGGGAACAAAAATAGTCAACAAATAAAATCGGTCTGGCTGCCATGTCCGGCAGTCAGACCTCGGAATGTTCAAAAAATATCAGCCAGCGCTCAAGTGTAGGAGAAGATCGGACGCCCGGTCTCGGGGTCGAACTTCAGGCGCATCAGCATCGCATGGCGGTTCGGATTGTACAGCGGATCGCCGATGATCTTTTCCTCGGTTCGCGCATGGTAGACCATGATCGGGTTTCCGTCCTCGTCGACCGTAAAGCTGTTGTGCCCGGGGCCATAGATGCCAAGGGACGGATCGCTTGTGAGCACCGGATAGCGCTCCTTTGTCCAGGAACGCGGATCGAGCAGGTCGGAGTCCTCGTCCGCCGTGAGCATACCCATGCAGTAGGCAGGGCCGGTCTCGGAGGCGGAGTAGGTGAGGTAAATCTTACCTTTGTTATGGATGACGGCAGGCCCTTCGTCGACCCAGAAGCCGACGCGTTCCCAGTCGTAGTCCGGCGTCGTCAGCATGACCTGCACCGTCTTCAGGCTGCAGGGCGTTTCCATCTCCGCGATATACAGATTGGAGATCTGGGGATACACGCTCACCTTTTCCGCCCAGACATAATAGCGCTTTCCTTTGTTTTCAAAAATCGTGGCGTCCAGGGAAAAGGCCTCAAAGGAGAATACGTCTCCCTTTGCGCGTTTCATTTTGCCCTTCTCGACCCACGGATCGGAGAGCGGATCCTGCCCCTGGCACTCCAGGATGTAGGGACGGATCTCCCATTTGTCGTCGACGTCGCCGCCGGAGTAGTAGATGTACCATTTCCCGTCCAGATAGTGGAGCTCCGGAGCCCAGATGTGCAGGCTCATGATCCCTTTCTCGTGCTTGTGCCAGATCTCAACCTCTGGCGCGTCTGCGAGTCCGGCCAGGGTGTCGGAGCGGCGCAGCACGATCCCGTCGTAGGCAGGGACGGACGCGGTGAAATAATAACTGCCGTCGGTGTGCCGGTATACATACGGATCCGCGCGCTGCAGGATCCACGGCTCGTTAAACTTCAGATTCTTTGATTCATCCATAACAGACCTCCTGTGTGAAAAATAATAGTAGAAATCCGAAAAAATTTTAGGTATAATCTGTATAGTTAAGCTGTCCGGCAGTTACAGGCTGTGCTGGCAGCGGCAGCCGCCAGGCGGTAAAAACGGACAAAGGAAGTAGTCATATGCTTTACATAAAAAACATCGACGACGGAGCGGCGATCTTCAAGGCGCTCGGCTCGGAGCTCCGCATAAGAATCATAAAAATCCTCCTGGAAAACAGGGAGATGAATATGGGGGAGCTCGCATCGGCGCTTGGGATTACGAACGGGGCGCTCACCAGCCATGTCAAAAAGCTTGAGGAGAGCGGCATCGTTACGATCTTGAGCGAATATTCCGGACACGGCAACCAGAAGGTCTGCCGGATGAACATCGACAAGATTCTCATCGACATTGCCACGAAGGACGCGGATCCGGACGCCGACAGCTATACGATCGATATTCCGGTCGGCAATTATTTTAACTATGTGATTTTCCCGACCTGCGGC
Organism: uncultured Lachnospiraceae bacterium; assembly: GCA_947627645.1. Lineage (GTDB taxonomy): Bacteria > Bacillota > Clostridia > Lachnospirales > Lachnospiraceae > Choladousia. The sequence goes on along the minus strand of CANQWV010000074.1, from coordinate 8,845 downwards.
CTGTCCACCACGAAAAATCTGATCGGGACGGTGGACGATCCACGTTATTTCGCCCATCCCAGCCATGTGGACGCACAGATCCTCTGGTTTGCGAAGGGGCATATCGACTATCTGATCCCCAATATGCTTCCGGCCGGACAGAAGATCGATCAGCTGACGATTTCTTTTGAGATCAGCAGCGAGGCTCCCGGCACCAACAGCGACTGGCCCTCGGACATCTCGTTTTTCCTGAACGGGGTGCGGCTTGGCCTGTGGACGAGCCCCGGGGATTTCGGGGACGTGCACGGTATGTTTACGCCGAGCTGGTGGTTCCCGAACTGGAACCAGTACGGCCTGCTGAAGATGCTGGTGATCAACCATCAGGGGACGTTTATCGACGGCATGAAGATTTCAGAGGTCACTACGGATAAACTCAACCTGGGTTCTCAGGATGATCTGCGTTTCCGCTTCCAGGTGCAGGATCCCGCCAGAAACGTCGGCGGAATCACACTCTTCGGCAAGGGCTTCGGCAACTACAACCAGGACATCCGGGTGCGCGTCAACTACAGCCCGAAGGAGTAAGACGACGCGGCACATCAGACGCAGCCGGAAAGTCACCGTTATATATGGCAGAAAAGCCGCCGAAGGGAGCGCCGCTGCATATGACGGAAAAGCCGCCGGAGATTTCAGATGGCGCGTAAGACATTCACCATCTCCGCACGACGTCCGGGCAGCGGCGCAGCTTTAGCGCGGCCCGCAGCTCCACATAGCAGCCGCAGAGCACGCACATACCGTCGGACAGGTTCGGACACTGGGCGCACGCTTTGAGCCGCGCCTCATAGTGCTCTTGATCTGCGCGATCCTCCTCGGCCAGGTTGTCGATGTAAGCTTCCAGCTTTTGAAAGAATTCTTCACGAGTCTCCGCGTACGGCAGGCATTTCCTGCAGACGCGGAGGCTTTTTGTTTTGCCTGTATCATTCATGTGATAAATTGTTTCGCTTAAATTGTTTCGCTTCAGGCGTCAGTCCTTACGTTCATATGCAGCACGCTGCGCGGCGGAAGCGTGAGAGAAAGCGCGCCGTTCTCGCAGCGGAAGTCCGAGAATTTTTCCGCGGTCACGCGCTGAGGCTCTTCGAAGGTGTTTTTTGCAGCCATCGCTCCGCAGACGATCTCGCCCTGGACCGCGGCCGCCTTGCGCCCACTGATCTCGACGTCGATCGGGCAGGCTTCCGTGAGGGAAGCGTTCGTCAGAGTAATATGTAAAACGCCGTCCTCGCCCTCAGATACGGACTCCGTGATCCACGGCAGCTGATATTCTTCCTCCATGCCGATGGAAGCCGTGTCGATCGAGCTCTCCAAAAGCATATTTCCCTGATGCTCCTTGTAGAGATCAAACACATGGTAGGTTGGCGTCAGGATCATATCCGCGCCCTCGGTCAGGATGACGGACTGGAGCACGTTGATCGTCTGTGCCAGGTTTGCCATGCCCACGCGGCTGGAGTGCTTGTTGAACACATTCAGGGTGATGCCGGCAAGAAGCGCGTCGCGCACTGTGTTCTGCTGGTACAGGAAGCCCGGATTCGTCCCCGGCTCTACGTCGTACCATCCGCCCCACTCGTCGACCACGAGAGAGATCTTGCGCTCCGGGTCGAATTCATCCATGATTGCGGAATGCTTCCGGAGCAGTTCATCCATAAAATACGCCTTGGAGAGCGTCTTGTACCAGGTCTTTTCATCGAAATCGGTGGCGCTGCCCTTGTTCTCCCAAGGTCCCGGAACCACATAGTAGTGCAGGGAAAGCCCGTCCAGATTCCCGTGGAGCGACGGGTCGCAGCTGCGGAAGCAGTTTTCCAGAACGATTCTTGTCCACTCGTAGTTGCTGTCGTTCGGACCGCAGCAAACCTTATTGATATGTTCCGCGTTGTTGTAATTTCTCACGAAGGTCTGGTAGCGGCGGTACTCATTCGCGTAGTATTCGGGCAGCATATTGCCGCCGCAGCCCCAGTTCTCGTTGCCGACGCCGAACCAGGGGAGCTTCCAGGGCTTCTCATGGCCGTTTGCGCGGCGCAGGTCTGCCATCGGGGATACTCCGTCGAAGGTAATGTATTCTACCCACTCGGACATCTCGCGCACGGTGCCGCTGCCGAGATTGCCGTTGACATAGGCTTCGCAGCCGAGCTGTTCGCAGAGCTCGAAATACTCATGCGTGCCGAAGCTGTTGTCCTCGGTGACGCCGCCCCAGTTTGTGTTGACCATTTTCTTGCGGTTTGCCTTCGGGCCGATGCCGTCCATCCAGTGGTATTCGTCGGCAAAGCATCCGCCGGGCCAGCGGAGCACCGGGATTCTGATCTGGCGCAGAGCCTCGACCACATCCGTGCGCATCCCGTGTACATTTGGGATCGGGGAGTTCTCGCCGACATAAAAGCCTCCGTAGATGCATCTTCCGAGGTGCTCGGAAAAATGCCCGTAGATTTCTCTGCGAATTTTGCTGATTTTTTTGTCAGGCTGAATCGCTAATTTTGCCATGGCATATCGTCTCCTTATAGTATCTTCTTAATTTTTGTGCGTTCCATGATATTCATTATATCGAATTGGGGGAAAATAGCAATCTTTATTTTTGTAAATTATTTTATGTTTTTTAAAAATATTTAATGAAAATCTATTGAAATTGGGAGAATTCCTGTATAAAATAGAACTCACAAAAAGGATATCCCGAAGGAATCAGCGAGGTCGGAGCAGAAAGCAATGAGGCTGAGGCGGGCGTCAGTGAGACCTGGGCGCAGTCAATAAGGCTGAGACAGCGGGGAATGGAAAGGAGGCAGGCGGATACCAGCTTGGGAGAGCGGTATCGCGCGCAAAGAGATGAGAAAAAAGCAATGGCACAAGGTACTGGCGGTCACACTGGCTGCGGCGCTGATGGCGGGAATGACGCTTCCGGCAGCGGCGGAGGATGCGCAGAGCGGGGAGACGGCGACGGAAGCTTCCGCAGCGGCGGAGGATGCGCAGGGCGAGGAAGCGGCGACGGAAGCCCCTGCGGCGGAGGGCGTGCAGAACGGAGAAGCGGCGGCGGAGGCCTCAGACGAGGGGACTCAGGCAGATGAGGATGCGACGGCGGAAGCCTCGCAGACAGACGTTTCGGATGTGCAGGAGATTATTCTGACGGACGCGGATCCCGACGCCGTGGTTGAGGTGACCGCGGGAGAGCCGGAGAGCGCGGCGGAGACAGAGGTGGCAGACGCGGAGATTGTCCTGGAAGAGGTAGAGGAGGTTCCGGCCGGGGAGGTCGTGGAGATCCCGGCGCAGGAGAAGCTGGAAGTCAAACATGTGACCGTGCATGATCCCTCGATCGTCCGGACGAACGACGGCGTGTACTATGTGGTCGGTTCTCACACCGCGATCGCCAGGTCCGCGGATCTCGCGGCCTGGGAGCAGGTAAACTTCGACTACGGCGACACGAAGAACGCGCCGATCTACGGCAATTTGCAGGAGAATTTCGCCGAGCCCTTCGAGTGGGCGGGCTACGACGACGGCGACTGCACGGGCGGCTATGCGATCTGGGCGCCGGACGCGATCTGGAATCCGCAGTATGTGTGGGAGGATGGAAGCACGGGCGCGTATATGCTGTACTGCTGCACCTCCTCGACCTGGCGCAGATCCTGCATCTGCTATCTGGTCGCGAAAGATTTTGAGGGGCCGTACACGTATGTGGACACGATCGTGTACTCTGGCTTCACCCAGAACGGCGCGCCGGACGGCAACAGCTCCCGCGACACAAAGTGGGACAACGATTACCTGAATCTGAATGAGCTGATCGAGAAGGGTTCGGAAAACGGCGGCATCGACGAGGTCAGCGAGAACTGGTTCGCGGCGAACGGCGACTGGGACAACACCTACGCGCCGAACGCGATCGATCCGAACCTGTTCTTCGATGCGGCGGGCGAGCATCTGTATATGTCCTACGGCTCCTGGTCGGGCGGCCTGTTTATCCTGGAGCTTGCCCCGGCGACGGGCGAGGCGATCTATCCGGGCGTGGACTCGGTGGATGAGGCTTCCGGGAATTTCGTGGACCGTTATTTTGGCGTACATATCGCGGGCGGCAACCATCAGTCCGGCGAGGGCCCATACATTCAGTATGACGCGGAGACGGGTTATTACTATTTATATGAAACCTACGGCGGCCTGACCGCAGAGGGCGGCTACAACATGCGCCTGTTCCGCTCGGAGAACCCGTATGGCCCGTACCTGGACGCGAAGGGCGGCAACGCGGCGGACAACGGCGAGAACAACGACAACTACGGCATCAAGCTGATCGGCAACTACAGCTTCTACAATCAGATCGGCAAGCGTGCGGCGGGTCATAACTCCATGCTGATCGACGAGGACGGCTCTCGCTATCTGGTCTATCATCAGCGTTTTGACATCCAGCCGCAGCTCGAGGGACATGAGGTGCGCGTGCACCAGCAGTTCCTGAATGAAGACCTTTGGCCGACGACGGCGGTCTATGAATACTGCGGCGAGCAGCCGGCAAACTATGCGGACGACGAGGTGGTCGGTTCGTATGAATTCATCTGTCACGGAAGCACGACGACCGGCGAGATGGAGCCGACGCAGATGCTGACGCTGTACGCGGACGGCACAGCGGACGGCGCGAAGACCGGCACCTGGACGAAGACGGATTCCGGCAGGGGCTACGATTATGTGACCTTCGAGTTCAACGATGGAACGACCTATAAGGGATATTTCTTCCGCCAGCACAAGGAGAACACGGAGGAGAACGCGGTGATGACCTTCTCCGCGATCGGAAACGACAACAAGTGTATCTGGGGCAGCATGATCAATATGGAAGATACCGCGATGGTGGCAGATATGGCTGCCGTGGCGCTCGGGCAGATGATCCCGGCTTCCACGAAAGAGAGCTTCGAGCTCCCGGCTGAGGTGATGGGCGCGCAGGTGACCTGGGCCAGCTCAGATCCGGCGGTGATCAGTGAGACCGGCGAGGTGACGCCGCAGCAGGAGGACGTGCGCGTGGAGCTGACCGCGCAGGTGACCTGCGGGGAGACGACGGTCGAGAAGAGCTATAAAGTCGCGGTGCGCGGCATCTCGGTGCTGATCTGCGGTTACGATTTCGAGGAAGGCTCCGTGAACGGGACGTCGATCGCCCCGGTGGAGGATTCCACCCTCGAGGAGAACGCAGAGCTGATTGGCGCGGCGTCGGTTGTTCAGGATGAGGAGCGCGGCAGCGTGCTCTCGGTGACGAACGAGGCGGGTGCAAAGGGCGTCAATTATCTGCTGCTTCCGGAAGATACCCTGCAGCCCGTCGGGCCGTCCGGCTACTCTGTCGCGATGTGGGTGAAGATCGGCGAGGAGACCTTCGAGCACAGTGCCCTGTTCGAGGCGGACGCAGACGCGAACTATCCGCTGACGCGCATCGGCGCGAACCTGATCGCCCGCATCAACGCGAACAACTACAGCGACGTGCAGGGTTCCCTGCTTTCGACGAGCGGCGAGCGCGGTGTCTGGGAGCATGTGGCCTATACGGTAGATCCGAATGGTATCAAGGTCTACTTAAACGGCGAGCTGGTCGGCGAGGAGAAGAAGGACATCAGCGACTGCTTCCGCAAGAACAAGACCGGCATCTCGCAGGCGAAGGACGTTATGGTCGGCAGCGGCCATATCTGGGACGACGAGGACTGCCAGAATGCGCTCTTCGACGACGTGTGCGTCTATGACGGCGTGCTGACGGTCGCGGAAGTACAGGGGCTGTGTATGCAGTAAAGATTAAAAGAACAGATCTGGTCGATCGAAGATCAGAAGGTTATCGGGAAACGGCAGGGCGTGGAGCCCTGCCGTTTTCTGTCTGCGCGTCAGGAGCGGCAAAGAACGGAAAAAAAGTGTCTGTGCGTCAGGAGTGTCGAAGGGCAGAAAACTTGTCTGTGCGCAGGATTGTCGAAGGGCGGAAAAAGTGTCTGTGCGCAGGATTGTCGAAGGGCGGAAAAAGTGTCTGTGTGTCAGAAGTGGCAAAGGGCGGAAACCATGTCAGTGCACATGGAGCAGCGAAAGACCCGGGCAATGGAAAAGAGAATTTTGCAGATGACAGAGAAAGGACTTGACAATCTGTTCATACTGTATATAATGAATATATACAGAAAATACACAAAGCCGCTGTGTGAAAAAGACAATTCCGGAATTTGAAAAATACAATGTACATTGGGAGTTTCTGGAGTTACAGTTTACCCTGAAGGACTGGCTTCGCGTCGCTGGACATGGAGTGAACAGCAGCTTTCTGGACAGAAACTCTGAGAAAGGAGGGTGACCGGGGTTTGAACATTATTATCAGCAATTCCAGCGGTCAGCCGATCTACGACCAGATCAGCGCGCAGATCAAGTCGAAGATCATCTCCGGGGAGCTGAAGGAGGGGGACGCCCTTCCGTCGATCCGTTTCCTCGCGAAGGAGCTGCGTATCAGCGTGATCACGACGAAGCGCGCTTACGAGGAGCTTGAGCGGGACGGCTTTATTGTATCCGTGCCCGGCAAGGGAAGCTATGTGGCGAAGAAAAACCTGGAGTTCGTGCGGGAGGAGCAGCTGCGCAGGATCGAGGAGCGGATGCAGGAGATCGTCGAGCTCTCTGCCGGCTGCAGGCTGAGCCTCAAAGAGCTTCAGGATATGCTGGAGCTGATCTACAAGGATAATTGAAAGCATGGGAAAATTTGAAAGCATAAGAATATTTGGAATTATCTCCGGGAAGTATGCGGAGAGATACAGGAAGTATTCTGTGAAAAATGAGTATACCGGCACAGGCAGGATATAATCGAATTTGAGTCGGGATATAAGGACAGGAGGGATATGGAGTATGAGCAATATATTGGAATTGAATCATGTGACGAAGCGCTATCCCGGGTTCACGCTTGAGGATCTGAGCCTCGCGCTTCCGTCCGGCTGCGTCATGGGTTTCATCGGGGAGAACGGCGCGGGCAAGAGCACGACGATCAAGCTGATCCTGGATCTGCTTAAGAAGGATGAGGGAGAGATCTCGATCTTCGGGAACAGCGCAAACAGCTGTCCTGTGCAGGGGAAGGAGCAGATCGGGGTCGTCATGGACGAGTGCAATTTCCCGGCGGCGATGTCGGCGGAGCAGATCGCGCGGATGATGGCGAAGTGCTACCGTAGCTGGGACGACGCGCGCTATGCACGGTACCTCGGGAAATTCAGCCTTCCCCGTGATAAGAGGATCAAGGATTATTCGCGCGGCATGCGGATGAAGCTGATGCTCGCGGTGGCGCTCTCGCACGACAGCCGGCTGCTGCTGCTCGACGAGGCGACGAGCGGGCTGGATCCGATCGTGCGCGACGAGATCCTCGATATTTTTCTGGACTTTATGCAGGACGAGAGTCATGGGATCTTTGTCTCGTCGCATATCCTGAGCGATCTCGAGAAGATCTGTGATTACGTCGCGTTCCTGCACAAAGGGAAGCTCGTGTTTTGCGAGGAGAAGACCGCCCTGCAGGAAAAGTACGTGGTGGTGAAGTGCTCGCGGCAGGAGCTGGAAGCCCTCGACCGCTCCGCGATCGTCGGTGTGAGGCAGAACAGCTTCGGCGCGGAGGCGCTGGCACTGCGAGACAGAATCCCTGCCGGACTGGTGTGCGACCCGGCGGGCATTGAGGATATCATGCTGTATCATGTGAAGGAGGAGACGAGATGAGCGGACTGGTTTATAAAGATCTGATCAATCTGAAGCAGCAGTGGAAGAGCTACCTGCTGATCCTGGTTTTCTGGGGAGGGTTGAGCGTAATGCAGAAGAACCCGTATTTCTTCGGCGGAATGTTCGCGGTGTATCTTTCAATCATCCTGCTGACTGCGTGCGGGTACGACGAGCAGTCCGGCTGGGACAAATATGCGCTGACGATGCCGGTCTCCCGGAACGGGATCGTGCTGTCAAAGTATATGCTCGGCCTGCTCATGGACGTCCTGGGATTTGTGACTACGGCGATTTTCTTTGTTGCGGCGAGAACTCCTTTTCAGGAGATGATGACCGGTCAGTGCATTTTCCAGACGATCAGTCTGTGTATGCTCGCGATCCTTCTGCCGCTCACGTTCAGATTCGGAGTGGAGAAAGCGCGCACCAGCATAGCCGTGGTGATGCTGGCTCCGGTTCTGATCGGATACCTGGTTGTGCAGTCGGGAGTCTGGCATCCGGAGTTTGATTTTGAACAGCTGACGCGTATGGCGTATCTCGGCCTGGCCGTGGGGCTTTGCCTGCTCGCGGCATCCGCGGCTCTGAGCATCCGGATCTACAAGGGGAAAGAATTCTAAAAAGAGTTTTAGATTTAGGAAGAATTAAAATCTGAGGAAGGATGAATCTCTAAGAGCGAATGGATCCCCAGACCAAGAATGATATTCCGCAGGACATGCATAAAATGTAACAAAGGAATGAACCTGGGAAGAGAGAAGTACGAGGAAGAATGAAAAAGGAGCCTGACATGATCGTCGGGCTCCCTTTCCATCTACTGCGAATTTATCAATACTATGCCAACACTGCAAGCAAGGCAGCAGCCATGAATCTGATGGCAGCAGATAGAATAGCTGTCAATCCGATATCTGTCTTACGACAGCAATCCTGCGGCGCGCAGATTGGTCAGCAGCGTGTTGAGCTGTGTGGCGATGTCAGCGGTAGTCGCCGTAGCCGGGTCGGTATCCGCGACCGCAGCGGCTGGTGTGACGGTCGCGTCAGCTCCTGCAGGACCGGTTGCACCGGTCGGTCCGGTTGCACCGGTCGGTCCGGTCGCACCGGTTGCGCCAGCGGCTCCGTCAGCTCCGGTAGGCCCGGTGGCGCCGACAGGTCCGGTGCCGCCAGTTGGTCCCGTGGG
>CANQWV010000073.1 GCA_947627645.1 uncultured Lachnospiraceae bacterium | reverse complement strand
CGGGAGATGCCAGGCGGGAGGAGTCCCAAATTGTGCCGCAGATGTGGCGGAGAAGAATACCACGCTCTACTCGATCACCGGCACGCCGCCGTCGCTGTACAACAGCATTGTCGGCGACTCGTTCGCCCCGCGCAATCCGTATTGCCTGAAGATCGATACGCTGCTGGAGCCTCCGATGTTCAAGGTCAGCGACACTCACTATGCCAAGACCTGGCTGCTGGACGAGCGCTCCCCGAAGGTTGAGAAGCCGGAAGGTATCCGGAATATCCATGAGAAGCTGGTTCATGCCTTTAACATATAAGATCAGGGCATCCGGGAGTCAGATTCGTGCGATCCCCAGGCGCTTTGGGAAGAAAAAGTTTTTTCCTGTTTATTTTTTGCTATTTTATAACATATAGGAGATTCAGAACGTGTCGAAACAAAATCTAGAGAAGAAAGGCAGCGCCCGCGCCTCCGCGTTTCCGGAGCACGGCCCTGTCGATGAAAACGGCAGAGAGATCCTGCTGTCACTGAAAAATGTAGATATCACGTTTGGCAAGGGAGAGGAAGCGGTGAAAGCCGTGCAGAACGCGTCCTTCGACATCTACAAGGGCGAGACCTTCTCCCTGGTGGGTGAGTCCGGCTCCGGCAAGACGACGATCGGCCGTGCCGTGATCCGTGTGAATCCGCTTTCGGCCGGCGAGATCCAGTATAAGGGCGTGAGGATCTCAGGAAAGATTCCGCACTCGCTGGACCGCGAGGTGATCCGCAACATCCAGATGGTGTTCCAGGATCCGGCGGCCTCCCTGAATGAGCGCGCCACGGTGGACTATATCGTGTCCGAGGGCTTGTATAATTTCCATCTGTTTGAAAATGAGGCGGACCGTGTCCGCAAGGTGGAGAATATCATCAACGAGGTCGGGCTTCTGCCCGAGCATCTGACGCGCTACCCGCACGAGTTTTCCGGCGGCCAGCGCCAGCGCATCGGCCTCGCGCGCGCGATGGTCATGGAGCCGGAGCTGGTGGTCGCGGACGAGCCGATCTCCGCGCTCGACGTGTCGATCCGCGCGCAGGTGCTGAACCTGATGAAGAAATTCCAGAAGGAGAAGGATATCACATATCTGTTTATCGCGCACGACCTCTCGATCGTCCGTTTTATCTCGGATCGCATCGGCGTTATCTACAAGGGCCGCATCGTCGAGGTGGCGGACGCGGTGGAGCTGTTCGACTATCCGCTGCATCCATACACAAGGTCGCTGATCTCGGCCGTGCCGATTCCGGACCCGCAGCTGGAGAAGCGCAAGGTGCTCTTTACCTACGATCCGTCCGTGCATGACTACAGCGTGGACAAGCCGGAGTTTGTGTGCATCGGTCACGACCATTATGTCTATGGCAACAAGAAAGAGATCGAGGAGTACCGCGCGCTGCGGGAAAAGGGCGAGCGCCTGAAGACGATCAAGATCGCCGACACCGAGGAGGAGCTGAACAACGCCGCGGAAGAGGAAGCGTTCCAGGCCGCGGAGCAGGAGTTCCTGAAGGCGCCGGTTCATGACACCGGGAGCCTCTGGTACACGGTTCTCTCGTTCTTCCTGCCTGTGCTGGGATTGATCGCGGCCCTCGTGTTCAGGCATTTTCATCATTTTCGGAACTATAAGGCCTGCAGGAAGGGGACGATCTATGGGTTCGTCACGCTGGGCGTGATCGTGCTGATCTTCCTGATCCTTCTGCTGCTGGTGGTGATTTAAATTGAACCGTTACGCAAGAGATAAAAGGCCAAAGGTAAAGCCGGTAGAAAAAGTGGAGCTGTCCGAACGACACGCCAGGTGGAGATTCGCAGCCGCAGTTTTTCTGCTGGCTTTTGGCGTGGCTGCGCTGCTTTACGCTTTTATGAATTTTCTCTCCGGCGATCCCGGCTGGCGCGAGATCGAGGCGAGCGCGACGAAGGAGAACTGTGGCGGAGAGTTTGCCTTTCTTTATAATCTCGGGGCTTCGGGTTTGTCCGCGAGGACGGAGAACCGCGCGCTGACGAAGCTCTATTCGGAGGCGTCTGAGAAGGCTTATCAGATTTTCAACAGCGACCAGGAGTTTGACGGCGTGACGAATGTACGCACACTCAACAGCCATCCGAACGAGGAGCTGGAGGTGGACGAGGCGTTGTACCGGGCGTTCTCTCTGCTGGAGGAGTATGAGAACCGCTGTCTGTATTTAGGACCGCTCTACGCGCTCTACGACGATCTGTTCTACTGTAACGACGATGCGGAGGCGGCGTACTGCGATCCGCGTCAGAACGGGGAGCTTCGCGCGGAGTTCGCGCAGATTGCCGCTTACGCGAACGATCCCGCAGCTGTCGATCTGAAGCTTCTCGGGGAGAATCAGGTCTGCCTGCAGGTCTCAGAGGAGTATCTGAAGTTTGCAAAAGAGGACGGGCTCGATCGATTTATTGATTTCTTCTGGATGAAAAACGCGTTTATCGCGGACTATCTGGCCGGGACCATGAGCGCAAACGGCTACACGAAGGGCTCTATTTCCAGCTACGACGGCTTCGTGCGGGCGCTGGATGACAGCGGGGCGGAGTATTCCTTCAATCTCTATGACTGGCGGGAGCAGGGGCCGTACATGGCGGCCGTGATGCATTACAGTGACGCGCGCAGCATCGTCTTCTTGCGCGATTACAGGATGAACGATCTCGATATCCAGCATTACTATGAGTTCGCCGACGGGGAAAGGCGCACGCCTTATGTCGATATCGCGGACGGACTGTGCAGAAGCGCGCTCGACAATCTTGTCTCGTACTCGCAGGAGAAGAGCTGCGCAGAGGTGCTGCTTGCGGTGATTCCCGTCTATATTGCGGACGAGTTTCACGAGAGCAGAGTGGATGAGCTGACGGCGGAGGGGATCTGGTCTGTCTGGTTCCGGGACGGGGAGCTGTGCGCGAACGATCCAGAGATCGAACTGGGGTTGGAGTAGTAAAGACGGAGGAAGCGGGAATGAACCCGATTTACGAGGAAAACGTACAAGCGCTTGACTTTATCGAGATAGCGACGGACATTCTGCGCGGTGCCAGAAACGAGCTGTATCTGAATATGCGGTTTCTGGACGTGGCGCTGTCGTCGCTTTCTTTTTTGCCGGACGCGCAGATCGCCGGGACAGGGACGGACGGAAGCGTCCTGTATTTTCAGCCGGATGCGCTCGTAACGCTGTTTCGGAAGGGACGGCAGGCCGTGAACCGGCAGTATCTGCATAGCATCGTGCACTGTCTGTTCTCGCATTTGTGGAACCGCAAAGAGCGCGATGAAGAGTATTGGAATCTGGCATGTGACGTCGCGGCGGAGTATGTGATCGACGGGCTGTATGTAAAGGCGGTGCATCGGCCGAAGTCCGGGTTGCGGCGGGAATTGTACCGGATGCTGGAGAATGGAGAGAGCCTGCATACAGAGAGAGGCAGGAGCGCAGTCGTCACTGCCGAGCGCGTATACCGCTTCCTGTGCCGGATGCACCCGGTGCAGGCGCAGTTCGATGTGTGGAAGCGCGAGTTTCTCGTGGACGACCATCGTTACTGGGCTGAGAATGGGCCGAAAAAGAGTCCGAGTCCGCAGCGGCAGAAGTGGGACGATATCCGCGACCGGATGCAGACGGAGCTGGAGACCTTTTCGAAGGAGGCTTCGGGCGATATGAGGAGCCTGGAGGAGCAGCTGAGCGCCGCGAACCGGAAGCGCTATGATTACCGGGAGTTTCTGCGGAAGTTTTCCGTGCTGAAGGAAGAGATGCAGGTTGATATGGATTCGTTTGACTATATTTTCTATAATTATGGTATGCAGCTGTACGGGAATATGCCGCTGATCGAGCCGCTGGAGACAAAAGAGCTGCAGAAGGTCGAGGACTTTGTGATTGTCGTGGACACGTCGATGTCGTGCAAAGGCGAATTGATCCGGCGTTTTCTGGAGGAGACCTACAGCGTGCTGAGTGAGTCGGAGGTTTTTTTTCGAAGGATTCATGTACACATTCTGCAGTGCGACGACCGGGTGCAGGAGGATGTATTGGTGACGAGCCGCGAGGAGATGCAGGATTACCTGGAGCATTTTACGGTGCGCGGTTTTGGCGGAACGGATTTTCGACCGGCGTTTGCGCGGGTGCAGGAGCTGTTGCGGCGCCGATGTTTTGCGAAGCTGCGCGGGCTGATCTACTTCACGGACGGGTACGGGACGTTTCCGGTGAAGAAGCCGCCCTATGAGACTGCGTTCGTGTTTATGAAGGAGGATTACCGGGACGTGGATGTGCCGCCCTGGGCGATCAAACTGATCATCGGAGAAGAGGAACTGATGACTGCGGAAGAAATGAAAATGATCTGAGAGAGAAGAACAGAAAAGAATATTGAAAAATATCTGGCAACAGAAAGATGCACGGAGGAAAGCCGGGCAGGAATGCTGGCGAAAAAGGCTGTACAGAGGAAAGCCGGGCAGGAATGCTGGCGAAAAAGGCTGTACAGAGGAAAGCCGGGCAGGAATGCTGGCGAAAAAGGCTGTACAGAGGAAAGCCGGACAGGAGTGCTGGCGAAAAAGGCTGTACAAAGGAAAGCCGGACAGGTATGCCAGATCGAAAAAGAGCAGACAGTGGAGAGCAGAGATGAACATTAAGAGAGCGAAGCAGGAAATCAAGGACACGATCGAGGCGTATCTTTTAAAGGATGAATACGGGGAGTATGTGATCCCGCAGATCCGGCAGCGGCCGGTGCTGCTTCTGGGCGCGCCGGGCATCGGCAAGACGCAGATCATGGAGCAGATCGCGAAGGAGTGCGGGATTGCGCTGGTGGCTTACACGATCACACACCACACGAGGCAGAGCGCGATCGGGCTGCCGTTTGTCTCGAAGAAGAACTTCGGCGGGCGGGAGTACACGGTGACCGAGTACACGATGAGTGAGATCGTGGCGTCGCTCTATGAGAAGATGGAGAAGACCGGGCTCTCGGAGGGTATTCTGTTCATCGATGAGATCAACTGTGTGTCGGAGACGCTTGCCCCGGCGATGCTGCAGTTTCTGCAGTGCAAGACCTTCGGAAGCCATGAGATCCCGCAGGGCTGGATCATCGTGGCGGCGGGCAACCCGCCGGAATATAACAAGTCGGTGCGCGAGTTCGACGTCGTGACGATGGATCGTGTCAAGAAGATCGAGGTCGAGCCGGATTTCGCGGTGTGGAAGGAGTACGCGCAGCTGCAGCAGCTCCATCCGGCGGTGATCTCGTACCTCAACACGCGGACGGCGCATTTCTATAAGATGGAGACGACCGTGGACGGCAGGAAATTCGCGACGCCGCGCGGCTGGGAGGATCTCTCGCAGATGCTCACGGTGTATGATGCGCTCGGCAAGGAGATGGACCGCGAGGTGGTCGTGCAGTATATCCAGCACGAGACGATCGCGAAGGACTTCGCGAATTATCTGGAGCTGTACCGGAAGTATCAGATGGATTACCAGCTCGAGGAGGTGCTGGAGGGGCGGATTGATCCGTTGCTGCTGAAAAAGGCTGCGCACGCGCCGTTTGACGAGAGGCTCAGCGTGGTCGGGCTGCTGCTCGGGCGTTGCCGGAACCGCTTCGCGGAGCTGATGCGCGCAGAGCAGGCGACGGAACTGCTGTATGAAGAATTGAAAAAAATGAAAATGTACATACTATCTTCTAGCGTGAATGGAATTCTAAGCGCCGCGCTTGCCGGGTTTCAGGCGGAGACCGACCGCAAAAAGACGGCGGAGCTTCTGACAAGGCAGGAAGAGCAGACCAGACGCCGGGTGACGGAGCTTCTGGAGCAGTATCGGCGGGAACTGCGCAGGGAGGACGTGCAGGACGGCGAGGCGGCGTTCGCCCGGATTAAGGAATGGTTCAACGGGGAACAGGACGCGCTGGAGCGGGAGACTGCCGAGGCCGGGGCGATGCTGGAGCATATGTTTGATTTTCTTGAGGCGGCGTTTGCTGCCGGGCAGGAGATGGTGATCTTCGTCACGGAGCTGAACCGGGATCCCTACAGCGTGCATTTTCTGCAGGAGTACGAGTGCGAGCGCTATTACCGTTACAACCGGGAGCTCTTGTTCGAAGAGAGTGGGCAGGCGATCGAGGCGAGGCTGCGGGAGCTTGGGAGATAGGCTCGGAAATCCGTTTTCGGAATCCTGTTTTTGGAATCCCGGCGCTTCGTGTTTCTATTGGTGCTGATGGAAAACGGAAGTATTCGTGCTGTCATTAAGCTATGGATGAGAGTTATGGATGACGGTAAAACATAGCTTGCGCGGGAGCGGAAAATCAATTATACTGAGCTTGTGAAGGAAAATTTGTACAGGAAAGTCTGTGTAGGAAAATCTGTGCAGGAGAGTTTCAGCAAGTGATCGTGGGAGCTGTGTGATGGGAGTAGAGGAAGTTCTCGAGGAGATTAAAAGAATATGTGCGCAGCATTTGGTGCGGGAGGCTTATCTGTACGGCTCACGGGCGAAGGGAACTTCTCTGGAGCGCAGCGATATTGACGTTGCCGTGAGAGGAGTGCCGGACTTTGAAGCATTGTTCTGGCAGGTAGATGAGATTCCCACCTTGTACACGATTGACTTGCTGAATCTGGATACCTGCCGGAATCAGAATTTGCTGGAGGATATACATTTGTATGGAAGAAAAATATTTGAATCGCTTTCGTAGCTTTCAAAAATCGCTGAAGGCTCTTTCGGAGGCCAGGCAGAGAGACCTTACGGATTCCTTTGTCTTGAGTGGGACCGGGGCAAAGTTTGGCATCACTTTTGAGCTGGCATGGAAGGTGATGAAGGATATTCTCGTGCAGCGCTATGGGATCACGAATTTCGTGGCAGGCTCGCCGAGGGAGGTTTTGCGGCAGGCGTTCAAGGCAGAGCTGATCGACGACCAGGAGTGGATAGAGATGCTGCGTGTCCGCAATGAGCTGGCGCACGACTACGATGAGAGCGTGATCCGTGAACATTGCGGGGTGATCGTCGGGAAATATATCGATCTGTTCTGCGCGTTTGAGCAGAAGGTGCTGGCGCTGATGGCGCAGGATCCTGAATAAAGGAACATGAAAATTTGCGGGTGATATGGCGGAGCCTGTGTCTGTCTGGATGACAGATTCCTCTGTGAAGAGAAGCGTTTTCTTTTCACGGAGGTTTTTTATTGTTCCCAAAATGGCATGGAGCGACAGAATCACACGAAGAATATTTGGCACAAGTCCGAGGGCATATAATCCTGCAATGTCTGAATGTTGAAAGAATATTGAAAGAATGTTGAAAGCCATTGATACGATTGACAGAACACGTCTAACGTGTTAGACTAATCATAAAGTCTAATGCGTTAGACGCATTGAAAAATATGTGCAAAGGAGCGAGCGAATTCTATGGCTACACCTAAGATTTTTGAGAGTGAATACCGCTTTTGCCTGATCCTGTGGAAGCACGAGCCGATCAACAGCACGAAGCTGGCGAAAATCTGCCGGGAGGAGCTTGGCTGGAGCAGGACGACCACGTACACGGTCATCCGCCGCCTGAGCGACCGCGGGGTCGTTAAAAATGAAAACGCGGTCGTCACATCTCTTGTCAGCAAGGAGGAGGTGCAGGCCGCGGAGATGGACGAGATGATGGAAAAGACCTTCGAGGGCTCTTTGCCTGCGTTTATCGCGGCGTTTGCCCGGCGGCAGAAATTGTCCGACGCCGAGATCGAGGAGATCCGACGCATCATCGAGAAGTGAGGAGATGAGAGAATGGAAGCGGTGTTTCTCACATTGCTGCGCATCAGCGTCAACGCCGTCTGGCTGGTTCTGGCCGTGCTGCTTCTGCGGATTGTATTCCGGAAAGCGCCCGGCTGGCTGCGCTGCGCCTTCTGGGGGATGGTCGCCTGCTGTCTGATCTGCCCGGTATCCGCGGCAAGTCCGTGGAGCCTGCGGCCGGACGCCGGGAGGATTTTTGAAAAATACATACAGCTGGATCACGTGCGCGGCTCTGTTGCTCTGGAGAGTGGAGAGATTGGCGTGGAAGGAATGTCGTTCTGGTCTGTGCCTGCCATCGTCTGGCTCGTTGGCATGAGCGCCATGCTGCTCTATCTGTTTCTTTCTTCCTGGCGCTTAGCGCGCAGGCTTGGAACGGCAGAGCCTGTCCCGGAAGCAGACGCGCCGCGGCGAATCGTAGTGAGCGGATCTGTCGATTCTTCTTTTGTGTTCGGTATATTCCGGCCGCTGATCTGTCTTCCGCGACGGATGGAAGCGCGGGACAGGGATTATGTGATCGCTCACGAACAGGCACATATTGACCGGAAGGATCACTGGTGGAAGCTTGTTGGGTTCGTGCTTCTGTCGGTCTACTGGTTTCATCCGCTGCTGTGGACGGCTTATGTTTTTTTCTGCAGGGATATCGAAAGGTCCTGTGATGAAAAGGTACTTCAGAATTTGAGTATGGAGGAACGCAGAGCCTATGCCTCGGCGCTGCTGCGCTGCAGCGTGAGACGGCATGAGCCGGTTATTTTTCCGGCGTTTGGAGAAGCAGACGTAAAGAGCAGAATCTGCCACGTGATGGATTATCAGAAAGCGACTGCCCGGACGATCGCAGCGGCGGCCTTGGCGGGCGTCGTCACGGCGCTTGTTCTGTTGACGGATCCGATGCATACCGAGGGACAGACGGCGTCAGAAGCGATGGTAACGGCGGAAAATATCTGGCAGGTCGTTGATTCCCTGGATGAGTCGGGGCAGCGGGAGCCGGTGTATCTGTATGTGGTATGCGAGACGGGAGACCGGCGCTTTCTCGTGTCGAGGAGCATCTGTGATTTCTGGGACAGGGAGGTTCTTCTGGACAACGGAGATTCCCGCTATGTTCTGGCTGTCCCCTATGACAGCAGCCTGTACTATGTCGGGGAGATTGCTTGAGCCCGCGAGAACGGCATTGGCGAAAAGAGCCCGGCGAGAATGACTTGCCGAACCGTGGAGTCGAAAAAATGTGAAACAGCAGAGAGCATTGCAGCGAAAATTCTGTCAGGATAACAGCTGCAAGGATGCAAAACTGTGAGGAGAAAATTCCGGGCTGCAAAATTGCAGGGAGGTGGATGCGAATGAAGAAGCTGACTGTTTTTGCCATAATGTCGCTTCGGTACTGGCGCAGGCACTGGAAACGCTTTTTGACGCTGGCATTTGTCTGTATGCTGAGCGCGGCGGCGCTCTCCTTTTCAGCGCTCTATATCCGCAGCGAGAAGGCGTTCACGCTGGAGCGGAGGCTGGATCATCAGGGGGATTATGACGCGATCTTCTATGGGATAGAAGAGCAGGAGCTGCCGCTTATCACAGAAAACGATCAGGTGAGCGCATGTGGTTTTTACCGTGAGCTGGGCTATGTCTGCACGAACGACGGCATACAGTACAAGCTCGCCTCTTTTCCGGATGAGGCTTCTGCGCGGATCTACCACATGAGCTGCATCCGGGGCGAATATCCGAGGAGGGCGGGCGAGATCGCCCTTGACGCCGGGACGGCGAAGCGGCTCGGTATCGTTCCGGTTCCTGGCGAGAAGGCGAGCCTTGCGCTGCGCGGGATGGACGGCGAAACGCTTGGCGAGCGGGAATTTGTCGTCTCGGGAATCTTTGAGGCAAGCTCGGAGGAGGTCGTGGGCGGCTTCTATCGTTATCCGATGACACGGCTTTCCGAGGAATATACTGCCCCGGCGGTCTTTGCCGCGGAAGAAGACGCGGCTGCGTTTGGAAGTACGCTTGTCACCGCTTTTTTTCAGACGAGGGGCGATTCCGCCCAAACCGCGTTTCAGATCGCGGATGCCGGCTTCTCCGCGTTGATCGGATATGAGGTTTCCCTCGGGAGGACGGATGCCCAGTCGGCCCTGCTCGGTATCCTGGATCACATCAGCAGCGGGTACGGGGAGATCACGGCCGAGACGTTGCTTGACGCCGTGAGGGACGGAAATGTGTGGAAGGATTTTTATTCTTCTGTGCTGATTCCGTTGTTTGCGGTGCTGATTTTTGTGATTGTGGTGGTTTCAATTTTCGGTCTGGTGCGCAACCTTATCCTGGAGCGTTCGAAAGAGATTGCCATTTTGCGCAGCATCGGGATGACGAAACAGGGGGTGTTTGCCTATCTGTTTGCGGAGCTGTTCGTGCTGACCGGAATTTTTCAGTTTTCCGGGTGCATTCTGGGCTACGGTCTGCATTTCTGTCTGATCCGGGGCATGAACGCGTTCTCCGGTATGCAGATGCCGCTCGGATTTTCGGTGGACAGCTATGTGGCCTCAGTCACGCCGAATCCCTGGCGGTACGCGCTGTGTGTCGTTGGCCTGGGCAGTCTTGCGGCAGCGTGTCCGGCGCTTTTGCGGATGGCGAAAAGCACGCCGATCGCGCTGTTTCAGAAACGGTATTTGAAGTTGACCGGCAGAAGAGGCCGTCATTTCAGCGACTTTAGGGCGTGTGGCTGGCGCAGGGTCGCTGGCAGGCAGATCCGCTTCTCCGATCGTTTTGTCCCGGTCATCCTGTGTGTCGTCATGTGCGCAGCCTTCTTTGGATACAATTATTTTCGGGCGCTTTCGGATAAGAACAGCACAGAATATCAGAACCGTCTGTCAGAGAGCGGGCTGGGACGGTGGGATTTTGCGGCAGAGAAAGGCGGCTGGGCGCAGCTGTCTTCCTTTCAGGCGGAGAACCATCATAATTATGGGATTGAGCAGGAGGCCTGCAGGAAGTTTGCCGAATCCTCGTACATTGAGGATTCCTTTGCCCGCATGGTCAATCTGTCCACCCGTCTGGCTGTTTCCGGGGAGCAGGCGAAGAAGCTGCGGGAAGCGTTCGCACCCCTTTCTTTGAGACAGTATGAAGCGTTTGAGGATTCGGAGGATGATTTTGAGCGTACGGAATATGAGGCGGAGAAGGCGATGACGGAAGCGTACGGTTACGGCGTGGAGGAGGACGTGTACGCTCTGCCTTCTATCGGAGTGCCTTGGGAGGAGCTTTCCGGACTGTCGCCCTATGTAACTGAAGGGACGCTCGATCCAAAGCGGCTCGGGGATGGAAGCGAGGTGGCGCTGGTGCTCCCAGCGGAGCTTGCGGAGGAAGCCGGGGAGCTGTTTCACGCTGGGGACGTGCTGCCGCTGAGCGATATCCTGTTGTCGAAGGAGGAAGACCAGTATGATTTCGGGGCGCCGTTTGACTACACGGAGCCGGTTTATCTGAGGTATGTGAAAGAGCCGGGAGGCGCGACCGTGCGTTACGCGTCTTTCGCTTATGGGAACCGGAAGGAGATCAATCCGAGGATCGGGGCGGTCATTGTCCTGGACGACGAGGAGCTTCTGAGAAACTACACGCTGTCCTGTCTTGAGGCGGCAAGCTTTTCTGACGATGCGAACCGCCGCGCGCCGTCTGTCCTTTGTCTGCCGGAGACCTTCAAGGCATGGGGATTGCCGGATACGCACTTTACCGATGTGCGCTTCTCGCTTAAGGAAGGGGCGGATTTTGAGAAGGCCAATGAGCAGTTTTACCGGATGCTTGGCGGCTGCGAGGGCGTCTCGTTCCAGTCCTCCTATGAGATCCGCGAGCAGATGGAGCTCAGTATACGCAATACGATGACCGTCTACTACATTATGATCGTCATGCTGATCTGTACGGGGATTCTGGCGGTCGGAATCAAATTCTACAGTCAGATCCGCCTGAGAACCCAGACTGTCTCGCGGCTGCGGGCGATCGGGATGTCCCTGCCGCAGCTGGAAGGGATGATCCTGCGGCAGAACGCTGCCTGCCCGCTTATCTGCGGG
>CANQWV010000072.1 GCA_947627645.1 uncultured Lachnospiraceae bacterium | reverse complement strand
CTACCTTTGCGCGCTCGCCACGCTCTATTGACCCCGACGGAATCTCCCCAGCCTCGCGCTGTCGGCTGGTTCTTGCTCAAGCTCCGCAACACGCTTCTGCAACGGCTCAAGCACCGAGACGACCGCCTCGCCGACCGCCTCCTTGAACTGGCCGTAACCGCTGCCCGCGAACTCCTTCACAACCTCGTCCGGCGTCTTGTTCAGGCACGCGCAGTAGATATCGATCAGGTTGCGCACGCCCGGCTGCTCCTCGCAGTAGCGGATCTCGCCGACCGAGTCCGTCACGGCACGCTTGCACTTCCTGCGGATCGTATCCGGATCGTCCATGAGGTAGATGCTGGCGTTCGGATTCTCGTCCGACTTGCTCATCTTCTTCGTCGGATCCTGCAGGCTCATGATCTTCGCCCCAGCCTTGCCGATGTAGGCCTCCGGGATCGTGAACACGTCGCCGTAAACCGCGTTGAAGCGCTGCGCGATGTCGCGCGTCAGCTCCAGATGCTGCATCTGGTCGATACCGACCGGCACCACATCCGCCTGATACAGCAGAATATCCGCCGCCATGAGCACCGGATAAGTGTACAAACCGGCGTTGATGTTGTCCGCATGCTTCGCCGCCTTGTCCTTAAACTGAGTCATGCGGTTCAGCTCGCCCATGTAGGTAAAGCAATTCAGAATCCACGCGAGCTCCGCGTGCGCGGAGACGTGTGACTGATAGTACAGGCAGTTCTTCTCCGGGTCGAGTCCGGCCGCGATGTAGAGCGTAAGAAGCGCCCGCGCGCGCTTCCGCAGCGTCGCCGGATCCTGACGCACCGTGATCGAATGCATATCCACCACCGAGTAAAAACACTCATATTCGTCACTCAGCTTCACCCAGTTCTTCAGGGCGCCGAGATAATTTCCCAAAGTCAGCGAACCAGTCGCCTGCATCCCGCTAAACAGTACTTTTTTGTTGTCAATCATAGTTCGTTCCTCCCAGTCTCTCCTCGCGGACATCCTCCGCACAGCCGTTCAATCATAGTTTTGCAGGACTCATATCCACTTTCCCGGCCCGCAAACATACCGCAATTTTATCATTTCCCTATAGCAAAGTCAAGGTTGTGCAAAGTCCTTTTATCTGCTAGAATACAAGCAGATATTACTACCGTTCCATTCAAATAATATAGCCGAAAGGATCTGTATCTCTTATGGAAAAAATTGCAAGCTTTACCATCGACCACATCAAGCTGCTCCCGGGGCTCTATGTCTCCCGGAAGGACCACATCGGCGCTGAGACCGTCACCACCTTCGACATCCGCATGACAAAGCCGAACGGCGAGCCGGTCATGAACACTGCTGAGGTACATACGATCGAACACCTCGGCGCGACGTTCCTGCGCAACCACCCGCAGTACGCGGACAAGACCGTCTACTTTGGCCCGATGGGCTGCCGCACCGGCTTCTACCTCCTGCTCTCGGGCGACTATGAGTCGAAGGACATCGTCCCGCTCATGGCAGAAATGTTCACCTTCATCCGCGATTACCGGGGCGAAGTGCCAGGCGCCTGCGCGAAGGACTGCGGCAACTACCTCGATATGAATCTCCCAATGGCGAACTGGCTCGCCGACCGCTATCTGCGCGAGGTGCTCACGGAGATCGGAGAAGACCGCCTGATCTATCCGACATAATGCAGCGTCCAGAATTCCAATCTAAATGCAGTGGCCGGAATTTCAATCTGAAGTCAGATATCGCAAAACTATAGCAGTGAAACCGCCGGAACAGATTCGTTTGGACGAGTCTTCCCGGCGGCATTTTTTCTCTCAGATCGGATAGCCCTTCAGATAATAATCCCTCACAAAACGCACCAGCTCCTCCTCGCCTCTCTGGTCAAGAATCCGAAGCATACCGTGCAGTTCCTTGTGCGTCTGCGGATGCAGCAGAACATGGCTTCTCCCGCGCTCAAAATATCTGAGCGGGTCATGCTGTGTATAGGAATCCTTATTGTAATTCTTGGACGCGCAAATCCGGTCCATCAGCATTTCCGCCACGTATTCGCGCGGCATCTGCACCGGCTGAAGCGGATGCTTCCGGTCGGTCACGTTGAGTGTATAGTCCGTCCAGTATTCAAAATGATGGCGATTGCGTCCCTTGTGGTGCATCCACGCATCAGAATAGCCTTTGATCTTCCGCTCGCCGTTGTTCGGGCTGCTCTTGCCATCGTCATAATAACGAAAGCCCATGAAAAGCTCAGCCGGCGTGTACTTAGACAGATCATGCATCAATCCCTGCCGGTAAAGCCCGATGCGGAAGCAATGCTCCATCACGAGCAGCTTATGCTCTGTGATCGTGCGCAGATGGCCGCAGATCTTGTCCCAGGTCATCGGCGGTATTTCTTTCGGTTTGTTTCTTCCTGTTTTCATTCTGCTCATTTCCTTCACTTTGTCTTTCTATCGGCCTGCCGCGCCTTATCCTCTCCCTGCCGGCCCGAAAATTTTGCTTCTGTCATGCCTTTGCCTTTTTCCCTGCATGAAACCTATATTTGTCACGCTCTTCCCTCAAGGATCATAACCGTGCGCGCGGGCACGCGGAATGCTTTCGCCTCCTCCAGAACATTCTGCTCCTTTTCCGGAAAAAAGCTGACCTTCTGCGACGTGTCCATCACCACACGCCAGCTCTTATCCTTCGGCAGCAGCGGCAGCGCAAACTCCTGCGGGATCCAATTGAAATTGTATGCAATATAGAGAAAAACATCCTCTCCCGCATACTCTCCGCAATACAGGCACCCAAGCCCGCGGCCCATCTGCTCAAAGTCTCCGTACCAGGCGCGCTCCCCATGGAACGACAGATCCGGATAGCCGAGCGAACGGTAATCCATGCACTGCAATTCCTTCTCCTGATGGAGCACCTTGTGCGCCTTACGGTAGGCGATCGCCTCCTGGACGAAGCTGCTGAGCTCCTTATTGCTTCTGGCCGCGCCCCAGTCCGTCCAGGTCAGTTCACTGTCATGGCAGTACGGGTTGTTGTTGCCATTCTGGGAGTTGCCGAACTCGTCCCCCGCCAGCAGCATCGGCGTACCCTGGGAAAACAGCAGCATCGCAAACGCGTTCTTCCTCTGGCGCATCCGCAGCGTGCGGATGTCCTTCTTGCGGGACGGTCCCTCCTCGCCGCAGTTCCAGCTGTAATTAAAATCCGAACCATCGCGGTTGTACTCGCCGTTGTCCATGTTGTATTTGCGGTCGTAGGACACAAGATCCATCAGCGTGAAACCGTCATGATTCGTGATATAATTGACGCGCCCGCAGCCTGCCGGATTGCAGCGCAGCTGATAGCTGAACGCCCGGAGGAACTGTTCATCCCCCTTCAGCACCCTGCGGCAGTCGTTCATGAAGCCGTCGTTTGCCTCGGCGAGAGGTCTACTCCTGTCCTGCTTAAGCGCGTCCGGATACCAGGTGCAGATCAGCTTCCGGCTTCGGAACAGCGGCAGCCTGGCAAGCTCCGCAACCGCGGAATCCCGCGTCATCACGGCGAAGCCATCCACATGATATTCCATCGCCCAGTACGTCAGGCACTGCTCAATCCGGGAAAAATCAATCTCATCCGGGAAGGAAAACTCCAGGATCACTTCCATGTCATTTGCATGAAAAGCCTTCACCATATCCTTGAACTCTGTGTCCGGAGCCTTCGTCGACGCGTAAGAGGCCTTCGGCGCAAAGTAAAACGCGTCCTCGCCGTAGCCCCAATAATTCATGCGGTACTGCTCCAAAGACTTCGTGGCCTCCGCCACCTGCTGGCTGAACTCATGGCTTATGTGATCCTTTTCATGAACCTGCAGATCCGGCCCGGAACCGATTCTCGAGCCATTCTTGTCAGGGCCGACGTTCTTTTTTCTCTCCTTCGGTATCCTGGAGACCAGCTCTGCAAACTCGTAGGCCGGCATCAGCCGTACCTGGTTGATCCCCAACTGCTTCAGGTATGGGATCTTGTCACAAAGTCCCGCGAACGTGCCTTTTCTGCGCGTGCCGGAATTCTTCTGCTTCGTGAAGCCGCGGACGTGCAGAAGATACATGACCGCCTCATCGTAGGGGATCTGCGGCAGTTTGTCCTCGCCCCAATCGTATTTGTTCTGCAGGAATGCACCGCGCACACTGTGCGGCGAGTCCTCCGGCTTCTGTCCGAATATCTCCCGCCCGGCCACGAGCCTGGCCCAGGGGTCTGTGTATACCTCTCCCTCAGCTTCAAAATTGTACTCATATTTCGACGGCTGCAGCTGCAGCTTCATCGTGTACAGCCCGCCGGCCGTCTCATTCCCTGGGAACGGCAGCCTTGCGGCAATCTCATCCGTCCCCTTCCTGTACAGGACCAGCGTCGGCGGCTCCTTCCCCGCCGCATAGCAGCCAAAATGCACGCCGTCCTTTTCTATCGTCACACCTGGTATGCTTTTGTTACTGTCCGCAATTACTCTGAATTCACTATCACTCATCATCCGGTCCTCATCTTTCCGCTGTTCTGATATGATAGGAAGGAGGTAACGCCAGTATCCTTCCCGGTCTGCGTATATTGATAGGTTCTTTCTGTTTTGCGCTAAGCACTGGTCTTCGGCCGACCCATCTGGCACTTAGCGAGATTTCTATGCTCCAAATGATGCTACAGATCAATCGTCAGCTCCACCGGACAATGGTCGGAGCCCATGACCTCCGTATGGATCTTCGCACCCTGCAGGCGATCCTTCAGCGACTGCGACGCGCAGAAATAGTCGATGCGCCACCCCGCGTTCCGCTCGCGGGCCTTCATGCGGTAAGACCACCAGCTGTACACGCCCTCCGTGTCCGGATAAAAGAAACGATAGGTGTCGATAAAGCCATTCTCCACGAGCTGTGTAAACTTCGCGCGCTCCTCGTCGGTAAATCCGGCGTTCTTGTGATTCGTCTTCGGGTTCTTCAAGTCAATCTCCTCGTGCGCCACATTCAGATCGCCGCAGAAAATCACCGGCTTCTTCTCCTCAAGCTTTTTCAGATACGCGAGGAAGTCATCCTCCCAATGCATCCGGTAGTCAAGCCTGGCCAGCCCATCCTGGGAATTCGGCGTGTAAACCGTCACCAGATAAAAGCCGGCGAATTCCAAAGTAATCACGCGCCCCTCCTGGTCGTGCTCCTCGATCCCGATCCCGTACGTCACCGACATCGGCTCCGCCTTCGAGAACACCGCCGTGCCCGAATAGCCTTTCTTCTGTGCATAATTCCAGTACTGATGGTATCCCTCCAGAGGAAGCTCGATCTGTCCCTCCTGGAGCTTGCTCTCCTGAATGCAGAAGATATCCGCGTCAATCTCCCGGAAAAAATCGAGAAAGCCCTTCTGCACACACGCCCGAAGCCCATTTACATTCCACGAAATCAATTTCATCTTCCGTCTGTTCCTTTCTCTTGTCATATCCTGCATGATTCTGCGATTATGCTGCCCTATCCTGCGCAATGCTGCAATTTTGCCTTTCGGCCCGCATCATTTGTTCTTACAAAAGCGAAACCGCCCAAAAAATCGTATAGATAGAATAAGTATAGCATCTTTCCCTGGCTTTTCCCACATAAATATTTGATTTTTTAGGCTTTTTCAAGATTTTGAAAAGTCTTTTCAATATTTTTATAATATTTCTTTGCGGGTATTGCTATTTTGCAGTGTTTCTGATAAAGTAAAGCTGTCCTTAGCGGGCAAATGCAGGACATTCAAGAAGATCCCGGAGGCCGGAGGCAATGCTGTTCTCTTTTCCCTGTGCGGGACATACCGGGCAGCAGACGGGCAGGCAGACTCCTGTCAACGGCAGCCGACGGGAAATCCACCCAAAAGAAAGGAACTTTTATGAGCGATTTTGAGACATGCAGCGGCAACTGCGCGAGCTGCGGCGAAGACTGTTCAGACGGCGGCGCCACGATCACCCTCACCCTCGACAATGACGAGACGATCGAGTGCGCGGTTCTCACGACCTACCCGGCGGCAGGCAAGGAATACATCGCGCTTCTCCCGCTGAATGAGAACGGCGAGAACGAAGACGGCGAGGTTTTCATCTACCGCTATAAGAATGAGAACGGGACCCCGACCCTGGAAAACATCGAGGACGACGACGAATACGAAGCCGCGTCCGATGGGTTTGACGAATGGCTCGACTCCATGGAATTCGATGAGCTTGTCGAAGAGGAGGACGAAGACGAGGCTGAGTAAAAACCAGTCGATTTTTGCAAAACAAAGGGACTGCCACAGAATACTGCGGTAAGTCCCTTTTGAATTGTCTAATTTAAGTTTCTTACAGCAGCACCTCCAGAAACTGCGACGGCTCCGCCAGCTTCCCGTACCGCTGCCTGGTATAAAAGATATGCAGCCTGTCTTTTGCCCTGGTCATGCCCACATAGAGCAGCCTCCGCTCCTCCTCGAGATCCGCCTCCAGCGCAGCCTTGCGGTGCGGAATCACGCCCTCGTTGATATCAACCAGAAACACCTCCCGGAATTCCAGCCCTTTGGAGCCGTGCAGCGTCGCAAGCGTGATGGCGTCCCCATGCTGCCTGTAATCCTGACGCTTTTCTTCCAGCTTCTCCTTGTACTCCTCGATATGCGCGAACCATTCCTCGCAGGTCTTGTAGGGCTTCGCGCTCTGCTGAATCTCATCCAAAAGGTCTGTCAACTCCTCCTGCTTCATCCGACGAGACTTCGCGTACTCGGCCAGATACTCCTCATAGCCGATTCCCCTGCGTATGTAGTTGATCGCCGCGTACGGCGTCATCCGCGAGAGCAGCTTCAGATCCGTCTCCATGCGGTCAATGCGGTCCAGCATCCATTCCTTGTCCTCATAGTAGGTTCGCAGCGTCTCAAAGGAAACCTGTTTTGCATCAATGCTGTTCCTGCCAAGGTAGCGCTTTGGACGGTTCATGACCTGCAGAAATTCCGTGCGGTCAAGCCCCTCGCGCGCCAGATGCAGGTACGCGAAGATATCCCGCGCGATCCAGTGCTCATAGATATTCGGCAATGCGTCGCGCATCTCAAACGGAAGGTTGAACTCCATCAGCCGCTCGGCAAACGGCCCGGCTCCCCGGTTCGTGCGGAACAGCACCGCGATCTCCGAATAAGGGATTCCTTCCCCGAGACTCTTCTGTATGCATTTGACGAGATAAAGGCTCTCGTGCTCCTGGCTTTCCAGCTCCTGGAGATCAATCTCCTGCCCTTCTCCCCGAACGTCACGGATCTGCTTGGAATAGCGGTGCTCGTTCTCTCCGATCACCTTCAGCGCGCCCCGGATCACCGGCGCGACAGAGCGGAAATTCTGATCCAGCAGGATCGTCTCCGCCTCCGGATAATCCTTCGTGAAATTCAGCATAATCTCCGGCTTCGCTCCCCGGAAGCGGTAGATGGACTGATCGTCGTCCCCCACGATGAACAGGTTGTTCTCCGGCTCTGCGAGCATACGCAGAATCCTGTACTGAAGCAGATTGATGTCCTGGAATTCATCGACCAGAATATAGCGGAAGCGTCGCTGCCAGGCCGCAAGAATATCCTTTCTCTCCGATAACAGCTCATAGGTACAGACGAGCATATCGTCGAAGTCCAGCATCCCCTGCGCCCGGTGGATCTCCTCATACTGCTGATAGAGCTGCCGGAAGACATCCTCCGGGCAGGAGCGCGAATAATAGTTGGCCAGGCTGATCTGCTCGTTCTTCACAAGGCTGATCTCCGCGACCAGGTCCGAGAGCATTTCCCTCTCATCCTGCGCTTCCGTCCGGAGCTCAGCCGGAAGCTTCCGCAGCAGCTGCCGCAGGATCTGGTACTTACTCTCCTCCGTCAGAATATTGGCGGAGGTAAAGTGATACGCATATTTCAAAATATTGAAAAAGACCGCGTGGAACGTCCCAAAGGTGACTCCGGCCGACTGGCAGACAACATAAAAACGCTGCCGCATCTCCCGCGCCGCAGCTTTTGTAAATGTGATCACGAGAATCTCCTGTGGCTTCACATGGCATTCTTCGATCAGATATCTGGTTCTCTGTGTGATAACGAGGGTCTTGCCGGAGCCTGGCCCCGCCAGAACCATGGCAGGACCGGCCCCGTGGGCGATCGCCCTTGACTGTGCATCGCTAATCTGCATATTGCTCCCATCTTCGTGTGTAATGCACTTCAATAGCAACGAGCTATGCACGAAGCTTTTGAATCGCCGCGCGGATCCGCGCAAGCGACTCTTCCTTGCCGAGCACGGACATGATCTCGGTCGCCCCGGCCGGCGTCATCGCCTTCCCGGACACGGCCACGCGCAGCGGCCACATCACAAAATTGACCTTGCAGCCCTTCTCGTCGACATATGCCTTCAGCATCTCGAACAGCGCGTCGTTGCTGTAATCCTCCTGCGCCTCCAGCTTCGGCAGCAGCTCAGTCAGCGTCTCAAGGCAGGTCTGCTCGTTTGTCTTCGACTTCTTGTTCGCGTACATGGAGACATCGTACTCCGGCACCTTCTCAAAGAAATCGACCATCTCCGGGATATCCGGATAAACCTCGATCCTGGTTTTCACCATCTGCGCGATCCTCCGGAAATCCAGCTCGCGCGTAATCGCCTGCTTCAGGTACGGAAGCGCCGACTCATAGAAGCGCTCGTCGTCCATCGCCTTCAGGTATTCGCCGTTCATCCAGCGAAGCTTCTGTATGTCAAAAACCGCCGGGGACTTGCTCATGTTGTGGTAGTCAAACGCCTCCACAAGCTCCTCCAGCGAAAAAATCTCGCGGTTGTCCTGCGGGCACCAGCCAAGCAGCGCCACATAGTTCACGATTGCCTCGGACACGAAGCCCTGGTCGAGCAGATCCTCATAGGAGGAGTGGCCGGATCGCTTCGCCAGCTTTTTATGCTCTTCATCCGTGATCAGCGGGCAGTGCACATAGACCGGCACATCCCAGCCGAATGCCTGGTAGAGCAGGTTATACTTCGGCGCGGAGGAAAGATACTCGTTGCCGCGCACGACATGGGTGATCCCCATGAGATGGTCGTCCACCACGTTCGCGAAATTGTAGGTCGGATAGCCGTCCGACTTGATCAGGATCATGTCCTCCAGCTCCGCGTTCGGCACCTCGATCTCACCGTAGATCTCATCCACGAACTTCGTCGTCCCCTCCTGCGGAACGTTCTGCCGGATCACATATGGCACGCCCGCCGCCAGCTTTGCCTCGACTTCCTTCTTCGACAGATGCAGGCAATGCTTGTCATAGACAACGATCTCCTTGCCCGCAACCACCTGCTTCAGAGAATCCAGCCGCTCCTTGTCGCAGAAGCAATAATATGCCTCCCCTTTCTCGATCAGCTTCTTCGCGTATTCGAGATAGATCCCGGCCTTCTGACGCTCGCTCTGCACATACGGCCCGCAGCCGCCGTCCTTGTCCGGTCCCTCATCGTGGATGAGCCCGGTCTTCGCGAGCGTACGGTTGATGATGTCCACGGCTCCTTCCATATAGCGCTCCTGATCCGTGTCCTCGATGCGAAGCATGAAGGTGCCTCCCTCATGCTTCGCGATCAGATACGCGTACAGCGCGGTGCGCAGGTTGCCTACGTGCATCCGGCCCGTCGGGCTCGGCGCAAATCTTGTCTTTACTTTTGCCATAATCTCTTGCCACTCCTCTTATCGTATAGTTCAGCCGGGGCCTGCTATGGCCGCCGGTCATTTTCTTCCATATCACGCCTTGTCCTTAATCTTGCCCGAAACAGACAAGGCCAGTGCCATCTCCAGCATCAGAAATACAATAGAAGTACCACCGTAGCTCACAAACGGAAGCGTAATGCCAGTGGTCGGGATCAGATTCGTCACAACGGCAATATTCAGTACAACCTGCAGGGCAATGTGGACGAAAATGCCCGATGCGATCAGCGAGCCCAGGAGATCGGGCGCATCCTGGGCGATCACATACAGCCGGAAGAGCATGAATACAAACATCAGGATCACGAGCGCCGCCCCGAAAACGCCCAGCTCTTCGCAGATAATCGAAAAAATCATATCATTCTGCGCCTCCGGAAGCGCGCCAAGCTTCTGTGTGCTCTTTCCAAGGCCTTTCCCGAAAAACCCGCCGGAACCGATCGCGTAGAGCCCTTGTATCACCTGATAGCCTCCATCGTCCGCATTCGCCTCCGGATCAAGCCAGACTCTGATACGATTGACGCGGAAATTTTCTTCATCAGAATCTTCTGTGCTCTCCGCGCTTACCGAGCTATCCTGCTGCTTCGGCTGATCCAGCTTGACCAAAAGAAATACCAGAAGCACTACTGCGACTATCCCTATTGCTCCCCCAATGAGGAAGGGAACGGTCTTCGGGTGGGCGATAAAAATAAGAATCGTCGCAATCCCGAGGATAATGATCGCCGTGCTCAGGTTATCCGTGAACACAAAGGTAAAGATCGCCGAGATAAAGCCAAATGCGAACACAAGTCCCGGCGCCTTCCATCCTTTCAGATTACGCCCTATTTTTACAATTAGCACGGGCAGGAACAGGATGACCGCCACCTTCGCCAGCTCAGCAGGCTGGAACGAAATCGGCCCGAAATAAATCCATCGTCTCGCGCCGTTGATCGTCCGTCCCACAAATTTCGTGATGAACAGCAGAAAAACCGAAACCCAGTAGATCGGCATCGCAAATCTTGCATACAAATGATAATCGATCTGCGAACCTCCCAGCGCTACTATCAGAGCCGCAACGCTCAGAAACGCCTGCTTTCGGAAATAAGACATATCGTCTCCGCTCGGTTCAAGCATTGCCTCATATGCACTCGTACTGTACAGCATTACCAATCCAAAGCAAGTCAGCAGGATCACGATCGCAAGCAGATTATAATCATAATGATCCCGTTCCTCTCCTGCCGTGCTGCGCACATACCGGAGGAGTCCGGATTTCTTTCCTTCGGATACGCGTTCCTTTTTGGCAACACGCAGGCTATTTGCCTGGCCTGCTGCCCTTGCACCTGCCCTGCTTGCCGCCCGGCTATCTGCGCGTCCTGCCGCCTGGCTTGAAGAACGATCAGCCGTCCGCTTGCTTTTCTGGCCAGCAGCCCGATTATTTTCCCTGCCAACGGTCCGCCTGTCTCCCCGGCCGGACGCCTGCCCATACTCCCTGTCAGCCGTCCGCCTGTCTCTCCGGCCGGATACTTGTCCATACTCCCTGTCAGCCGCACGCCTGTCTTCCCGACCGGACGACCGCTCATATTCTCTGTCAGCCGTCCGCCTGTCTCCCCGACCGGACGACCGCTCATATTCTCTTTCAGCCGTCCGCCTGTCTCCCCGGCCGGACGCCTGCTCATCTCCCCGGTAGCTCACCCGGCTGCTTGCCTGACTGCTCGCTCTCGCCGCCATATTATCCCCTTCCGCCTTTCTT
Organism: uncultured Lachnospiraceae bacterium; assembly: GCA_947627645.1. Classification (GTDB taxonomy): domain Bacteria; phylum Bacillota; class Clostridia; order Lachnospirales; family Lachnospiraceae; genus Choladousia. The sequence continues at coordinate 531 of CANQWV010000072.1, read as the reverse complement.
CCGGCAACCCCTGTATACTCCTGCTCCACTGAAATTTAAATATACCATACCTGTCGTCCTTTTTCCAGCAAAACCGAAATTTTCCTTAGAATTTTCTTTGGATTTTCCTCGGATTTTACCCAGTTCTTCCACGCCATATTCCAGATTGTTCCACAAAAGAGGCTTTTTTACTGTCTTCAAACGACAGCTTCCCTCTCCGGACATTCCCGTCTGCTCTGCAGCACTGCTGTCTCTGGTACAACTATCATCCGGAAGCTTACAGCATATTCTGATATTGAACAACGGTTTTGAAAGGAAAGGAGTTTTTATGTCAGAGATACAAAGTCTTGACTGCGGCTGTTCCGATATGGAAAACAGCCAGGTCAGCAAAATTTATTCTCATTTGACGGAGATCCAGGCTCCTCTCGCGATGGCCTATGTGCCATATCAGCGCTGGGAAGCAACCTACGATCTGTGCACGGGTCTCCAGGTGGGAACAGTCTTCCCAAGCCTGCACAAACCATTCTGCGGGAAAGGAGGCTGCTGCAGATG
>CANQWV010000071.1 GCA_947627645.1 uncultured Lachnospiraceae bacterium | reverse complement strand
CGGCAGGATGAGGATCGACAGCGTGCGCATGACAAACTCTGCTCCGCCCGACACCATCGGCATGACCGTGTCGCCGAGCCCCTGCAGGGAGGAGCGGTAGATGTGAAGAAAATATAGTACCGGCAAGAAGGCCGCCATGATGCAGAGATAGTGATAAGCGATCTCGACCGTGGCGGCCGCGTCTTTGGGGTCGCCTGAGATAAAAGCGCCGACGATCTGCCTGCCGAACAGGAACATGGCCGCGCTGATGACTGCCGCGGTCGCAGCGCCGACCACAGCGCCTGTGTGGACGCCCCTGTGGATTCGCCGGATTTTGGCCGCGCCGTAGTTTTGTCCCACGTAGGTCGTGAGCGCGAAGCCGTAGGAGATCGCGGCGATCTCAAGAATCCCGTAGAGCTTATTCGTTGCCGTGAAACCGGCGATGTACAGGACGCCGAAGCCGTTGATCACAAACTGGACGACGAGTCCGCCGACCGAGATGATCAGATTCTGGAACGCGAATGGCATGGCAAGCTTTAGAAGCGTGGCGGCGAGTCCTTTGTCAAGGCCGCGCTCCGCTCCTGACGTCCGTATCACGTCAATTTTGCGCAGCGAGCGGTAACAGATCAGCGCCGATAAAAGCTGTCCGATCAGCGTGGCAGCTGCTGCGCCCGCGACGCCCCAGTGAAAGACGATCACAAACAGAAGGTCGAGGACGATATTGCAGAGCGAGGCGACGATCATGGCGTACAAAGGCGTCCGGCTGTCGCCGAGTGCGCGCAGGACGGAGGCCAGAAAATTGTACGCCATGACGATTGGAACGCCCGCGAAGATCACGCTCAGGTACGTCACGGTGATCGGAAAGATCGCGGCCGGCGTGTTCAGCAGGCGCAGGATCGGCCGCAGCGCCGCGAACGCAAAGCAGAAGACGCCCGCCGCGCACAGGATCGAAAGCTTCAGTGATGTGGCGTAGGTCTTTTTGAGCATTTCCGTGTCGTTTGCGCCGAAATCCTGCGCGAGACGGATGGAAAAGCCCTGTGCGAAGCCCTGGATCAGGCTCAGGACAAGCCAGTTAAGCCATTCCCCGTTGCCGACGGCGGCCAGCGCGTCAAGTCCGAGCACCTTGCCGACGACCATTGAGTCCACCAGCGTATAGAGCTGCTGGAAAACATTGCCAACCATCAGTGGCAGCGCAAAGGAAAAGAGTATCCTCAGCGGAGAGCCGGAGGTCATATTTTTTACCGATGCCATAGGATCAACTCCTTCAAATGTGGAGCTATTATACAAGTATGTTCCCCAAAATGCAAGAATATCTTAAAAAGCCATTCTGACAGCAGTATATTTTTGAAAGATTGAGAAAACGCTAATAAAAGAAACATTTATTTTGATTTCAGTTGACAAGTCAAAATAAAAGAGACATAATAAAAGCGTTATTACAATTTGGAGGTGTGCGTATGGGAAGAGCCGGTGAATATATTAAAAACTTAAGTGGAGAGATGGTGTACCAGTCTTTTCGTCCTGCTCCATTGCCACCGGCGCTGAATATGGACGAGGAGATGATTCAGATGCTGGTACAGGCAACCAAAGCCCTGACGACACTCGATACATTATCCTCAAATATCCCTGACATGAACCTGTTCGTATCCATGTATGTTCGCAAGGAGGCGTTGCTTTCTTCGCAAATTGAAGGAACGCAGGCGACGCTGGAAGATGTGCTGGATCCTCTGATCGAAAAAAACGCCAATCAGAATGTTGCAGATGTGATCAACTACATCCGCGCTACGGAGTATGCGTTGAACCGTTTGAACACACTGCCGCTATGTAACCGGTTGATCAAGGAGACACACGCGGTTCTGATGGAAGGCGTGCGTGGGCAGGAAAAAAGTCCGGGAGAGTTCCGGACTTCCCAGAACTGGATCGGCGCGGCAGGGAGCACGTTGAAAACAGCCAGATATATCCCGCCCCGACCGGAGGATATGGTGGATGCCATGTCGGATCTGGAGAAATATATCCATGCGGAAGACCCGCTGGATGTGTTGATCCAGGCGGCTTTGATCCATTATCAGTTTGAGACGATCCATCCTTTCCTGGACGGAAACGGCCGTGTAGGAAGGCTGCTGATCACCTTGTTTTTGATGGAACGGGGTGCTTTGCATTTTCCTGTCTTGTATATCTCGTTTTACCTGAAGAAGAATCGGATTGAGTACTATGATCGGATGAGCGAAGTGCGCAGCAAGGATAATTACGAACAGTGGGTCAAATTCTTTCTGCGGGCGGTGCAGTCTTCGGCGGAGGACGCTTCGGAGACTATTCAGGAGTTGGCTTTGCTGCATGACCGAAGTATGGCGGTGATCAACGGAATGGGTCGGGCCGCAAAGACGGTAAAAGCGCTGTTCGCTTATCTGGAGCAGAATCCGATCATCGACATTCGAAAGACTGCCGGAGCGCTGGGATTGTCATTCAGCACGGTATCAGGTGCAGTGAAACGACTGGAGGAAAAAGGAATCCTGATTCAGACAAACAACGTCAGCAGGAATCGGGTATTTGCCTATCAGGAATATCTGGGCATTCTGCGGAAGGATACGTAAATAACTATGGAAAGATGTTTATGAGGAGAAGCCATGAAAGGTAATCAGGATTTTACTCAGGGGAAAATTCTTTCGCCGCTGCTTCGTTTTGCAATTCCGGTTTTGTTTGCGCTTTTTCTCCAGTCATTATACGGTGCGGTGGATTTGTTGGTAGTCGGAAAATTTGCGGATGCGGCGGATGTATCGGCTGTCTCTACCGGATCGCAGATTATGATGACATTGACAGGACTTGTGAGCAGCTTCGCGATGGGAACTACCGTTTTTCTCGGGCAGAGGATCGGAGAAAAAAAGCCGAGGGAGGCAGGGCGGATCGTCGGGAGCGGGCTGCTGTTTTTCCTTGCGGCTGGCATAGTCTTGACAGTGTTGATTCCGGCAGGGGCGAGACCTCTGGCTCTTATCATGCACGCTCCGAAGGAAGCGCTATCTCTTACAACCACGTATATCCGTATATGCGGAGCAGGTTTTGTAGTGATCATCGCGTATAATCTGATCGGCAGTATTTTTCGCGGCCTGGGTGATTCCAGGACGCCGCTGTTTACTGTTGCCGTTGCCTGCGCCTGCAATATAGCGGGGGATCTTCTGCTGGTAGCTGTGTTCCATCTGGGTACGGCGGGAGCGGCAATCGCCACTGTCTTTGCGCAGATGGTCAGTGTTGTTATTTCCTTTCTACTGATTCGGTGCAGGGAACTGCCATTTCAGATGGACAAGAGCATGATACGGTGGGACAGCGGTATTATCAGGAAAATATTTCGGCTGGGCGCGCCTATCGCGCTGCAGGATCTGTTGGTTGGGATATCTTTTCTCGTAATCCTTGCTATTGTCAATTCGCTCGGATTGACGGAGTCCGCGGGAGTCGGCGTCGCGGAAAAAGTCTGCGCGTTTATCATGCTGGTTCCGTCAGCTTTTATGCAGGCGATGTCCGCGTTTGTCGCGCAGAATCGCGGCGCGGGGAAACCGGAGCGGGCAGTAAAGGCATTGAAATATTCCATAGGTGTGTCTCTGGTTTTCGCGGTGACGATGTTTTACCTTTCGTTTTTCCACGGCGACCTGCTTTCTCGGATCTTTGCCAGGGATACCGATATCATCACGGCATCGGCACAGTATCTGAAGGCCTATGCGATTGACTGTTTGCTGACCTGCTTCCTGTTTTGTTTCATCGGGTTTTTCAACGGTATGGAGCTTACTACCTTTGTCATGGCGCAGGGCATCATCGGCGCGTTTTGCGTGAGGGTTCCGGTCTCGTTTCTCATGAGCAGAATCAGGCCAGTCTCTCTGTTTCGCGTTGGATTGGCAACACCGTGTTCCACTGTCGTCCAGATACTGCTCTGCTTCGGGTGTATGATGTATATCAAGAGAAAGCGCATTGACGGGAATGGCGTTGTATGAGAGGGAGTGATTGTCGTGCTCATCTAAAAATGATCGCAGAGAATAGTGGAAAACTTCTTGACATTCCATGTCCGCTCATGCTACAGTTTCTGTATCTTATGAAAGGAGGGTGCAACGATGCGGTGGATGCAGAAAGGCTTAATCCTGCATTTTCTTGGCTACGATATGGCCATCCACAGGATCAGTGCGCCCTTTTTTAGGTGACTACAGGTCACAGTAAACGGCCGCGCCGATCCTTTTCCTGTTTTCTTATGATGAAAAAGAAAGGATGGCGCATTTTTTATGCTTAAAAATATAAAACAATTTTCTATTTCTAAACAAAAGCTGGTTCTTTTGATTTTGGAGTAGTCGGTATGAACTAAATCCAAAATCTGACCGAACGGTATTAGAAAATCTGACCGAATAGAATACAGAAATTTGACCGAATGACCTTGCCGCATCAAAGGGAATGTGATACATTGTTCTTAAAGACGGTAATCGGAGGTGCCAACGGTGGGGAAAACGGCGGACAAATCTGTATACAGGCCGCGGGTCATAGACGGGACGGTAGAAAAATATCTTGAGGTTTTCGGTGCAATCTGCATAGAAGGGCCCAAATGGTGCGGGAAAACCTGGACTTCTTCCTATCACAGCAACAGTGAATTTCTGATAGGTGATCCCTCAAATAATTTTCAAAACAGGACTCTGGCGGAGATATCGCCTTCGATTGTTCTCGAAGGAGCGACACCGAGGCTGATCGATGAATGGCAGGAGGTTCCGTCTGTCTGGGACGCCGTGCGTTACACTGTTGATCAGAGGGCGAAAAAAGGACAGTTTATCCTGACCGGTTCTTCCACGCCGAAAAGAAAGGGAATCCTGCACAGCGGAGCAGGCAGGATAGGGAAGCTCCGCATGAGGACAATGTCCCTTTACGAATCCGGTGAATCCAGCGGAGCGGTCTCGCTTAAGGATCTGTGCGACGGGAAAATGGTTCCTGCGCTGACGGGAGAGGTAGCTCTGCGTGATCTTGCGTATTATGTGGTTCGCGGCGGATGGCCCGGAAATCTGAATGTCTCCGCAGAGGACGCTTCGCTTTTGCCGCAGTCTTATCTCGACGCAATTCTTGACGATGATTCTCAGCGTATCGACGGAAAAAAATATGATATCGTGAAAATGCGTTTATTATTGCGCTCTCTTGCCAGAAATGAAAGCACTACGGCAACAAACAAAAAGCTGCTGAATGATATCCGGGAAGCTGACGACGAAACGCTGGATGGAGATACTGTAGCGACGTATCTCGATGTGTTTGAGCGTTTATTTCTTCTCGACAATCAGCCGCCTTTTTCTGCCAACATCCGATCCTCCGTTCGCGTAAAACAGGCGGAAAAACGCCATTTCTGTGATCCTGCTCTTGCATGCGCGCTGCTGAAAGCGACACCGGATCGCCTGATTGGAGACCTTGAGACCTTTGGATTCCTGTTTGAGGCGCTTGTAGAGCGGGATCTGAAAATATATGCTGAGTCGTTCGGGGCAAATGTATTTCACTATCAGGATTACAACGGCAGGGAAGTTGATGCCGTGATAGAGCTTAAAGACGGAACCTGGTGTGCGTTTGAGATCAAGCTCGGCGCCAATCAGATTGAAAAGGCCGCGTCAGATTTACTTTCATTGAAAAACAGTATTGCTGTCGGCGGCGGCATACCGCCAGCGGTTCTTTGCGTGATCTGCGGGATGTCAAACGCCGCTTATGTGCGGCCGGACGGAGTGTTTGTTGTACCGATAACAGCGCTGAAAAATTAGGCATCTGAAAAAGGAAAAGAATCTAAGTACACTATGAATGGGAGTTCCTGAAGCCGTTTTTTGAGCGATTTGGTTTTTATAATATGCTGTGCGGACAGATGGAGATACATCAGTTATCCTTTTCCCTTGTTTTTTGTCCTTATGGGCAGGGAACAAGGGATTTTTTAATAGAACTGCAGAGCGCAGAAGGGGAAGGCGCGACAATTATAGTGGTTTTTCCGGAGGTAAAAAGAACAAATTTAGAAAAAACATATAAAACCTATTGACATAGTATGTTAATGGGTTTATAATCGGTTTCACATTCTGAAGCAGAAGAAAAGGGATGAGCCGTTATGGGAGACAGAAATACGAAACTGCATTTTGCAACGAGGTGCGTATACGGAGATCAGTTGTGTCCGGAGGAAGAACCGACCGGGGCAATCAGCTTTCCAATCTACCAGACGGCGACCTTTGCGCATCCGGCAGTCGGGGAGAGCACCGGATACGATTATTCCAGGCTGCAGAATCCGACCCGGCGGCGGCTGGAGCAGGTGGTGGCGTCTCTGGAAAACGGAATCGACGCGCTGGCGTTTTCCAGCGGAATGGCGGCGATCACGGCGATGATGGAACTGTTTCAGCCGGGAGATCATCTGATCGCGGATTCTGATCTGTATGGGGGAAGCATCCGGCTTTTCCGGAATATCTGCGAGAAGAATGGAATCGCGTTTTCTTATGTGGATTGCAGCAGGGAGAATGTGGAGGACTATATCGGAGCGCGCACAAGGGCGATCTTCATTGAAACGCCGACGAATCCGATGATGCGGGTTACCGATATACGTATGATGGCGGAGAAGGCCAGGCGGCACGGATTGCTGCTGATTGTTGACAATACCTTCCTGACTCCATACTTCCAGAATCCGCTTGATCTGGGAGCGGATCTTGTCGTACACAGCGGGACGAAATTTCTCGGCGGGCACAACGACACGCTGGCCGGATTCGTCGTCACGGGTTCGCCGGATATCGCCGAGAGGCTGCGGTTCCTGATCAAGACAGTGGGTTCCGGGCTTTCGCCGTTTGACAGCTGGCTTGTGCTCCGCGGGATCAAGACGCTTCCCCTGCGGATGGAGAAAGCGCAGGAGAACGCAATGGCGGCCGTGGAATATCTGCAGCGGGAAAAGAAGGTAAAAAAGCTGTATTATCCCGGCATCGCGGGCACGAAAGCATACGAGACCTGCAAAGGGCAGGCGAGGGGCTTCGGCTCTATGCTCACCTTTGAAGTGGAGAGCAGGGAGCTTGCGCTGCATATTTTGAAGAGCGTCCGACTGATCCGTTTCGCGGAGAGCCTGGGCGGGACGGAGACACTGATGACTTATCCGGTGACCCAGACGCATGCCGATGTTCCCGAGGAAGTACGCCTTGCGAACGGGATTACAGACCGGGTACTCCGGCTGTCGGCCGGCGTTGAGGATAAAGAGGATTTGATCGCGGATCTGAGACAGGCGTTTGAGTCCTTTGGGGGATAAAAGGTGAGACCATGCAGGAAAAAAACATCAATTTCGACGAAGTGATCGACAGAAAAAATACGGACTGTCTGAAATACGATTTCGCCGCCCGGCGTGGCCGCCCTGTGGATGTGCTGCCGCTGTGGGTTGCGGACATGGACTTTCGAACCTCCAGCCGGATTCTGGATGCTGTCGCCGAGCGGACGGCTCACGGTATTTTCGGATACACGGAGACAGGAGAGCGGTATTTTGAGGCGGTCGCCGGCTGGCTTATGCGGCATCATCAGATGGAGGTGCGCCCGGAGTGGCTGGTGAAAACGCCGGGAGTTGTGTTTGCAATCGCGATGGCAGTCAAAGCATTCACAAAGGAAGGGGACGCGGTTCTGATCCAGCAGCCGGTATACTATCCCTTTTCGGAAGTCATTGCAGATAACAAAAGAGTCGTTGTGAGCAATGATCTGGTGCTCTCAGAGGATGGCAGATATCGGATCGATTTCGATGATTTTGAAGAAAAGCTGCGGAAATACCATGTGAAGCTGTTTCTTCTGTGCAGTCCGCATAATCCGGTCGGCAGGGTCTGGACCAGTGAGGAGCTGACCCGTCTGGGACGAATTTGCCTGGATCATGGGGTGATTGTTGTCAGCGATGAGATCCACGAGGATTTCGTGTACGACGGATACCGGCACCAGCCGTTTGTAGGGCTGGACAGGAGGCTGGAGGATATCACGGTCACCTGCACCTCCCCGGGAAAGACGTTTAATCTGGCCGGGCTGCAGGTTTCCAATATTTTCATTGCAAATCAGGAGCTGCGGGACCGCTTCCGCAGGCAGATTGCGGCTGCGGGCTACAGCCAGCTGGGTACGCTTGGCCTTACGGCGTGCGAGGCGGCTTATCGTTACGGCGAGGAGTGGTATCAGGCCCTCAAAAGCTATCTGAAGGGGAATCTGGATTTTCTGAGGGACTATCTGCGGGAGAGACTGCCGATGATCCGGATGATCGAACCGGAGGGAACTTATCTGGTGTGGCTGGATTTCCGGGGGCTGCGGCTCGACCTGCGGGAACTGCAGGAATTGATCGTACACGGGGCAGGACTGTGGCTGGATGACGGCGCAATGTTTGGCAGGACGGGAGAAGGATTCCAGAGGCTCAACATTGCCACAAGCAGAAGTGTGTTGCAGCAGGCGCTTGAGCGTCTGGAACATGCACTTTATGATAGAAATTTTTAAGAGGAGGAGACATTATGAGGACAGAAAGGTACACGCAGGAGACTCAGAACACGTTTCGGACACTTTGTATGGGCTGTATGGCATACGGATGTATGTCCTGTTGCTGTGCAGAAAATGAGATACGGATTTGTTGAAAGGCCGGAAACAGACAGCTGTTTGTGTGGAGCGGGCCTTGGGCTCTTTTTTTATGCGAAGACCCGGGCGGAAGAGCATCCGCCGGTACGTACAGACAGGATCTGATTCGGCGGCCGAAGTACGAAAACAAAGAAAGCGAAGAAAGGAATGGGAGAAACTATGACAAAAAGGGAACTGATTTTTGCGGCGTTTGACAATAAGAGGACGGAGCGGGTACCGGTCGGATTCTGGTTTCATTTCGCCCCGGATGCACTTTATGACGACAGCCCGGATGTGATCAGGAAAAACAAGGAAGGGCATCTGAAATTTTACCGGGAATTTCAGCCGGATTTTGTGAAGCTGATGAGCGACGGATATTTTACGTATCCAAATCCGGAAATCGCAGCTGTCCGGACGGCCGCGGATCTGAAAAAGATTAAGGGCGGGTACGGAGAAGAGTGGATCAAAAAACAGGTGGCGCTGGTGTCGTCGCTGACCGAAAGCTTCGGAAAGGAGGTCGCGACATTTTATAACATATTTGCTCCGGCCACCTACCTGAAATGGCAGCTGAGGGATCAGGGCGTGTCTCTGGGGGAACTGGCGGATGAAGACCCGGAAGCGGTGCGGGATGCGCTGAATGAGATTGCCGGGGACATCGCGAAGCTTGCGCAGGCGGTGATCCGCGACGGCGGCGCGGACGGAATCTATCTGAGCGTACAGAACCTGCAGGATTCGCAGCTGACCGGGGAGGAATATCTGAAGTATATCGCACCGAGCGAGAAAAAGGTGCTGGAGGCGGCGAATGAGTTCAGCGGGAATAACATTCTCCATATCTGCGGCTATAAGGGAGCGCGAAACGACCTGAAGATATATGCGGACTATCCGGCGAAGGTCTTCAACTGGGCGGTCGTCGTAGAAGGCGTGAGCCTGGAGGAAGGCAAAAAGCTCTTCGGAGGACGCGCGGTGCTCGGAGGCTTTGCCAACACCGAGGACGATCTGCTCTACCGCGGCACGGAGGGCGAGATCAAGACTTACACGACAGGGCTGCTCGCGAATGCAGGGACGACCGGCGTGATCCTTGGCGCGGACTGCACCGTTCCGAGTGATATTCCTTTTGAGCGTTTGCAGTGGGTGCGTGAGGCGGCAGCGAATTTTTCCACGCGGAAAGCGCATTGACCGGAGCTTTCCGGATAAACCAGAACCAATTTGTATCCATTTTGCCGCAGATTTCGCTTTGGACGGCTGAGGGCGTGAGGAACTGACCGGAGATTTCCGTATAAACCAGAATCAATTTATATCCTTTTGCCGTAGACTCCGCTTTTTGACAGCTGAGGGCATGAGGGCATGAGGCAGTGAAAATATATTAAGATTATATCCCGGAATGAGAGACGGGAAGAAAAGGAGATTATTATGAAAAAGAGAATGACAAAGAAGCTTGCAGCAGTTTTGACGATCGTGACAGTGGCAGGAAGCGTACCGGTCAGCCCGGTAAGCGCAGAAGAGAGCGGAGAGGTGAAGACCGCGCTGTTTGCCTATGACCAGGCGTATTATCCGTACGACTATACGACGGAGGACGGCGGAGACGACGGTTATGAGATCGCCGTCCTGAAGGCGGTGGATGAGCTGCTTCCGGACTGGGAGTTCGAGTATGCGGGCACGACGAACGACGATCTGCTTCTCGGCGTGGAGTCCGGCAATTACACCGGCGGCGTCAAGGGAATCTGGTGGACTGCTGACCGCGAAGAAACATATCTGTTCCCGGAGCATTACATCGGCGCGTCGGTCACCGGGATCACGTTCCGCGCGGAACAGGCGGATGAGATTACGGATTTTGAATCCTTTGCGTCGGTGAGCGGAAAGCTTGCGCCTCTTTCTCCGAACAATGCGCAGTACACGATCGTGGAAAACTATAATAAGAACCACCCGGACAATCCGGTAGACCTGATCGCGTCGGAATCCTGGACGACGGCGGAGGCATATACCTGGGTGCTGGAGGGGCGCTATGACGCGAAATTTGATATCCGGACCAGCTATGAGGAGAACGTTGTGGCGGAGGACGGCGAGTACCACGAATACGCGGATCAGCTCGCGTATGTACCGTACGAGGCAATCCCGATCTGGGTGCTGTTTAACCGTGACCAGCAGGAGCTGGCCGATGCCTTTGACGGGGCGTTTGAACAGCTTGAGGAGGACGGGGTCATCGACGACCTTCAGCAGGAATACTTTGGATACAGCCTGTTTGACCTCGTGCCGGAAGGATATCAGAAGGGCGATGAGCTGTAATTAAAAAGGGGGCAAAGCAGTATGCGGCCTTTTAAACCGGAGTATATTTTGGAGGTACTGCCTCAGATTTTTCCCTACACGGCGGTGACGCTTGGGATCATGGCAGGTACGGTGCTCTTTGGAGGGCTTCTGGGATTTTTGCTTGCCTATGCCAAGATCCGCGGCGGAAGGGTAGGAAACGGCGTCGCAAATGTCTATATTTATATCACCCGCTGCGTCCCTTCCATTGTGATGCTGTTCATTGTGTATTATGGACTCCCGGAATTCCTGAGGGGGATCGGGATACAGACGGACAGCAGGAACCACGGGCTGTTCGTGATCATTACGTTCAGCATTTTGTTCGGAGCTGTCATGGCAGAGGTTTTCCGCTCTGCGTACGAGTCGATTGACAAGGGCCAGCGGGAGGCGGGCCTCTGCGTGGGGCTAAGCGGTTTCCAGACCTTTCGGCGGATCGTGCTGCCGCAGTGTGCCGTGGTGATCCTCCCCAATTTTACGAATGCCCTGGTGAACCTGATGAAGGAGGGCTCTCTGGCCTACACGATCGGGCTGATGGATCTGATGGGAAGGGGACAGTGGATCATCGGCATGAACAATGGCTCCTATTCGCTGGAGGTTTACCTTGCCTTGTTTCTGGTCTACTGGGTTCTCACGATCCTGATCGAATATGTTTTCAGACAGATCGAGCGTCAGCTTTCCAGAGGGAAGAAAATTGTTGTCTGAGGAGGGAGAGAAAGTGACACTGAATATACAGTTTATGAAGGAAACCCTGGCTTCAACCGCGGCAGGGATCCCGACCACGCTGGAGCTGACCTGCGTCGCGCTTTTGATCTCCCTTCCGGCCGGATTTTTCATGGCGCTCGGGAAGCTGGGGAACCGGAGAACCGCGAAGCGTCTGATCTCATTTTATGTGTCGTTTGTGCGGGGGACGCCGATCGTCCTGCAGATTCTGTTTGTGTACAGTCTGCTGCCGAGCCTGTTGAATCACATCGTAAAAAATGTGCTGGGAATGTCCTGGAATGTGTTCAATATCAATCCGATCTTTTACGC
>CANQWV010000070.1 GCA_947627645.1 uncultured Lachnospiraceae bacterium | reverse complement strand
GGAAATATCCCGACAGCTCGCCCTGGTGGGTGCCCTCCAGCAGCCGATGAGCCGGGCGAACGCGGCGGTGCAGAGGTACAGAATGAGATGAAGGCGGAGTAATTCACCAGAGCAGAAAGGGTGACAGCGGTGTGGAAGCGGTACAGAAGATCCTAGACTATATTTTCCAACACCCGGAATTCGTTCTGGTGGGATCCATCACGCTCATCCAGATCGCGCCGGTCCACATCAACCCATGGAGCGCGGTGCTGCGGCTGATCCGCGGCATGTTCGAGGTCAAAGCAAACGCGGATGCTCTGGCGGCAAAGCTGAAGGCCGCCGGGTTCGAGGCGATCATCAAGACGGCGTAACAGACAAGAAAAACGGCGGCAGAATGACCTGCCGCTGGTACCACAATCCTCTTTGGCGTGTAAAAATAGGTTGTAATAGGTGTTGGTAAATTTTTCGCGCTGGACACAAGAAAGACACAACGTATCTAGGAAATGCCGTATTTATGCGGTTCTTTAAATTTATTTTCTTACAAGATACTTAAGATATCGGAGGATGCATTGACAAACCCTGGGCACTGAGATAACTTAAAATTATGAAAAAAATATCGATAATATCAAGGAATATACGGATAAAAATTGGAAGGATTTCAAAATTTCAAATATAACCAGCGGATAAAGAGGTGCGAAATTGAAAAGAGGAATCAGAACAGCATTGACGCATAGTATCATTGTCTGTATCACCATGGCCGCCATGCTTCTTCTGGGGAGGGAAAACGTCAGCAGAATGCCGGAAGCCCTGCCGGGAGAGACGTCGGAAACTCTTCCGGGAGACGCGTCAGAGGAGACGGTGACCATGGAAACATACGCAGACCCCGCGGGTGCCGGTCTGTGGAACCAGCAGGGAGCAACGCAGACCGGAGGGGAACAAGCCTATCTTGCGGACAGGGGGACGGTGCTTGGCCGAATGGGCCAGGAGATGGACTGCTTTGACGAAGCGGCGCAGGAGCTAAGGTTTTTCTGTGACGACCGTACCTGCCTGCACACGGGCGGAGGCTGTCCGGCAAAAAGCGTGCTGTGCTATCTGCTGAGCGATTCCACGGCGGTCTACGGCGTTGCGGATGGTGCAAGGAGGGAAATCCGGAGGATTCAGGGGAACCAGACGGAGTACCTGTACCGGGCGGATCAGGATATTCTGGGATTGTGGGGATATCGGGACTATCTGTACTATATGACGGAGTTCGGCGTATATCGGATTTTGGCTGGCAATCCCTCCGATGCACAACAGGTGCTGGACAGGCCGGTAGAATATGAATTCATCACTTTTTACGGGGATCGTATGTACTTTGTCACGGAGGACGAATTCCTGTATGAGGCAGGACTGGACGGCAGCGAAAAAAGGCGCCTGGCAGATGAGAAGGCGGTGTCTCCTCAGGTCTGCAGCGGGATCCTCTATTACAGGAGCGCCGAGTACGATGAGGACGGCGTGTTTCAGATGGACAACGCGCTGAAAGGGATTTCTCTGGCGGACGGCAGTGTGGAGACAATTCTGGACGCGGTGTACCGATTCAGCGTGGTTCCGGAGGAGAAAAAAATCTATTATACCGAACTGCCGGATTACTCCAAGTCCCAGCTGTCTTGTCTGAGGGTGCTGGATCTGGAAACAGGAGAGGACAGACAGATTACCGAGTGTCTGGCAGGGACGGAAATCAGCGTGTTTCCTAAAAGCGACTGGATCATTTACAAGATGCCGGAGGGCGAATACGAGGTGTATCACTGCTGTATCAGAAAGGACGGCAGCGGCCAGAAGCGGCTGGAGTATCCGAAGGAGGTCGGGGCATGAAGCTGGAGCTTAAGGAGATCTGTAAACAGTACCGGAAAAAGACGGTCTTGAGCCATGTGAACCAGAGGTTTGAGAAAGGCGTGTACGGCCTGCTCGGGCCGAACGGAGCTGGAAAGACCACAATGCTGAACATCATCGCCACGGTCACGGCGGCCACGGGCGGAGAACTCTTTTATGACGAGAAGGACGTCTATGACGCGGTGGATAAATACCGTGCCCGGATTGGTTTCCTGCCGCAGAAGATTGACTTTTATAATCACTTTACAGGGTATGAGCTGATGAAGTATATGCATCATCTGAAGGGAGGAGATCCCAAAGACGCTCAGCAGATCGACACGCTTTTGAAGCGGGTGAACCTGTTCGGGGTGAAGGATGAGCGCATCGGCACCTACTCAGGAGGAATGAAGCAGCGCCTGGGAATTGCGCAGGCTTTCCTCGGGAAGCCGGAGATCCTGCTGCTGGACGAGCCGACGGTGGGACTGGATCTGGAGGAACGCGCGGAGTTCAAGAATCTGATCCGGGAAGCAGGCAGACATACGATCCTGCTTTTATCGACGCATATTGTGTCGGACATTGATGAGACGGCGGATAATATCCTGATCATGAACGAGGGCGAGATTCTGGAGAGCCGGGAGATTGCGTATTACAGGGAAGCGATCGCGCGAAAGGGGCTGGACGGATTAGAACAGTACTATCTGCATCGGACGGGGAGGAAGCTGCATGACGCGGATGATTCGTTATGAGTTGAAAAAATATGTGCTCACGCGCGGACACATCCTGCTCCTGCTGATTCTCACCGCAGCAATGACAGGCTGGCTGTTTTGGATGGAGAAAATCTGTGTTTTTGAGAAACCGATGACGCAGAGCTTTTTCGCTCAGCTTGGACAGAGCTTTTCCGGGGAGGATGTTCAGCATCTTCAGTCCGAGAGAAACGAGCTGGAGCAGGAGCTCTTTGAAACCTCTGAGAACGGAGCAAGAATGCAGAGGCAGGAGGAGCTTACCAAAGAGGGACGCTATGCGGACACAAAAATAGAGGATTACGGCCTGTTGGGCGATGCGCTGGACTGCATTGAGGCGGTAGAAGCGCGGAATCGGAATACGGAGCTTCTGGCGGAGGCCGGAAATCCGGCGTACGTGGCCGAGGACAATCAGGTGATGGCGAACCGCAGGAAGCTGACGGCAGTGGCGCAGAATATGCCGTTCGCGGTTTTTGCCTGCATTGCTGTTATCGTTCTTCTGAGCGCGTCCTTTTCCACGGAATTTGAGCATCGGCTGTATCCGGTGGTGTGCATCACGCAGGAAGGCTGTTGGGGCGTCTGCAGGGCGAAGCTTTTGACCGGGCTGCTTGTGGCGCTCGCGGGCAGTCTCTATTTCTGCGGGTTCTACCTGCTGCTTGAGTATGTGCTGGTGGGGATGACGCTGAGGGAGTGGACGCTGCCGCTGTTTCTGGCGGATGGTTTTGAACTGTGTGCCTCCGGAACGACCATGCTGGATCTGCTGGCTGGACAGCTTTTTGCGGCACTGCTGGGTTCGATTCTGCTCGTGTTTTCTCTTCTTCTGCTGTCCCGGTGGATCCGGCGGGGACTTTATACCTTGCTTGCCGCGCTCGGAATTTTCGGGCTCATGTTTCTTCCGGATCTTCTGTACAAGCAGGTTTATCACAATTATGCGGGGAATCTGAAAGACTGGTACCTGATACCGGAGCCGGAGTTTTATCGCCTGATTGGTTTGGAGAAGGTTTTGAACCCGCTCTCTGCGCTGCAGTTCCAGTATTATCTTGAAGAACCGCGTTATATCCGGCTTTTTGGCGCTTCGTATCCGGCATACTGCGGTCCGGTTTTAGCCTCGCTTACGGTGATTGGACTTCTTGGCGTGCTTCTGTTTTGGGAAAAGAAGAGAGGGCTATAGGCGGCATACGAAGAGAAGGACTTTCTGGTGTGCCGCTGTTTTTGAAAAAGAAGAGAGGGCTGCAGATGCTGTATGAAGTGAAGAAAATCCTCCGGCTGCGAACGATACTTCTGCTCCTTGCGTGCAACGTTTTTTCCTGCGCGCTGTTCTTTGTGCAGAACCGGGGCGTGGAAAACGCCTCAAACACGGAAACGCTGAAAGAACTTTATGAGAAGGTCGGCGGGGAGCTTACACCGGAGAGGGCGGCGCAGATCGAGCAGCTGAAACGGGATACCGACGAGGTGCTCGCCCGGGAAAGCGAGATGGAGCAGCGGTACAACATAGGCGAGATCGACGTCGATACCTATATGGAATACCGGGACAGTTACCACCTGATGAACAGCCGGAAGGATGCTGTAGATCTGGTTTTTGAACAATATGAGGAGAAGCGGGAAAACGGCGGCTGGATGCTTTTTGACGGGTATTACTGCCGTTGGCTGGATCCGCAGAGAAGACCATGGGGACTCATCCTGTCGGTGTTTCTGACCGCTGTCCTTCTCGGAAGCTGCGAACCGCCGGGGCTTCTTAAGGTTTTGCAGGTTACCCGGAAAGGGAAAAACGGTATCTTCCGCGAGAAGCTGCGGACGGCTGCGATATTTGCCGTTCTTCTGACGATTCTGTACGCCGCGGAGGAATATGGGATCAGCTGCAGCTTTTATCAGCCGCCGTACCTGAATGCGCCGGTGCAAAGCATTTCCTGCCTGGCAAACGTCCGGCTTTCCATCAGCATCGGACAGTGGATTTTCCTGACGGCGGGGATACGCTCGGCAATGGCGGCGTTGTTCTCGGGCGTCGTGTGCGTGCTGTGCTCTGCCTTATCCGTTGGTCTTAGGAAGGAAGCTTGACGGATATGTTATTTTTAAGATTTTTTAAGATATTGCTGCCCGGACTTGTGTTATATTGGAGATGGAAAGAATTGGTACGCTTGTAAAGGGGAGAGAAGTATGCGAAAAAGGATTGCGTCTGCGGCCATCGGTCTGCTTGTCTTATGCGTTCTATTAGGATCCGGGTTTCGGGTATCTGCGGCGGAGGGACAAAAAGCGTCAGAAATACAGAAGGTGTCGGTGCAAAGTGAGGTGCTTGGCCTTTTTGGCGAGAAATATGTTGTCACTGCAGAGAAGGTTTCCATGCGCTCCGGGCCTGGATATCGGTATCCGGTCGCAGGAATCTTGTATAAAAATGATATTCTGTGGGTGCGCTCCATCCGCAATGGCTGGGCCAGGTTCAAGGTAAACGGCAGGTGGCGCTATATTTCAGAACGCAGTATAAAAAGGGATGTCGAGCGGGTGTTCTGGTTCCATCTGTAGTAGGTACTTCGCAGCCCCTATGAAACAGCGAAGCTGTTTCCTATCCCGTAGGGATCTGAATTACGGGGTGACCCAAGAGTATATTTTATGAAATTGCGCAGCAGTTTTTCGGTAAAAATTATTGACAGACAGGGAAGCTCAGCGTGATGGAATAATATTCAGGCGAAATGTCGACCCTGCATCGCCCGTTCATCTGGAGCATCATGGAGCGAATGTTTTTTACTCCGATGCCGGTTCCGTGGACATACTGATCAGGGCGGGCGAACTTATTCCGAATCGCAATGTTGATACAGGATGAAGGATACGCGGCGGACAGCTCTACAGGAGCCGTCCGGTCGGCGTATCTTTTCAGGTTAGAGGCAAGGTTGTCGATGATCCGTCCCATATAATCGGTGCAGATCTGTATCCTCACCGCTTCCCAGTGAAGCTGCTCTATGGATACCACAAAACCATCCGCTTCAAGCCGTCCGCAGAACTCGGAGAGATATTCCCCGAGCGCGTATTCAGCGTCCTCCGGATCTTCCAGCCGGAGCGGCTGCTGCGTGTCGATCAGGAAGAATTCAAAAAGCCGGTTTGACAGGTCGCGGATCTGCACGGATTTTGCATAGGCTTTTTCGATGTAATTGATACAGTTGCTGTGGGCCTGCTGCTTTTTGGCGATCTCCAGAAAGGACATCAGTCCGGTCAGGGGAGTTCTCAGGTCGTGGGCCATGCCAAGCACAAGCTCGTCCTGGGCGGCTTTCAGTTGCTTTTCGTTTTTCTCTTTCTCAACCAGCGCGAGCCGCATCTGGTTCAGCCCGCCGGCCAGCGAGGCCAGCTCGTCCCTGCCCCTGACCGGAATTTCGGAATCCAGCGTCCCAAATTCGATCTTCGCGACACAGCGGCTGAGCTGCTGAATATATTTCACTTCTTTGCGGATGCCGAGCACAAAAAACAGGAGCCAGACGGACATACTGACGACTACGTCAAGGACATAGAGCAACAGTCGGTACCTGGCCTTATAATCCGCGTCAATGTAAACGTCGGCCTCCCCGTCAGCGAAGGAAACCGTGTAGAAATACGGCCAGAAACGATGGAGCGCGACGGTTTCCGCCTCCCCGAAGATTACGGTATCGGGATAGGCGCTGTCGTAGAGCAGGACTCTTTTGCGGGAAACCATAAGACGGGTGACCCCTTTCTTTCTGCTCCATGCACTGAGACTGTCGGTATCTGTCGCAGGGATATTTCTTTTTTCCACGTAATGACTAAGGTCATCGATGTATTTTTCTTCAGCTTTGTAAATGAGATCTGATTCGATGAAATAATAGTCAAGGGCTTCCCCGCCAATCCAGAGGATCGCTGTAAATACAAAGACCGCGGCAAAAAATCCGAGCAGAAGAAGCCGTACCATTTTCCCGGTGAGTGTTTTATTGTTTTGCCGGTCCAAGACGATACCCCTTTCCCCATACGGTCTGAATGATTTTCGGCTTCTGCGGATTCTCCTCGATCTTGGTGCGCAGATTTCGGATATGTACCATGATTGTGTTGGAGGAGGCATTCAGGAACGGTTCCTCCCAGATGCTTTCGTAGAGGTTCTGATAGGTAAAGGTCTTGTTTGGGTAGCGCATCAGAAGCAGCAGAATCTTATATTCAATTTCGGTCAGCGACAGCTCCGCGTCCTGCCGGAATACGGTATTTTGGACGGTGCTGATGCGGATGGAGTGTCGTTCGATCCATTCCTCTCCCGCGGAAAGCCGGAATGCTTCTTTGTCGTATACCTGATGGCGGCGCAGAAGCGCTTTCACCCGGGCGAGCAGTTCTGCATAAGAGAAGGGCTTGACCAGATAGTCGTCTGCGCCTGCCATGAAGCCGACCAGTTTGTCGGATTCTTTTGACCTGGCGGTGAGGAGCAGAACGGGAACATAGGACAACTTCCGTATCTCTTCGCAGGTCTTCAGACCGGAGATGCCGGGCATCATAATGTCCAGGATCACGAGAACCGTGTCCTGCGAGAGCTTTTCCAGACCTTCCGATCCGTTCGATGCCTCTTCTACGCGGAAGCCTTCTCCCTCTAACAGAATCCGCACGCCTTCCCGGATATCTTTATCGTCTTCAATAATTAATATACTGTTATTCATTTTGAACCCTGCCTTTTGTGTTCGCCGACAGTTCGAACCTTATTTTGATGCATATCGGCCAATTGTGATGAAATCATCATAACACAAGAATGCGGCGAGGGGAACAGGCTTAAGAAATCTTCAGATTTCTTCATATGGAATTTAAGAAACCGGTGCTAGGATGAAATTGTCAATGAAAAAGAACTAACAACGAAAGGAAGGTTAGGCGTTATGAAAAGAAAGTGCATGGCAATGATTTTGAGTATGTCGATTCTGGGAGCAGCATCGACAGCAGCAACCGCAGCCGGGACAGCAGGGAAAGAAAACGAAACTGAGACAGGAAGCACGATTGGAGCAGGACTGGAAACTGAAACAGGAAACACACTCGGAAAGGAAATGGAATTTAAGCTTTCGGAGGAAACGTTAGTCAGAGACGAGGATGGCAGGATCGTCGGCGTGGATGTAACGAACGTGCCGCTGGATGACACCACCTATGAGAGCTATGATTTCAACCGGCTGTTGGCTTCGGAACAGTTCAGGGAATACGAGAAACTGGGGCTGACCTATAACGAGGACGATCGGGAGTTGTATTTCGCGGGCATGGTCGTAGTGTTTCTGGGAGATAATTATGAAAAAGGCGCCATCCTGGATTATACTACCGATAGCGACGACTATATCCCTTACGGTGAATTTGTGAGTGAAAAATGGTTCGAGCCTGAGTACAACGATAAGAAACTGATCAGTGTCGACGTGGTGCGCGATGAAGAATATCACCTGCTGTATTTTGAATTTACGGATGTTACTGACAACATGAAGGGCAGTCTTACGCTTGATTCAGATGAGTTCGGGACGGAGGAGACGCCATTCGACTGGTTTGCGGAAGAAGATGAAATGGCGGAATAGCACAATAACAGAATAACAGAATAACTGGCGCGCGAAATCCACTTTTCTTGACAAGTACAAAAATTAAAAAATGCAATAGAAAAATGTGATTTCCAGCGCCATATTTTGACAGTAACTGACAAAATTTTCAGTTGATATATTTTTCTGTTTCGGCTATAATAATATCAAATATTAAATCAGCCGAAAGGAATATCTGAAATGTATTTAAAACGGCACGCGGAACAGACAGTCGATAAGCTTTCGAGAATGTTTGGAGCCATCCTTGTCTCCGGTCCCAGGCAGGTCGGCAAAACAACCATGTTGCAGAATATTACCCATGATCTCACCTATGTCACCCTCGACGATCTGATTCTGCAGATAAGCGCCCGCGAAGAAAGCGGAACCTTTTTTAAGGATAACCCGCCTCCTGTATTTGTAGATGAAATTCAAAAAGCCCCGGAATTGTTTCCTCAGATCAAGATCATTCTTGACCGGGAACGCAAAAAGGGGCAGTTTTTCATGTGCGGATCACAGCAATTCCAGATGATGAAGGGGGTCAGTGAATCCTTATCCGGACGGATCGGGCTTCTCACACTGCTTGGCTTCTCACTGCGCGAGTCACATAAACTGGATTTTAACCTGCCCTTCCTGCCAACCGAGGCATACTTTAACACACGCAGGAAACATTTTGATAAGATATCCTACGATGAAGTGTGGCACACGATTCAGCGCGGCAGTATGCCAGAGCTTTTCGTCAATCCTGATTTCGACTGGCAGATGTTCTACAGTGCATACGTCCGCACATATATTGAACGGGATGTCCGTGACCTGACCGAAATCGGCGACACGATAAAATTTACACGCTTTATGACGGCGACCGCAGCCTCCACCGGGCAGCTGCTCAACCTTGCATCCCTCGCCCGCGATGCAGGAATCAGTCAGCCGACGGCAGAGCGCTGGCTCTCAATCCTCGTCGCCTCGAATATTGTCTATCTTCTGCAGCCATACTCCAATAATATCATCAAAAGAGCCGTCAAGACTCCGAAGCTATATTTTCTTGACACTGGACTTGCGGCATATCTGACGCGATGGACCTCGCCGGAGGTTCTAAAAAACGGTGCGATGGCAGGCGCCTTCTTTGAAAGCTTTGTGATATCCGAAATAATAAAAAGTTATTAT
The DNA here is from genome assembly GCA_947627645.1 of uncultured Lachnospiraceae bacterium. Classification (GTDB taxonomy): domain Bacteria; phylum Bacillota; class Clostridia; order Lachnospirales; family Lachnospiraceae; genus Choladousia. The sequence goes on along the minus strand of CANQWV010000070.1, from coordinate 2,968 downwards.
AATATGGGAGTCCTCGAACCCGCACTGTATTTCTATCGCGACAAAGACATGAATGAGATCGATCTTCTGATCGAAGACAACGGAACACTTTATCCATTGGAGATTAAGAAGCATGCCGATCCTCAAAAAAAGGATGTGGAAGCCTTTGCACTGCTCGACAAAATCCCGAATATCCGGCGCGGCTGCGGCGGTGTGATCTGCCTGTATGAAAACCTGGTCACGCTGAAGGGATCGGACAAAGTGATTCCGGTAAGTTTTCTTTGAAATAGCAGCTGAACTGCTGCAGATAAAATCGGTGTCCTGGGGCACAGTTGAAATAATTAGTACGCAATCCCAAAATAATCCAGATACGCCTTGTATTTGTCCTGTGCAGCCAGGCAGGTATCCGTCAGATAGCCCTTTTCCCTGTCCCATTCCTGCAGTCCGCGATAATAGAACAATTTCAGACGGTCTTCGATAATAAACGGAACAATGTCGTACTTCAGGCATTCGCGAAACATGATCAGCCTTCCGACGCGCCCGTTCCCGTCCTGAAACGGATGGATCCGCTCAAACTTTACATGGAAATCCAGGATATCCTCAAGCGTCTTTTTCTCCCTGGCGTTGTACTCCTCCAGCAGCACTTTCATCCGCGCGGCAACCTCTCCGGGAAGCGCAGTGCTCCTGCCGCCGACCTCGTTCGGCAATTTCTTGTAAGCGCCGACGGCAAACCAGTCCTTTCTGGAATCGCTGGTGCCGCTTTTGAGAATCTGGTGAAGCTCTTTCACAAGCTTTTCTGTCAACGCCGTTCTTGCGTTCTCAATAACCGCATCGATACAGCAAAAATGATTCACTGTCTCGATCACATCGTCCACGTTCAGTACCTCTCCCTCCACACCGACGGTATTGGTTTCAAAAATATATCTGGTCTGATCGTGGGTAAGGCGGCTGCCCTCAATATGATTGGAATTATATGTCAGTTCTATCTGTGTTTTATGGTAAATACCTCCAGGAAATTTACTCCTTTTTTGTTCCCGCAGAATATCCAGCAATGTCTTCGGCTGTTCTTCCCGCTTATTTGTGCGTTCCGGTTTTTGAGAATTCTCCGGAATCTTCCATGTCTTTCCGTCGAGAAATGCTCCGCTCACACGACCCTGTGCACAGTAATTCCTCACGCTTCGTTCGGACATATTCCACTTTTTCGCTGTATCGGCAACTGAAAGATATCGCATATGAACTCCTCCGGCAATCATCTGCTTTGCAACGATTTAAATTCCATAGAAATAGTATATCACATTATCGGCAATAAATAAAATTAATTTTTCAGATTTCATATATTTCTTGCCGATATCAATTTTTAGTACGCTTCAGAATATACCGCCCGTGTGATCTGCCTGCTTCATCTGTCACAGCAACTCCCTTGTTCTCCGGGCGAGATATAGCGGAAGATTGGTAATCAATCCATCTTTTCGATATCCGCGTTTTGAAAAACGAAGCGCATATTCTGGGCAATGGTCAGAGACATATCTTTTGAAAGACGGCGCGGACTTGTTCTCACCGCTTTTCACTTCAATCGGAATAACATCTGCTCCATATTGAAGCACAAAATCAAGCTCACTGTTCTTATCCGAATAGTAACGTGGTTCAACCTCAAATTGCCCGCGAAGCTGCTGCAAAACATAGTTCTCAGTCAAAGGGCCTTTGAATTGATAATCGTTTTTCAAAAGTATTGCACTGTTGTCAATTCCGGCCATATGTTTGAGAAGCCCCGTATCAAAGACAAAGAGTTTGAACTGATTAAGTCTGTCAAACGCGGAAAGCGGATGTTCCATCCTGGAAACATTGTAAACGCGGATCAGCATTCCCGCAGAGACAAGCCATTCTATGGCCTCTTCAAAGTCTCTCGCTCTGCCTCCTTCACGAACGGCCCCGTACATAAATTTCTCATTCGGTTTGGCAAGCTGCGCGACGATACTTCGGAAAACCATCAGAATGCGGCCGCTGTTTACCTTACCGTTGTGCTTGGAGAAATCGTTTTCATAGATTTCAATAAGCTCCCTCTGAATCCTTGAAATTTTTGCCGGATCGCGGTATTTCAGCCACGAGGCAACACACTCCGGCATTCCTCCGATGATAAGATAATTGTTGTACGCCTCCAACAGCCTGGTATGGAAAATATCCTCGATTTCTCGGTTCTTTTCTATACTCTCATAATATACGTAAAGCGTCGGCTCCACGGCTTCGAGGAACTCATCAAAGGTAAGCGGATAAAGATCAAGGAGATTGACCATCCCCACCGGATAGGATTTTGGCTCTGCAAGAAGCGTTCCGAGCAGACTCCCTGCGGCGATGATGTGATATTCGTTCGCCTTCTCTTTGAAATATTTGAGTGCGTTGAGCGCTTCCGAACATTCCTGAATCTCGTCAAATATGACAAGCGTCTCCTCCGGCAGTATCTTCTCCCCCGCGATCATGGACAAAAGCTCAATGATACGCTGTGGATTTTTGTTTGTCCCAAAAACAGATTTCAGTTCGTCTTCCTCATCAAAGTTGAAATAGACATAACTTTTATAATATTTTTTTCCGAATTCTTTCATCAGCCAGGTCTTTCCAACCTGACGCGCGCCGCGCATGACAAGCGGCTTACGGTCTTCTGACGTTTTCCATTGAATCAAATCGGAAATAGCGTTCCTCTTCAATTCGAGCACCTCTTTCTATACGGCTAAATCTTGTGTCCGAATAAAGCGTAACACATTTTTCTGGCTTTTTCAATCGAAAAGAACACATTTTTCTATCAAAGCTGGCAAGAAGCGAAATGCAAGATTAAAATAAAATAACAGTTTACTGATTTGAAAAAAAGGTGTCTGAAAAAAAGCTTTTCTTTTTTGAAAAAAGATATGCTTGACAGGAAAGTGGGGGAGACTGTCCGAAAACCTGAAATGATGTGACTATATCGTGGGGTAAATACATCCGCAATAAAAGAGGATGA
>CANQWV010000069.1 GCA_947627645.1 uncultured Lachnospiraceae bacterium | reverse complement strand
ATGCTTCCGTCCACGCTGGTGCTGACCTCCCTGTACATCATGTTCTCGAAGGTCAAGCTGCTGAACACCTACTGGGCGCCGATTCTCGCGGACGCGACGCTCGGCATTCCGTTCAGCATCATCATCCTGCGCACATACTTTCTCTCGATTCCGAAAGAGCTGGACGAGGCGGCGAACATTGACGGCTGCGGATACTGGAAATCCTTTTTCCTGATCATGCTTCCAATCGCCAAGCCGGGCGTGATCGTGGCGGCGGTGTTCTCGTTCGTGTACGCGTGGGGCGATCTGATTTACGGTATCACATTTATCACGAACCCGACAATGCGGCCGATTACGTCCAGTATCTACAATTACGTGCAGCAGTATCAGACACTCTGGAACTCGACGATGGCGTTCGGCATCATCGCGATTTCTCCGGTGGTGCTGATCTTCATCTTCATGCAGAAGTACATCGTCAGCGGACTGACCAACGGCGCGGTCAAGGCGTAGGCACAGGAGGGGACTATGAGACTGCATTCTCTTGATTTAAAGGAAATCAGGATCCGCGACAGCTTCTGGACAAAACACGTGGATCTGGTGCGAAACGTGATCATCCCTTATCAGTGGGAGGCGATGAACGACCGGATTCCGGACGCTGAGTCCAGCCACTGTCTGGCGAATTTTCAGATCGCGGCGGGCAGGACGCAGGGAAAATTCTACGGAGCTGTCTTTCAGGACACCGACGTCGCGAAGTGGCTGGAGGCCGTGGGCTTTTCCCTGGCCTGCTATCCGGATGAGGAGCTTGAGAAAACCGCGGATGAAGTGATCGACCTGATTGCGGAGGCGCAGCAGGAGGACGGCTATATCAACACCTATTTTACGATCGAAAAGCCGGAGGCCCGCTGGAGCGATCTCTGTGAGGGACATGAGCTTTACACGGCGGGACATCTGATGGAGGCGGCAGTGGCGTACTGCCAGGGCACGGGGAAGCGGAAGTTCCTGGATTGTATGTGCCGTTTTGCAGATCTTCTGTGCGAGACGTTTGGAGCAGAGGATGGAAAGCTTCACGGGTATCCGGGGCACGAGGAGGTAGAGATCGGGCTGATCAAGCTCTGGCGCATGACGGGACGGGAAAAATATCTGGATCTGGCAAAGTATTTTGTCGATGCAAGAGGAGTGGGAGAAAACTACTTTCTCGCGGAGATGCGGAGACCCGGCTACAAGCTGATCTTCCCGGAATTTGCGGATTATACGCCGGAGTATTCCCAGTCCCATCTGCCGGTGCGGCAGCAGACGACCGCGGAGGGTCATGCGGTGCGCGCCGTATATCTCTACTGTGCGATGGCGGATCTGGCTGAGGCATACCAGGATGAGGAGCTGCTGCGCGCCTGCGAGACGCTCTGGGAGAACATGACGCAGAAACGTATGTATATTACCGGGGGCATCGGTTCGTCCGGGATTCTGGAGCGCTTCACGACGGACTATGATCTGCCCAACGAGTATAATTATTCCGAGAGCTGCGCGTCGATCGGACTGGCGCTGTTCGGACTTCGCATGAACCAGATCATGCGGGACGCGAAATACATCGACGTCGTAGAGCGGGCGCTGTATAATACGGTTCTCGCCGGTGTCGCGCTGGACGGAAAGAGCTTCTTCTATGTGAACCCGCTTGAGGTATGGCCGCCCGCATGTATGGACGGCACCTCGAAAAAGCACGTAAAGCCGGTGCGGCAGAAATGGTTCGGCGTGGCCTGCTGCCCTCCGAACATTGCAAGAACGCTGGCTTCTCTCGGACAGTATATTTACGGAGTGGACGAGGAGCGAAGGGCGCTGTATGTGAACCTGTTTGTCTCAAATGAGAGCAGGATTCCGATGGGGGACGTATGTGTGCAGGCGAAGCTTGAGACGGAGTTTCCGCTGAAAAATTACGTGAGCCTGAAGCTGGACGGTGTGCCGGACGACGGAATGGAGATATATCTCCGTACGCCGGATTACGCGCAGAATTATGTGGTCTATGTGGATGAAAAGCTGTGCGGGACGAAAGCAGAGCGGGGTTATGTGTGTGTGAAAACGAAGCAGGATTGCGGGATCCGCATACAATTTGACGCTCCCGCAAGATTTGTTTACGCGAACCCAGAGGTGCGCGCTGATATCGGAAAAGTGGCGATCATGCGCGGCCCGCTCGTATACTGTTTGGAAGAGACAGACAATGGAGAAAATCTTCCAGGTATCCTGATCGATACGGCAGAGGGGCTTGCGGAGGAACGCTCAGAGCTCTTTGGCGGCGTCATGCTCGTGAAGGCAAAGGGCAGGCGGATAGCCGGAACACATAAGGGTGCAAGCCTGTACAGCGGGCAGAAACCGGAGCTTGAAGAGACCGGCCTTACTGCGGTTCCATATCCCTACTGGGGGAACCGGGGCAAGGGAGAGATGCTTGTCTGGATCCGTGAACTTCATATGATTTAGGTAAAAGAAAAGACGGCCCGCGGCAGATCCGAACTGCAAAGGCCGTCTTTTTCGCGCCCATTTTCTGTTGATTTACTTTATACAAAAGACTTTATATAAAATGAAAGTCCGCCGTTGCAAATGGAAGAATGTGGTGATATACTGTTCGTGTTTAATTCACATCATGTAAACACGAATATCTTAATTTGAGGAGAATGAACATGAGCAAAAGACCAACGGTATTGATGATTCTGGACGGATACGGACTGAACGATAAGAAAGAGGGCAACGCGATCGCGCTGGCGAAGAAGCCGGTGATGGACGAGCTGATGGCGACCTGCCCGTTTGTACATGGCAACGCGAGCGGGTTGGCGGTAGGTCTTCCGGACGGGCAGATGGGCAACTCTGAGGTGGGCCACCTGAACATGGGCGCGGGCCGCATCGTCTATCAGGATCTGACGCGGATCACGAAGGAGATTGAGGACGGAGATTTCTTCGAGAACGCGGAACTGAAGCGCGCGATGCAGAATGCGAAGGACAAGGATTCCAGTCTGCATATGTACGGGCTGCTCTCGGACGGCGGCGTGCATAGTCACAACACGCATCTGTACGCGCTGCTCGAGATGGCGAAGCGCTTCGGGTTGAAGAAGGTATATGTACATTGCTTCCTGGACGGCCGTGACACGCCGCCGGCGTCCGGCAAGGATTACGTGCAGGAGCTTACCGACAAGATGCAGGAGATCGGCGTCGGCGAGATCGCGACGGTGTCGGGCCGCTATTACGCGATGGACCGTGACAACCGCTGGGATCGTGTCGAGAAGGCGTACCGCGCGCTGACGCTCGGCGAGGGCGAGCAGGCTTCCTCCGGCGTGGAGGCGGTCGCGCAGTCCTATGCGAAGGACGTCACGGACGAGTTTGTGGTTCCAACCGTGGTCATGAAGGACGGCGCTCCGACCGCGACGATACAGGACGATGATTCCATCATCTTCTTCAACTTCCGTCCGGACCGCGCACGCGAGATCACGCGAACATTCTGCTGCGATGATTTCACGGGCTTCGAGCGTGGGCCGCGCAAGAAAGTTGTCTACGTCTGCTTCACCGAGTACGACGTGACGATCCCGAACAAGACGATCGCCTTCCAGAAGGTTTCAATCACAAACACCTTCGGCGAGTATCTGGCGGCGCACGGCATGAAGCAGGCGCGTATCGCAGAGACCGAGAAGTACGCGCACGTCACGTTCTTCTTCAACGGCGGCGTCGAGGCGCCGAACGAGGGCGAGGACCGCATTCTTGTGAATTCTCCGAAGGTCGCGACCTATGATCTGAAGCCGGAGATGAGCGTCTATGAAGTCTGTGACAACGTTGTGAAGGCGGTCACATCCGGAACATACGACGTGGTTATTACGAACTTTGCGAACCCGGACATGGTAGGCCACACCGGCGTGCTGGAGGCGGCGGTCAAGGCCATCGAGGCGGTCGACGAGTGTGTGGGCAAGGTGGTCGAGGCGGTCAAGTCGGTAGACGGCCAGATGTTCATCTGTGCGGATCACGGCAACGCGGAGCAGCTGATCGACTACGAGAGCGGCGAGCCGTTCACGGCGCACACCACAAACCAGGTGCCGTTCATTCTCGTGAACTGCGATGAGAAGTACGGCCTGAGAGAGGGCGGTCGTCTCGCGGACATCGTGCCGACGCTGATCGAGCTGATGGGCATGGAGCAGCCGAAGGAGATGACGGGCGAGTCGCTGCTTGTGGCGCGCTGACCGGGCTGACAGGCGAGCCTCTGCTTGTGACTTGCTGAGCGGATTGGCGCGCGAGCCTTTGTCCGCCGTGCCTGGATCGGGTTGCTGGATGCAGGGCGGTTGAGAGAAAACGTAATATCCGGAAACATTCTGTGAATGGGACCCTTGATGGAAATGGTTTTGCTGTTTAAGCCGGACTGTGGCTTGCCTCTGTCCGGTTCGTAAAAGCTGATTCAGGTTTTCTGTCATCGGTCCCTTTTTTGTGCGGGTTTCAAATAGTGAGCATCCGGGTATTGACGAAACGCTGTTTTCCTGCTAAAAACTTATTTACACAAAATTATTCTGCGAGAGGAGGACAGGCAGATGACACCCATACGTTGGTTTCTGTCATTCCTGAAAAAGTACCGCCTGCGCATGATCGTGGGCCTGATCCTGGTGGCGGTCACGGCCGTCATGCAGCTCATCAATCCGCGGATCTCCGGGCAGATCGTGGACGATGTGATAAACGGCGGGCATTTCGAGCGGCTGACGACGCTCTTGATCGTCATGATCGCCGTGACCCTCGTCCGCTCCGCGCTGCGTTTTGTTTTTCTGATGTGCTTTGAGTATTCGAGCCAGGGCACGATCTACGATATGCGCGAGGAAGCGTACAAGAAGCTGATGAAGGAGGATTTCGCCTTCTTCAACCGGAACCGGACGGGCGACCTGATGTCGCGGCAGACCGGCGATATCGACGCGGTGCGGCACATGGTGTCGCACGTGATTTACTTCACCTTTGAAAATGTATTGATTTTCCTGCTTGCGCTGGTGATGGTCTTCACGGTAAATGTGAAGCTCGCCCTGTGTATGCTCATTGTGCTGCCGTTTTCGCTGGCGGTGACCTTGAGTCAGGGCAAAAATGTCCGGGCGGCGTTCGCGCACATCCGCGACTGTTTTTCCAGCCTGAACGCCTTTGCGCAGGAGAACATCGCGGGCAACCGCGTGGTGAAGGCCTTCGCGAAGGAAGATTACGAGACGGAGAAGTTTAACAAAGAGAACGACGCGTACCGGGACGCGCAGCTGGGCGCCTCCCATGTATGGATGAAGTATATCCCCATGTTTGAGGTTCTGTCCCAGTGCCTGACCGTGATCCTGATCATCATGGGCGGTTTTATGGTGATTGACGGGCAGGTTTCCCTGGGAGACATGGTCACGGTCAACGGCTATCTGTGGATGCTGAACAGTCCGCTGCGCCAGGCGGGCTGGATCATCAACGACATCCAGCGCTTCGCAGCGGCCATTGAGAAGATCTACGCGGTCTACACGACCGAGCCGGATATCAGACAGCCGGAGATGCCGGTACATATCAAGGACCGCCGCCTGAGAGGCAGCGTGAGCTTTGAGCACGTGGATTATTTCGCGCACAACGATGTGATCCTGCGCGACATCAGCTTTTCGGTGGAGCCGGGGCAGACCGTGGGGATCATCGGGGCGACCGGCTCCGGGAAATCCACGCTGATCAGCCTGGTCTGCCGCTTCTACGATGTGAGCAGCGGCGCGGTGAAGGTGGACGGCGTCGATGTGCGGGATCTGAACCTCCAGATGCTGCGGGGCAACATCGGCGTGGCGATGCAGGACGTCTTCCTGTTCTCCGATACCATCGAGGGGAACATTGCCTACGGCGACCCGGACTGTCCGTTTGAGGAGGTGGAGAAGGCGGCGAAGATCGCCAACGCCCATGACTTCATCATGGAGATGCCGGAGGGCTACGACACGATTGTCGGCGAGCGCGGCGTGGGCCTGTCCGGCGGGCAGAAGCAGAGAATTGCTCTCGCGCGGGCGATCCTGAAGGATCCGTCGATCGTGATCCTGGACGACACGACCTCGGCCATCGACATGGAGACGGAGTCGATCATCCAGCATGAGCTGAAAAAGGTATCCGCACACCGGACCGTCTTCATCATCGCCCACCGCATCTCGTCGATCATGCACGCGGACCAGATTCTCGTGCTGGACAACGGGCGTCTGATCGAGCAGGGCACGCATGACGAGCTGCTCGCGAAGAAGGGATACTATTCCACCGTATTCCGCCACCAGTACGGAGAGTTTGACCAGTTCAAGGCGATCCGTGCGAACAAGGGAAAGGGGGAATACTGATGGCCCGCAACAAATATGATGTCGACGAGACCCTGGAGACAAAATTTGATCTGAAACAGGTGATCCGCCTGTTCGGCTATACGGGGCCGTTCCGCAAAAAGCTGGCGGCGACGATCGTGATCATGCTGTTTACGAGCGCGATCGGTATGCTGATCCCGGTGCTGACGCAGCGTGTGATGGACATCTATATCCCGGCCGGCGACAAGCGGGGGATCGTAGCGATGGCGATGATCGCCATGGGAATCATCCTGGTCTCGGCGTTCAACCTGCGCATCAAGATCAAGTGGACGGCCGAGATCGGTCAGGGCATCGTACACGCCCTGCGCAGCGACCTGTTCGCGCATCTGCAGGAGCTTCCGTTCTCGTACTACGACAGCCGCCCGCACGGGAAGATCCAGGTGCGCCTGGTCAACTATGTGAACAACATCAGCGACCTGCTCTCAAACGGCATCGTGAACACGATCACGGACTGTTGCTCCCTGATCTTTATCATGTGTTTTATGTTTTACTACAGCGTGCCGCTGACGTTGATCTGTATGTGCGGCCTGCCTGTTCTGGGCGCGATCGTGCTCTTTGTGAAGAAAAAGCAGCGTCGTGGCTGGCAGCTTGCGAGCAACAAGCAGTCCAACCTGAACGCTTACATCGCGGAGAGCATCAACGGCGTCCGCGTGACGCAGGCCTTCGTGCGGGAGAAGCGCAACACCCAGATCTTCAACAATCTGAGCGGCAGCTACCGGAAGGCGTGGATGAGCGTCATCAAATACAACTTCATGATCGGCCCCGTGGTGCAGGTGATCTCGATTCTGGCGACGGCGCTCGTGTACTTTGTCGGCGTGGGCTGGCTCGCGGCCGGAAAGGACTGGATCTCCGTGGGCGCGCTGGTGGCGCTGTCCATTTACATCGGGCAGTTCTGGAACCCCATCAATACGCTGGCGTCCTTCTACAATTCGCTGCTGACGGCGATCTCGTACCTGGAGCGTATCTTTGAGACGATCGATGAGCCGGTCAACGTAAAGGACGCGCCGGGGGCTGCCGAGATGCCGCCGATCAGAGGCGAGGTGGAATTTCGGCACGTGGTCTTTTCCTACGAGCCCGGGGTGCGGATCCTGGACGATGTGAACTTCAGGGCAGAGGTGGGCGAGAGCTTTGCCATCGTCGGCCCGACCGGAGCCGGGAAGACCACGATCGTCAACCTGTTGAGCCGCTTCTACAATGTCGACGGAGGGCAAGTCCTCGTGGACGGAATCGATATCGGCACGGTCACGATCAAATCCCTGCGCAGACAGATGGGCGTGATGATGCAGGACAGCTTCATCTTCTCCGGCACGATCATGGACAATATCCGCTATGGCAACCGGGACGCCACGGACGAGGAGGTCGTCCGTGCCGCAAAAACGGTCTGCGCTCATGATTTCATTATAAAGATGGAGAACGGTTATCAGACGCAGGTGAACGAGCGCGGCAGCCGGCTCTCCGCGGGACAGCGGCAGCTGATCTCCTTTGCGCGGGCGCTGCTAGCCGACCCGAAGATCCTGATCCTGGACGAGGCGACCTCGAGCATTGACACGGAGACGGAGATTCTGCTGCAGAGGGGACTCTTAGAGCTGCTGAAGGGCAGAACCTCCTTCATCATCGCGCACCGCCTGTCCACGATCAAGAATTCTGACTGCATCATGTACATCGACAACGGAAATATTCTTGAGAAGGGGTCGCACGAGGAGCTGATGGCAAAACAGGGAGAGTACTATCAGCTGTACATGAGCCAGTATGCGTTTCTGGAAAATAATTAGCGAAGCAGCGCTGGTAGCTGTTTTGTCACTCGATTGTTTGCTGCGATTCCTTGCCGGACACGAAAAGCCCATAAGTTCTTCACAAATTTGACACAAATATAAATTATAGTGGGTGCATCAGTTGAAAGAACAAAGGGGGATTCACGATGAAGAACTACAGCAATAAACAAAACAACGAAGACAGGAATTCCAAATGCAGGCGCCGCGTCGCGGCTGCGATGGCTGGCCTGCTTGTGGTCGGCACGCTGGCCGGGGTTGACGCCTGGCGGACGGCGAGTGTTGTCTTTGCCGAGGAGGATGAGAGTCAGGGCGTCACGCTGAATCTGGCCGATTCTGACAAGGATACGGCGGAGACGGAGCTTCAGACAGAGGCTGCGGAGACAGAGACCGAGAAGCAGAAGGAGACCTTCGCAGATATCGACCGCGTGTCGGGGGATGTGTCCATCGTGGCGACGGACGTCTCAGACATTGTTGAGAACTGTATGCCGTCCATCGTCTCGATCACCGAGAAGTCTGTGGAGGAGGTTGAGACCTACTACTACGGAGTACAGGAATATGAGACGATGAGCGCGGCTTCCGGCATCATCATTGCGCAGAACGACGATGAGCTGCTGATTGCGACGAACAGCCATGTGGTGAAGAATTCGACGGAGATCACGGTCGGCTTTACCGCGGAGGCGGAGGATCCGGAGGATCTGCTCGCACCGGCGAAGGTCAAGGGAATGGACAAGGATTACGAGCTTGCGGTTGTGGCCGTTCAGCTTGCTGATATCAAGGAAGATGTGCGCAAACAGCTCAAGATCGCGCAGCTCGGCAGCTCGTCGGATCTCAAGGTCGGCGAGCCGGCGATCGCAATCGGCAATGCGATGGGCTACGGGCAGAGCGTCACCAGCGGCATCATCAGCGCGCTGGATCGCGAGGTAACGATCGATGAGAATTTCTCGCAGAAGCTGATCCTGATGGACGCTCCGGTCAACCACGGCAACAGCGGCGGAGCGCTGTTGAACTCTAAGGGTCAGGTGATCGGCATCAACCTGGCGAAGGAAGTCATAGACGAGGCGGAGGGCATGGGCTACTCCATCCCGATCGACCTGGCGATCCCGGTGCTCCAGAATCTCATCAATAAAGAGACGCGCGACAAGCTGTCTGACAGCGAGAGAGGCTATCTGGGGATCACGGTCGTCGATGTGTCCGCGGACGCGAAGGAGCTCTACAACATTCCGGCCGGAGCGTTTGTGTACGAGGTGACCGAGGGCTCCGCAGGCGAGGCGGCGGGGATCCACAAGGGCGACGTCGTCACGAAATTTGACGGTGAGTCCGTGATCGACAAAGAAGACCTGGTCGATAAGCTCAGCTATTATGCGGTCGGAGAGACTGTGACGCTTGAGGTACAGACGGCGAACGGCGGAAGCTACGAGTCCCGCGAGGTCGAGGTAACGCTTCAGAAAGGAACCGACATTGCGGAAGAGGATGAGGAGCTGCAGATCGAGGAACCGCGGGACGACCGGGGGAACGATCAGCAGGATGCTCAGACCTATGACGACGAGGACGGTCAGCAGCAGGACGACCAGCAGGACGATGATTTCTGGTTTGACGGCTTTGGAGTGCCGGGTGGGGACGACGGTACGTTCTTCCCGTTCGATGATGGATCGAATGGATCCTTCTGATGGGCATGAGAGACAATTACAGATTTGAAGGATGAGACCGCAGCGGGTGTACCGGGGAAATCTGACCGGGGATCCGCTGCGGTTTGTTTCACTGAATTAATTAAAATGTAATAAAATTGTAAAAAATGGTTGAAATATCGGCGAAAAGGTGTATACTGAAAGGGAAAACGGAGATTGGGGTTGGAAGGAACCTGAAAAACTGGATAGAAGAAGCCAGAATGGAGAAGCCAGGAAGGAAAAGACAGAACGAGAGAGACAGAATAAAAGGGGCAGAATAAAAGAGACCGAATGAAAGAGACAGAATAAAAGAGACAGAATAAAAGGGGCAGAATAAAAAGACGAGATTGGATAAGGGGAGGGTGGATCAACGTATGAGAAACAGAAAGAGTGCGTGGCTGCTGAGGATGATGTTTTTGGCTATGTTTTTGCTTGCGGCGATGCCCATGGGCGCATCGGCCAGCGTCGGCATAAGCAGCAGGAAATTTTCGCTGGCAGTCGGGCAGACCTATCAGCTGGTCCTGGATGGACTGACCGGTGAGGAGCAGTCTATTCTCTGGCAGGTAAAGCGCGGCGAGATTGCAGATATCAGCCAGGATGGCCTTGTGACGGCGAAAAAAGAAGGCAGCACGAAGATTTTTGCAATTGTAGACGGAACGCAGTACCGCTGCAGGCTGACGGTGACGCAGCCTCAGCCGGTCACCGAGATTCGCCTGAATAAGAAGACGAAGAGCCTCGTTCGGGGGAAGAGTTTCCGGCTGAAGGCGACAGTGGGTCCGGAAAACGCGGACGACGTGACTGTCACATGGAAAAGCAGCAACAAAAAGGTTGCAACGGTTAACTCCAAGGGTAAGGTGAAAGCGGTTGGGGCAGGCACGGCAAAAATCACCGCGCGCGCAAACGACGGCAGCAAGGTGAAGGCGTCGTGTAAGGTCACGGTTGCACTGGAGCCCTTGGCGCTCAATATGACACAGCTGACTTTGGAGGTTGGCAAGAAAGCGAACCTCAAGGCGACAGAGGGATACAGCTACGTATGGGCCAGCTCGGACAAGTCCGTCGCGACTGTGACTAAGGCAGGAAAGGTGAAGGGAAAGAAGGCGGGCAGGGTCGTGGTCGTTGCACTGCGTGTGGAAGACGGAAAGACGGCCGCCTGCCATGTAGTTGTGACAGATTCCCAGGCACAACAGGGAACAGATCAGCCGGAGACGACACAGCCGGAGACGACGCAGCCGGAGGCGTCTGCGGGCGTGCCGTCCGCCAGGGCGCTGCAGTTCCTCGCGCTCATGGAAAAGTATAACCAGAAGCTGAAAAGCGATAAGGCACTTGGCGTTAAGTGGGTCTATGGAAGAAACTGTGCACACGACTGGAAAGAGGTGCAGTCCCAGTCGAAGAAAGGCTCTGTCGGCCTGACCTGCGTTCAGCCGACTCAGTGGGCCCTGAGGGAGCTTGGAATCATTGGAAACGGAGACTTCAAAGGAGTGTATGGTTACAGCGGTCTCAGAAACGGCGATTTCAGAGTCGTGGACAAGGAACAGTTCTCGAAATACTGTATCATCATGCGGGTGGACAGCAGGCCGGAGGAGCTGATCAAGGAAGGAAAGCTGCTTCCGGGAGACATCTGCAGCTACGTAGGCTTCCAACATACGAATGTCTATGCGGGGAATGGATTGTTTTACGATTCGGGGCGCGCGGCAGGTGCGAACGGAGCTTATGAGGGGGATCTCTATGTGTTCAATACGATGGGACCGATCAAGAAAAATGATCTGATCGGCTCAATCGCGCGAATCGTCAGATAATAGAATACGAATAAACAAAAATCGCCATTGTTGTTTTTATGGATGGGACGCAGCCTGGCCGCTTCCATGGCAGGATTGTCCGGGAATTCTATGTAGAACGACAGTGGCGGTTTTGGCTGAAAAAGGAAATTCACAGCGGGAGAAAGCGGGAGTGAAAGCGCTCTGATCGGGAAATACTATTGCAAAGCGAAAGAAAACAGAGCCGGCATCCGAATCCAGGAAAAGGCCGGAGATGATTCAGGAGGTTGCAAGATGTGTAATTATATGCCGATCACAGATGTTTATGCGAGAGAAATACTGGATTCCAGAGGAAATCCGACGGTGGAGGTCGAGATCATGACAGAGGATGGGAGCGTCGGGAGGGCTTCGGTTCCCTCCGGCGCTTCTACCGGACGGCATGAGGCGGTCGAGCTGCGCGACGGAGAGCGGAGATACCAGGGAAAGGGCGTAGAGCAGGCCTGCCATTTTGTGAATTCGATCCTTGCGGACGCGATCATCGGGGAAAACGTTTATGAGCAGGCGTCGATCGACCGTATCCTTTGCCGCGAGGACGGCACGGAGAATAAGCGAAGGCTGGGTGCCAATGGGATACTCGGGGTTTCCATGGCCGTGGCCGCCACGGCGGCGAAATGCCTGAATATACCGCTCTTCCGGTACCTGGGCGGTATGCACGCCCATCGGATGCCGGTGCCGATGATGAATATCCTGAACGGAGGCTGCCATG
>CANQWV010000068.1 GCA_947627645.1 uncultured Lachnospiraceae bacterium | reverse complement strand
GCGTCCAATTCCTCCACCCTGCCGTTTGCCCAGATCACGCAATGGCGATAGCTCGTCCCCACATAGAACTGATAGGTTTCGTTCTCGAGCTCCTCCTGCACGGCTTTCAGCAGAACCGCCGCGTCTTCTGTGCTGATCTCGCCCGAGCTGTGGTCGAGGATCCGCTTTTCCTCGTACGGCTCCTCCTCTGAAAGCGTCACGAGATTGCAGCGCATCGCGACGTCCGTGTCCTGCATCGGCACGCCGATCGAGAGCGCTTCCAATGGGGAACGCCCCGTGTAATAGCGCCTCGGATCGTACCCGAGCACCGCGAGGTTCGCCGTGTCGCTTCCCGGGCTCATCCCCGCCGGAATCGTGCGCAGCATCCCGACCTCGCCCGTCTCGGCAAGCCGGTCCATCACAGGCGTGTGCGCCGCTTCCAGTATCGTGCGCCCGCCGAGCGCCTCCTGCGGCTCGTCCGCCATTCCGTCGCCCAAAATTACAAGATATTTCATGTTGCCTCCTCCGCCTGCTTTTAGCCGCGAATGCGGATCCTGCTCAGGATCCCTTCCGTCTGTGACGCGCGTGCCTCATACTCCGCCTCGGTCATCACCTCGGTGATAAAACCGTACTCGCCTTCGACGCCTGCGTCCACCACCTCGATCGGACCGAAAATTGCCTCCATCTTCTGCCGTTCAGAAGCCTCGCCCGGCACACGGACAAAAAATGCTTTCTTCGTGTTGGAGACGTCCTTCAGCGCCTGCTTTTCCGGCTTCCACTCAGAGACGACGCCCGTGCCAAGCACCTGGGCCGCCTCGATGACGTCTGCCGCAACCGCGCTCGCAGTCGCATCCCTGCCCGCGCCCTGTCCATAGAACATCGCGTCCCCGAGCATATTTCCGTGCACGAAGATCGCGTTGAACACGCCGCTGACGCTGTAGAGCGGATCCTCCTTGCCCACAAGATAAGGCGCGACCATCGCCATCACCTCGTCGCCCTCCCGGCTGCTGTAAGCCAGGAGCTTGATCGTCTTTTCCATCGCATACGCATACTTGATATCCGCCGAAGTGATCTTCGTGATCCCTTCCGTGTAAATATCGGTAAAATCCACCCGTTTCCCATAGGCGAGCGAAGAGAGGATCGCGATCTTCCGGCACGCGTCATGTCCCTCGATGTCCGCCTCCGGATTGCGCTCCGCATAGCCCTTCTGCTGCGCGTCGCGAAGCACGTCGTCAAATTCCAGGCCCTCGTCGATCATCTTGGTCAGAATATAATTCGTCGTCCCATTCAGAATGCCCGTGATCTCGTCGATCACATCCGCGGTCAGGGATGTGCGAAGCGGGCGGATGATCGGAATACCGCCGCCGCAGCTCGCCTCGAAGAGATAGCTCGCGTGGTGCTCACGCGCAAGCTGCTGAAGCTCTGTCCCATGCCGCGCCACGAGCTCCTTGTTGGACGTGCAGACGCTCTTGCCCGCCTCCAGCGCCTTCTTTGAGAAAGTGAACGCCGGCTCCGTGCCGCCCATCACCTCGACCACGACCTTGACCTCCGGGTCGTTGACGATGACCTCATAGTCGTGGACGATTCTCTCCTGGATCGGATCTCCCGGGAAATCGCGCAGATCCAGCACATATTTCACGCGCAGATCCACGCCTGCTTTCTCCAGAATGCTGTCGTGATTTGTCTCAATCACCTTCACCACGCCGGAACCCACGGTTCCATAGCCCAAAACCGCAACCTGTACCATAAATATCTCCATCCTTTTCTACTGTTTTCCTGTCATTCCTCCGGCTCCATCGTTCCTTGAGCCTGTTTTCTTTTCTTATACTTTTCCGCTTACCCTGCATATGCTCACAAGCCTGAGCCATCCCGGCCCGCGCAGGCGTCACTCTCTCCCCAATATCTTTAAATACTGGATCTCCGGGCGCGACTCGATCGCCTCGATCATGCCCGAGACATCGCCCGTCGCCGGAAGGATCTCCACGCTCAGAGTCAGCGTCGCCACGCCGTTCGTCGGGATGCTCTGGTGGATCGTCAGGATATTCGCCTTGTATTCCGCCACGACGCTCAGCACATCCGAGAGCAGCCCCGGTTCGTCATGCATCTGGAGCATGAACGTGAATGTTTTCCCCTTCACATTGTCGCGAAACGGAAAGATATCGTCCTTGTACTTATAGAAGGAACTCCTGCTGATCCCCACCTGATCCGCCGCCTCCTGAACCGTCTCCACACGCCTGGTCTCCAGAAGCATCTTGGCCTCCACAACCTTCAAAAGCACTTCGGGCACAGCCTTCTGCCTGACCACAAAATATTTTGAACTGTCTGCCATACCTGTCTCTCCTCACAGCCAGACGCCTTTTCCGACGCCCGTACGATTGTCGCTGCGCACTCGCTGTTCCAATACCTGCCCGCATTCTGCCTCAGTGCCGTTCCATTGCCGCCTGTCGGCTTCCTGTCGCCGCGCTATTCAGCATATGCCAGGCTTCC
Organism: uncultured Lachnospiraceae bacterium; assembly: GCA_947627645.1. Lineage (GTDB taxonomy): Bacteria > Bacillota > Clostridia > Lachnospirales > Lachnospiraceae > Choladousia. The sequence goes on along the minus strand of CANQWV010000068.1, from coordinate 10,095 downwards.
CGCCACAGTATCATTATGCATCCTCGCCCGGCTCTTTTTCCCCGAGCGACATCCATTTCAGATATGCGTTCATGAACAGGTCGATGTTTCCATCCATCACGCTGTCCACGTTGCCCGTCTCCGCGTTCGTCCGCAGATCCTTCACCAGCTTGTACGGCTGCATGACGTAGGAGCGGATCTGATTGCCCCATGCGTTGTCCGTGACCTCGCCGCGGATGTCAGACTTCTTCTCCGCGTTCTCCTGCAGCTTCAGCTCGTACAGCTTGCCCTTGAGCATCTGCATCGCCTTGTCCTTGTTCTGGTGCTGCGAGCGCTCATTCTGGCACTGCACGACGATACCGGTCGGCAGATGCGTGATGCGGATTGCCGAGGAGGTCTTGTTGATGTGCTGTCCGCCGGCGCCGCTGGAACGGTAGGTGTCGATACGCAGGTCGTCCGGGTCGATCTCGATATCCACGTCGTCGCTGAGCTCCGGCATCACCAGACAGCCGGCGAAGGACGTCTGCCGCTTCCCGGCCGCGTTAAATGGGGAAATGCGCACCAGACGGTGCACGCCCTTCTCTGAGCGCAGATAACCATAGGCGTTTTCTCCGTTGACCTGGAACGTCACTGACTTGATCCCGGCCTCCTCACCGTCGAGATAGTCGAGAACTTCCACCTGGTAACCACGTTTGTCCGCCCACCGCGTATACATACGGTATAACATAGACACCCAGTCGCACGCCTCTGTCCCGCCGGCTCCCGCCTGAAGCGTCACGATCGCGTTGTTCGCGTCGTATTCGCCGGAGAGCAGCGTCCTGATCCGGATGTCGTCAAACGCCGTCTGGAACGCCTGCAGCGTCTCCTCGATCTCCGGGATCACCGCAGGATCGTTCTCCTCGTAGCCCATCTCAAGGAGCAGCTCGATCTCCTCGTACTGCTCCTTCAGCTTATTGTAACCCTCAATGTCGTCCTTCAGGCTCTTGAGCGTCTTCATCATCTCCTGCGACCGTTCCGGGTTGTCCCAGAAATCGGGCGCCTCCATCTCCCGCTCCAGCTCCTGAATCCTCTGCTCTTTACTTACGAGGTTAAAGTGAATCCCTCACTTCCACCAGTGGTTCTGTGTAGCTTGCCAAAGTCGTTTTAAACTGATCCAGTTCTACCACAGTGTCACCTTCTTTCTTTATTTTTCGTTGTTTCTATTTCTTTTGATCCGACATATGCTTTGCCGCAAGAAAACTTCTATGCCTTAATCCATCAGACATAAATTTCTAAAAAGGCGAATCCCTTTCATCGCACAAAGCTTCCTGTTGTTTTCTCCTTATTTCACACACGTTCGGTCATACATATGAATCTACGATACCTTCTTCCGCCCGCAGCACTGCTTGTACTTCTTGCCGCTGCCGCACGGGCACGGATCGTTCGGGTAGATCTTCTGCTCCGCGCGCTTCTTCGGGGCGCGCGGGCCGGAATCGTCCTTGTTCGTGCCGGTCACCTTCGCAACCTCCTCGCGCTCGACCTTCTGCTCCACCTTGACGTGGAACATCAGCTTCACGGTATCCTCCTGGATCGCGGAGGTCATCGCGTCGAACATCTCGTAGGCGCTCATCTTGTACTCCACGAGCGGATCGCGCTGGCCGTATGCCTGCAGGCCGATGCCCTGGCGCAGCTGATCCATATCGTCGATGTGATCCATCCACTTGCGGTCGATCACCTTCAGCAGGATGACACGCTCGATCTCACGCATCTGCTCAATATCGTCAAACTCCTTCTCCTTGAGCGCATACAGCTCGAGCGCCCGGTCGGTGAGCTTTTCCTTCAGCTCCTTTTTGCCGGAGACGCTGTTCACCAGCTCCTTCGTGACCGGCTGCATCGGAATGATCGGACGGAGCACGGAATTCAGCTCGTTCAGATCCCACTCTTCGCTGTCCCCGTTATCGCCGATGCACATATCGACCGTGCCGCTCACGACGTCGGCGACCATCTTCAATATGGACTGATGCATATCCTCGCCGTCAAGCACACGTCTGCGCTCCGCGTAGATGATCTCTCTCTGCTCATTGTTGACCTGGTCGTACTCGAGCAGGTTCTTGCGGATGCCGAAATTGTTGCCCTCGATCTTCGTCTGAGCCTTCTCGATCGCGTTGGAGAGCATCTTGTGCTCGATCTGCTCGTTCTCCTGCACGCCGAGCGACTGGAAGACCTTCATCATCTTCTCGGAGCCGAACAGACGCATCAGATCATCCTCGAGGGAGATATAGAACCTGGATTCGCCCGGGTCGCCCTGACGTCCGGAACGTCCGCGCAGCTGATTGTCGATACGCCGCGACTCGTGACGCTCCGTGCCGATGATCTTCAGGCCGCCCGCCGCGAGCGCCTCCTCGTCCAGCTTGATATCCGTACCACGGCCGGCCATGTTTGTCGCGATCGTGACCGCCCCGTGGATGCCGGCGTCCGCCACAATCTCAGCCTCGAGCTCGTGGAATTTCGCGTTCAGCACCTTGTGCTGGATGCCCTCTCTCTTGAGCAGGCCGCTGATCAGCTCAGACACATCGATCGTGATCGTACCGACCAGCACCGGCTGCCCCTTCGCATGAGCCTCCTTGACTGCCTCGACGACCGCGCGGTACTTCTCCTTCTTCGTCATATAGACCGCGTCGTCCAGATCCTTCCTGCAGACCGGACGGTTCGTCGGGATCTCGATCACGTCCATCCCGTAAATATCACGGAACTCCTTCTCCTCGGTCAGAGCCGTACCGGTCATGCCGCATTTCTTCTTATACTTATTAAAGAAGTTCTGGAAGGTGATCGTCGCGAGCGTCTTGCTCTCTCGCTTCACCTTCACATGCTCCTTCGCCTCGATCGCCTGATGCAGTCCGTCCGAGTAACGGCGGCCCGGCATGATACGCCCGGTGAACTCATCGACGATGAGCACCTGGTCGTCCTTCACCACATAGTCCTGGTCGCGGAACATGAGGTTGTTCGCGCGCAGGGCCAGATCGACGTTGTGCTGAATCTCAAGATTCTCTGCATCAGAGAAGTTGTCAATCTGGAAAAACTTCTCGACCTTCTCGACGCCCTGCTGCGTCAGCGTGACGATCTTGTCCTTCTCATTGACGATGAAGTCGCCCGTCTCGGTGATCTCCTCGCCCATGATGGCCGTCATCTTCGTCACCTCGCCGCTGGCCTCGCCGCGCTGCAGCTGCCGCGCCAGGATATCGCAGACCTCATAGAGCTTCGTGGACTTGCCGCTCTGCCCGGAAATGATCAGCGGGGTACGCGCCTCGTCGATCAGCACCGAGTCAACCTCGTCGATGATCGCATAGACAAGATCCCTCTGCACAAGCTGCTCCTTGTAGATGACCATGTTGTCGCGCAGGTAATCGAAGCCTACCTCGTTGTTCGTGATATAGGTGATATCGCAGGCGTACTGCTCCCTGCGCTCATCGTTGTTCATGGAATTCAGCACACAGCCGACCGTCAGCCCGAGGAAACGATGGATCGCTCCCATCCACTCCGCGTCACGGTTCGCCAGGTAGTCGTTGACCGTGATGACGTGCACGCCCTCACCGGTCAGCGCGTTCAGGTAGGCCGGCAGCGTCGCCACGAGCGTCTTACCTTCACCGGTTTTCATCTCGGCGATACGCCCCTGGTGGAGGATGATGCCGCCGATGAGCTGCACACGGAAATGCTCCATGCCCAGCACGCGCTTCGCCGCCTCACGCACCACGGCAAACGCCTCCACGAGCAGGTCGTCCAGCGTCTCGCCGTTCGCGTAGCGCTGCTTGAACTCCGACGTCTTCGCCTTCAGCTCGTCATCCGAGAGCGCCTGCATCTGCGGACGCAGGGCTTCTATCTTGTCCACAAGCGGCATGATCATCTTCAGCTCGCGCTCGCTGTGCGTCCCAAAAATTTTTTGTATTAAATTCATTCTGATTCTCCTATCTAGATATGATCTGCTTCGCGCGATCCCCACCCGCGGCAGGCCGTCAGATCTGCGTCTTGACAGCCGTCAGGCTCCAGATGCACAAAGAAATTTCCATTCCCAGGAAACGCAGTCTCCTTCGAGGGAAAACAATGTTCTTCCTATTGTAACACTTTCACGTCTGCAAGACAATCAAATTTTTCAAAAACCCTGCGTCCCGACAGAAATACCTGCAGCCTGCTCTGCCAGGACAGGCCCTATTTACTGAATAATACCGAATAATCATGAATTTTCATTGAAAAAATTGGATAATATGATATACTGGTTTTTAGAACAGGACGCCTGGCAAGGCACAGCGTCTGTTCCAGTCTCAGGAAAAGGAGTTGGACAGTATGAAATTTACGATCAGCGGCAAAAATCTTGAAGTATCGGATGGCCTGAAGTCAGCGATCCGGGACAAGCTTGGCAAGCTGGAGCGCTATTTCACACCTGATACAGAAATCATCGTGACATTGAGCGTGGAAAAGGAGCGCCAGAAGATTGAGGTAACGATCCCGGTCAAGGGAAATATCATCCGCTCCGAGCAGGTGAGCAACGATATGTATGTCTCGATCGACCTGGTCGAGGAAGTGATCGAGCGCCAGCTGCGCAAGTACAAGGAGAAGATCATCGAGCGCCATCAGGACGGCGGCAATTTCAAGCAGGAGTTCCTGGAGAAGGAAAGCGATCCCCTCGAGGAGGTAAAGATCATCCGCACCAAGCATTTTGGGATGAAGCCGATGTATCCGGAAGACGCCTGTGTGCAGATGGAGCTTCTGGGCCACAATTTCTTCGTATTCTTCAACGCGGAGACCGAGGAGGTCAACGTCGTCTATAAGAGAAAGGGCAATACCTACGGGCTGATCGAGCCAGAGTATTCATAATTCGAAATAACGGGCTGCCGCATATGTATCTGCGGCAGCCCCGCTTTTTCTTCCGGTATTTTTCCTCTGCCGCCCGCAGGCCGCGGTACTTGCCTCCTATTCCCCGCAGAGCTCCAGTATTCTCCGATAGGAAAGCGGCCCGCCGAACAGATCGAGCGCGCTTCCGACCGTCACGTCGATCCGCCCCTGTCCGAGGCTCTTCAGCAGCTCCAGATCCTCATAGCTCCCCACGCCTCCCGCGTAAGTCAGCGGAATCCCCTGCCAGGAGCCGAGCATCTTTGCCAGCTCTTTCTCAATCCCGGAAGCCTTTCCCTCTACATCTGCCGCATGGATGAGGAATTCATCGCAGTAGCCGGCCAGCTCGTCCAGCACCCCGTGCGACAGCCGCACCTCTGTAAACTTCTGCCAGCGGTCCGTCACAATGTAATAGCCGTCTTCCTTCTTTCGGCAGCTCAGATCCAGCACAAGGTGCTCTCTCCCGGTTTCGCTCACCAGGCGGCGCAGATTTTCAAAATTCACCTGCCCGTCCCGGAAAACGTACGAGGTGGCTATGACATGCGACGCCCCGGCTTCCAGAAACTCTGCGGCATTCTGCCCATTGACGCCGCCGCCCAGCTGAAAACCACCCGGATACGTTCGCAGCGCCTGCAACGCCTGCCGTTTCGACGCCTCATAATATTCGGAAGAGGCGGGGTTAAGCAGGATGATGTGTCCTCCTGTCAGTTTATCTCTCCGGTAAAAGTCCGCGTAGAAGCCCGCGTCCAGCTCGGACACGAAATTTTCCCTGGCAGCATCCCCCTCGTCGCGCAGACTGCCGCCGACGATCTGCTTCACTTTTCCATTATGTATATCGATACAGGGACGAAAACGCATCTTTCTCCGCCTCCCTTCAGCGTAAAACGTGCAGGGCGGACGTGTCTGCCAGACATGCCGCACTGCACCCTCATAGATAAACCCACATCCGTGTCCGGCTTCAGCCGGAATTGCCTGAGCTTCCGACGATTTTCCGTCTTTTTCCCATCAGTTCTGGTTGTTCGCATTGTTGTTTCCGGTCAGCGCGTCGCCCGCGTTCTCCACGCCATCGATGATATCCTTCCCGGCGTCGCCTACGCCGTCGACGATGTCCGCGCCCGCATCGCCCACTACGCCGCCGTCCGTGTTGCCATTCTCTGCGACGTTATCGTCCCCGGCGTCTTTCTCTTTGTCCTCATCCGCATCCCCGGCCGCGTCCTTTTCCGCATCATCTTCCGCATTCCGCTCTGCATCGTCGCGCGCGCCGTCTTCCATGCTGTCCGCGTTGTTCTCATCCGTGACACCGTTTACGTTGCTGTCCGCCGCATTCCCCTGCGCCGTGCTGCCCAGCGCCGTATCATCGCGGTCGGCCCCAGCCGCAGCGCCATCCTCCACATTGTTTTCTGCAGAAGCGCTGCCGCCCGCAGCGTTGTCCTTAGCGCCTGACGCCTGATCTTCCGTCTTTGCCGCCTGCGTCTCTTTTTCATTCTTCCCGTTTGTCGTGCCATTCCCATCATTTCCGCAGCCTGTCAGAAATGCCATACAGCATACACAGGCTATACATAGTGTGTACTTTTTCCAGCGTTTCATAGTTTGCGTTCTCCTTTTCCGTTTAATTCAGCTATTCCTGTAGCTCCTCCGGCTATGGCAGGCTTGCGTCTGCCGCGCGGCCGTTGTGTTAGTAATATGTGCTTTTTTGCCGTTTTTATTCGGATTCACAGGAATTCTTTTCGAAAAAGAAGCCCGCCTGGATCTATTTTACAGTGACCTTACACTTAAAACTCTTCTTGCCGCTCTTTACGGTGATCGTCGCCTTTCCTTTCTTTTTTGCCGTGATCTTTCCGGAAGAAGAAACAGAAACCACTTTTTTATTGGAAGACTTGTAGGTGATCTTCTGCACGCTGGTGATCGGCGAGAGAACCGGAGTCAGCTTCTGGGACTTCCCTTTTTTCAGCGTAATTGATTTCGCAATGCCGGAAATCTTTGTCGTTGCGACCGCCTTTTTCTGCACGGTGACCTTGACCGTCTTTGTCAGGCCGCTGCTCAGGACGATTCTGATCTTGGTCGACCCGGTCTTCTTTTGTGCCGTGATCTTCCCGGTAGAGGAAACTTTCACAAGCTTCGTATTGAGAGACTCCCAGCGCAGGATTGAGTCCCCTTTCACCAGGCCGCTCACCTGCAGGGCTCCCGTCGACTGTCCTGTCTTAAGGACAAGCTTCGATACATTCACCTTGATTGCCGGTGTAATCCTCGTTCCGACGGCAGTCACGGTCTTTTTCTTCGTCCCGCAGCCATTGTCGCAGACCAGCGATTTCGTGCCGTCGCGCAGCACGGTGGCGTCATTGTTGTACACATATTTCTGCTCGTGGTAGCTGTGGCCGAGCGCGGATATCACGCTGGTGCTCAGCGCCCCGCAGGTGGAGCAGCGGTATACGATCCGCCCCTGCTCGGTACAGGTCGGACTCGTCTCCGACATCACAACCCAGTTGTGGACTTCCGTCCCTTCTCCCTCGTACGATGTGCCGTTGAGAATCGGGTAATCAAAATTCTTGCTGTTGTCAGAAGCGGAAAGCCTTGTGTTCAGCACCCGCGTCGTCCCAAACGTCCCGCCCGGAACCGGAGTCTCACTGCCGATCATAAAATAGGTATAGCCTGTGGAGGCTCCCACCCGGTCGTCCCAAACGGTGTCCACCGCATACCATTTTCCCTGTATCTGTACGTAATTCCACATATGATCCTCATCCGCTTCCCCTGCGATCAGGATCGTCGGGATATCAAACTTCCTGCAAAGAACCATGAAGGCCTTTGAATAGCCGTCGCAGACCGCCACCCCGCTGTCCAGAAACGCGGCGCCGGCCGAATGGTACGAGGCCATGTCCGTGGAAGGGTTCGCGCTGTTATACGCATACGGGTAGACAAGCGCCTCGCAGACATAGTCGTGGATCGCTTTCACCGTCTGGTACTGTGTCGCGTCCATGCGTCTGCTACGCACCGCGGCTACCGCGTTGTCGACCGCCTCCCCAAACGCGCCCTGCCTGCTTTTCGCCCCCTGATAAATCTCCGTAAAACCGATCGTGATTTTCTCGATCGCCCCTGAAAAGGACAGAGCCACATCGCCGTCGTATACGACGCTGACCGTCGAATTCTCCACAAACTGCATCTCGGCGATCCAGAAAAGCTCTGGATAATCGTAGACAAAGGCGCTTCCGGCAGAAGTCATGGCGTACGCGATCTCCTCCCTGGCCGCCTCGTACTCATCGCTCTTCTCCCAGTCCTTTCCAGAGCCGGCAAACGCAAAGCTGCAGGCGACTTCTATACTGCCGGTCTTTCCCTCCGTCACAAAATATCGAACCATCTCGTCATAGGCCTTGCGCTCAAGGCTGCCCGCCGGGAGCTGCAAGCCGAAACTGCCGGAAAAGCCTCCGATCGCCATCGTGCGGAACTTCGGGCGCGATGTGTTGGACGAATAGCCAAGCCCCGGAACCGTCGTCACGGTATCCCGGACAATACGCTCCGTGCGAAGCGCCGAACTGTCCGTGCCGTCCGCGCGCATACGCAAACCAAAGCTTCCGGCAAAAAATACCGCAAGCAGCACCGACAGCAGCAATATTCGTCCTCTTCCTTTCATAAAAATCTCCATTCCGCCGCCTTTCAGCCGACGGCACAAACAGCAATGAAAATCCGTTTTCACACGAATGATCTCCCCGTGTATTGCACCCGGCTAAGTATTCCTCCGGTCAAAGAGAAATCATAGTAGAACCCCCGGAAAACCGTCAGAAAACGCAGTCCCCGAAGCAGTATGGCTCAGCGCGCGTCTCCCATAAAAAACAGCGCGACCGTACCAGGCCCGGAGTGTGCACCGATCGTCGGCCCGATCGGACCGATCAGAAAGTTCTCGATGCCGAAACGCTTCTTTATCTGTTCCTGCACGTAAACCGCGTCCTCATAGCAGTCGCCGTGACTGATAAATATAATATCGTTCTTATCCCGGAAGCTTCCCATCTGCTTCTCCATATAATCCACAAGCGCATTCAGCGATTTTCTGCGGCCGCGCACCTTGGACACCGGAATCAGGTGTCCTGCGCCGTCCACATGGAGCACCGGCTTGAGATTGATCATGGTGCCAACCACTGCCGCCGCCTTCGAGACACGGCCGCCCCGGTAGAGATGGAACAGATCATCCACCGTAAAATAATGGCAGATATGCTGCTTATTGTCCTCCAGCCACTGCACCATCTCACTGAAGCCGAGCCCTGCCTCCTGCTGCTTCAGCGCCTTGTGTACAAACAGCCCTTCTCCCATGGAGGCCGCCAGCGAGTCCACAACCGCGATCCGGCAGTCCGGCTGCTCCTCCATCAGCTCCCGGGCAGCCATACGGACGCTGTTATACGTACCGCTGAGACCGCTGGAAAAGGCGATGTGGATGATATTCTTATTGAGCTTCAGGAAGCGGGCAAGATACGCCTTCGCCTCCGCGGGATTGACCTGGGAGGTCGTCGGCATACAGCCCTCGCGCATCTTCTTGTAAAACTCCTGATAGGGGAGCGAATTATCCGCGCGGTATTCCTTCTCTTCCAGGAAGTACGGAAGCCACATCGTCGGAATCTGATGCTCTGCGATATAATCCTCCGGAAGATCTCCCGTGTTGTCTGTCGTAATCAGATAATCCCTGTTCATAACTGTCTCTCTGGATCCTCGCTTTCACCGTTCAATGGCTGAAAAAAGCCCATTATTTTGTACATCATACCACGAATCCGGCGTCTTTGCAAATATTTGTTATCATAAAGCCTGGCCAAGGCAAATAAACTATTATCAAATACTAATTCTTCTGGAGTTCACTATGAGTTCGAATCCCAAAATTATTGTTCTCAAAACGCGCGAAATTATCTACACCCTTCTGCTTCTCTTTCTGGCACTTCTTCTGATCGTCTGTCTGACACTGATGTTCTCCGGCAGACTGAAAAAGGAAGAAAGCCAGGGGCAGGCAGCCGTCGGGCAAAATCCGGAGCAGACGTCAGAATCCTCCTCCGGGTCTTCATCTGCAAAGAAGCTCTTTACCGCCGGGGTCTACACGACGCCGGTCACACTCGGGGACTCCACGGTAGACGTGGAGGTCAGCGTTGATCAGAACCACATCAACGCAATCCGGCTTGTGAATCTGAGCGAGGCGACCGCAGCCGCGTTCCCGCTCGTCTCCCCGTCCCTGGAACACATCACGTCCCAGATCCTGGAGAAGCAGACGCTTGAAGGCATCAC
>CANQWV010000067.1 GCA_947627645.1 uncultured Lachnospiraceae bacterium | reverse complement strand
GCTTCGCGAAGCCCAAACTGCCTCCTGAATCACTTTCTTACGGCCTCAGCAGCAAGTGCTTCGGCCTGGTCTGAACAGTAATCCTTCACTATCTATACGCAACGCGGAGAATACCGAAGATCTAACCAGTTTGTAAAAGTTTTATCTGTAATTCCGGATCACGATCTGCAGCGTCCGGTTCCCCATATACTCGTTGATCGACGGATAATAGATCACATCGAGCGTCAGTCCCTCTCCGCGTCCCCAGAAAAGCTCCTGCACGCGCTGTACTCCGTAACGCTCCTCCAGATAATCCCGCATCTCCCCGACATCGCCGAAATACATGGCGTCCATGATCCGCCCCGCACGGTTGCAGACGCGGAATTTCAGTACGTTCGCGTTTTTCCCAAGAACCCTCGCACCAAGCAGTGTAAGTCCAGCCTCCGCGAAAAGCGGCTTTTCGTTGCCCTTTCCGAACGGCTCCAGCAGTGCAAGCTGCTCCACCAGGCCTTCCGTTATGTAATCGATCGGCATCGGAACGTCGATGCAGATCTTTTCCACAAGATCCTGTTCGCCCAGCGCACAGTTCTCATTCAGCCTGCGGCGCATCTCGTCAATCCGCTCCCGCTCCAGGGAAAAGCCTGCCGCCATCGGATGTCCGCCGTATTTGGTAAACACATCCTCACACTTCACCATCTCGTCAAACATGGAATAGACTTCAATGGAACGGCCGGAGCCCTTGGCTCCCTCCTGCGCGTCTGTCACGACGAACACCGGCCGGTAATAGTATTCCCGCAATTTCCCAGCGACAATCCCCGCAATGCTCTCATGACAGTCAGGCAGATAGACGACCAGCACGCGGTCATTCTCATATTCCCCGGAATCGATGAGCGCGCAGGCCTCTTCGACCGCCTGATCCGTCATCTGCTTTCGCTCGTCGTTCAGCGCCTTCAGCTGCTCTGCCAGCTGCTCTGCTTCCTCCCTGGTCTGCGACAGAAGCAGACGAACGGAACGCCTTGCCGTGTCAAGCCTCCCGCTCGCGTTGATACAAGGTCCAAGCACAAAACCAAAATGATACGAGCTGATACCCGCCGCGTCCAGGCCGTTCACGGCAATCAAAGCCTGAAGTCCGGGATTATCCGTCGTGGCGATCCGCTTCAGTCCCTCTCTCACAAGGATGCGGTTCTCGTCCTCCAGATCCATCACGTCTCCGACCGTCGCAAAGGCCACGAACGGAAGCAAATCCTCCGCCTCACTTGCCGGAAGACCGCAAAGCCTGCCAAGCACACAGGTCACCTTCCAGGCCACCGCAGCGCCGCACAGCTTTTTAAACGGATAGGGACAGCCCGGCTGCTTCGGGTTCACGAGTACATCAGCCTCGGGAAGGAGGTATCTACGTATTCCGTCAATCTCCTCATATTTCGGCTCATGATGATCTGTCACGATCACAGTCAGGCCATTCTGCTTTGCATAGCGGATCTCCTCAATCGCCGAGATCCCATTGTCGCAGGTAACGACGGTATCGATACCCTCCTGCACCGCCAGCTCCAGCAGATGTATGTTCAGACCGTAGCCATCCTTCATGCGATCCGGAATCTCGTAATCCACATCGCCCCCGCACGCCTGAATCGTGCGGTAGAGGATATAAGTCGCGTTCACTCCGTCGATGTCGTAGTCACCGATAATGCGTATCTTCCTGCCCTGCTCGATCTTCTGTCTCAAAAGCTTCGCAGCCTCCACACAGCCTTTCAAAAGCTCCGGGGCATACAGATCAGAGAGTCCGCCATTGAGATACCGCCGGATCGCCTCGTCGCCGACCACGTCTCTGTTGCGGATGACGCGCGCCAGCACCGGGTCAATCCCGAATCTCTGCGCGATCGCCGAGAAATCCGCGCGCTTCGCTGTCACGACCCACTTCTCCAGTTTCTTTCTTTTGCTCATCTTTCCCATCCTCTTCACAAATGAGATTCGTGTATAGTTCACAAACAGCAACGAGCCCTGCGGAACACGAAACCAATACAGGGATTAAAAAAGGCAAGCCATCTCCGGGAGGAAGCTTTGGGATGTCCGCCCGGAAATGTTCTTGCCCTCATAGAAGTTCAAAGCTCTTATTTCGCCTCTGCCTTCGCACCCACGCGAGTCTTCAGCACGTACCACAGGCCGCCCGTGACGCAGACGGAAGAATAGCCGCCGGCCACCACGCCGACGATCAGCGGAAGCGCGAACTCCTTGATCGTCGCCACGCCAAGCACATACAGCACTGCGATCGTGAGGAACGTCGTCACGGAGGTGTAGATACTCCTCGTCAAGGTCTGCGTGATACTCGCGTTCACTATCTCCGCAAGAGACGCCTTCTTCATCAGCTTCAGATTCTCTCTGATACGGTCGAAGATAACAATCGTCGCGTTGATCGAGTAACCTACGATTGTCAGCATACAGGCGATGAAGGTGTTACCCACGGAGATGCGCACCAGCGCGTAGCAGGCGAACACGACCAGCACGTCGTGCAACAGCGCAAGCACCGCGCTCCCCGCAAAACGGATGTCCTTGAAACGGAACCAGATGTAAACCAGCATACACAGCGCAGCCACAATCACCGCGATCACCGCGTCCTGACGCATCTCGTTGCTTACGACAGAGGAGATCGTCTCAAAGTTGATCGCCTTCTCCTCAACGCCGTACGCCTCCTGGATCGCCGCGGAAACTTCTTCACGCTCGGCTACCGTGAGCACACGTGTCTTGATGTTGACCTCATTGGAGCCAGCCACCTTCTGTGTCTGGATCTCTGCGTCGCCGATGATATCGCGGATGATCGGCTTCACGTCCGCATCAATCTGATCGATCGAGAGATCTTCATTGAACAGAACGCTCGTAGCTGTACCGCCGCGGAAGTCCATGCTCAGGTTCAGAGCGCCCTTGCCCGCCGCGGAGTTGATCAGCATCATCGCCGGGCCGACCAGGATCAGCACGATGGAGATGATGAAAAACATTTTTCTTCTGCCCACAAAATCGATCGGCTTGACTTCTTTCGCCTTTCCGTAATATTTCTCATCCTTGAAGCCCAGCTCGTACAGCGCGTTCACCAGCAGTCTGGATACCACCAGCGCCGTGAACATCGAGAGAACGATACCGAGCGCAAGCGTCTGGGCGAAGCCCTTCACGCTGCCGGTGCCGAGCAGGTTCAGCACGAACGCCGCGATCAACGTCGTGATGTTGCCGTCCAGGATGGCGGAAAGCGCTTTCTGGAAACCGGTCTTGATCGCCGGCTTCACCGCCTTGCCCTCCGCGATCTCCTCGCGGATACGCGCGTAGATGATGACGTTCGCGTCGACCGCCATACCGATCGTCAGGATAATGCCTGCGATACCCGGCAGGGTCAGCGTCAGGTCAAGCGCGTTCAGGGAAACCAGCATCAGCCCTACGTAGATCAGCAGGGAAATGCCCGCCACAACGCCCGGAAGCGCATATACGATGATCATGAAGATGATGACAAGCGCCAGGCCGATCGCGCCCGCAATCAGGCTCGTGCGGATCGCATCCTGGCCAAGCTGCGCGCCCACTACCGTGGAACGGATCTCCTCGAGCTCCAGGGACAGCGAACCGATACGGATCGAGGAAGCCAGGTTCTGTGCCGACTCTGCCGTGAAGCTGCCGGAAATCACGGCCGTGCCGCCCGTGATTGCCTCGTTGACGACCGGAGCACTGATGGTCTCGCCGTCGTACACGATGTTGATCACCTTTCCGACATTGGCCGAGGTCGCGTCCGCAAATGCCTTTGTGCCCTCGCTGTCGAGGTCGAGCTGCACCACATACTCACGGTTGCCCATGTTGTCCTGCTGCTGCGCCGCCTGCGCGTTCTCCACCTGCGAACCGTCCAGGACGACCGTTCCGTCCTCGAGCTGGAACTCCAGGGAACCCGGCTTGCCGAGCTCTTCGAGGATTGCGTTCGCGTCGCTCACGCCCGGAATCTCGATGTTGATCCGGTTGGTGCCCTCCTGGTAGACCTGCGCCTCGGTGCTGTAACCGTCGACACGCTGCTGCAGCTTGTAGCGCGTATCACTCATATCCTCGGCCGACGGATTGTCGTCCACCGCCTGGTACGTGATACTCACGCCGCCGGAAAGATCCAGACCCAGAATGATATTCTTCGCCGCGCCTGTTCCGGTCTTGCCGATGCCGAACGCCGATACATATACGAGAAGCACCAGCGCTACCAGCAGACCTGCAAGTGTCCATGTAGCTTTTTTCTTGTTCATGATCTTTTTCTCCTTTATTTCTTTGCGGCAGCCGCGTGGATGCAGCCGCTGCATTTTATTACATTTGTGATCCTGCAGATCAGAGTCTGCAGGATTTTGCATTCTTTCGTCCGCGCAGCACAGCTGTCGAAACGTACTCCTCACTCCGCCAGCGCTGCCTTGATCATAATCGCGCACTCCACACGTTTGCGCTGGAGCTCGCAGCCCAGATCATAGGCATCCTGAATCGTCCCGTGGAAGTTGTAGGAATTCGCCGCGCAGCCGCCGCTGCAGTAGAATTTCGCAAAGCAATTGCGGCATTTCTCCTTCGTGTAGACATTGCAGCACTTGAATTCGTCCACGATCTCAGGCTTCGTGATACCCTCGTCCACATTTCCCATCAGATACTTGTCAACCCCGACAAACTGATGGCAGGGATAGAGATCTCCCCACGGCGTCACAGCCAGATACTCGGCGCCGGAACCGCAGCCGGACAGCCGCTTGTATACACATGGGCCGCCGCTCAGATCGATCATATAATGGAAGAAAGTGAACCCGCGCCCTTCCTTCTCCCGTTTCACCATCTCGGCTGCCAGACGGTCATACTCCGCGAAGATTGTCGGCAGATCCTCCTCCCGGAGCGCGTAGTCTTCCCCGGCCGGAGCCACCACCGGCTCCACGGAAATCTGCTCGAATCCCTCATCCGCCAGATGCAGGACGTCGTTGGCAAAATCCAGATTGTAATGGGTGAACGTGCCGCGGACATAATACTTCTGCTGTCCCCTGCTGTCCGCAAAGCGCTTAAACTTCGGAAGGATCAGCTCGTAGCTGCCTTTGCCTCCGCGGAACGGCCGCATACGATCGTGAACCTCCTGCCGTCCGTCCACCGAGAGCACCACATTCGCCATCTCGCGGTTGCAGAACTCCATGATCTCATCATTTAAGAGCACGCCGTTCGTCGTCAGGGTAAAGCGGAAGTTCTTATTATGAAGCTTCTCCTGCTCCCTGCCGTACGCGACCAGATCCTTCACAACCTGCCAGTTCATCAGCGGCTCGCCGCCAAAAAAATCCACCTCGAGGTTCCTGCGGTCTCCGGAACTGGCGATCAGGAAATCCAGCGCCTTCTTCCCCACCTCGTAGCTCATCAACGCGCGCCTTCCGTGATACTCGCCCTCCTCCGCGAAGCAATACTTACAGGCCAGATTGCAATCGTGCGCAATATGCAGGCACAAAGCCTTGACCACGGTCTTGCGCGCCTTATAGTCGGTGATCGCATTCTCGTATACGTCTTCTGTAAACAGTACCCCGGCTTCCGCGAGCATCCTGCACTCCTGCAGCGCTTCGCCGATCTCATCCGTCGGGTACTTTGCGATCAATTCCTCCATGATCTCCGTCAGCAGGCCAGTCCCGGGCAGCTGCTCCGATTCATCTGTCCCATCAGTCCCGGACGCGGGCTGTTCTGCGGTATCCGTCCAGCCTTCCACCTCCCGGACAATCTTGCGCATCGTCGGCAGAATCTTGCGCTCCGGGCATTTCTTCAGCAGAAGCTCGATCACCTCATACACCAGCTCGTCCACCACGTGCACAGAACCGCTGTTCACATCCAGCACGATGTTATATCCGTTATTCTTGTATTGATGAATCAATGACAGACTCCTCTCTTTTGCAACAGACAAGCAGCGAAGCTGATCCGCTGCCTGTGATCTGACGCATATTTTATTTTTTTCGTCTGGCACTAACCCTATTTGCTCTGCTCACACGTCTGGTTGCCTACCGTGCAGGACGTCTTGCAGGCAGACTGGCAGGATGTCTGGCACTCGCCGCAGCCGCCCTTCTTCAGCGTGCTCTGTAACGGTTTTGTATTCAGTGTCTTGATATGCTTCATGCCTGTACTCTCCTTATCCTCTGATTTTTACCGGCCAAAATCTTCCTATGGCCAGCCCTGTTTGGTATTGTAACACAGAACTTAGGAAAATAAAAGAGGTTTCTTAAAAGATTTCGCAGGCGAAAAGTCAAGCATTATTTGCAAGGAATTTAATGCAAAAAGGAAAACCGGCATTTTCGACAACTGGCGCGTATGGTTTTTGTTAAAAATAGCCATATTTCCCCTTTCCCCTTTTCTGGTTCTCCGTCATGCGATTACTGCTATCTCTCTATCAAAAAGCATCTGCGCAGTCTTATATCCGAATAGGCGGCGCGGGTAATTATTGATCCAATCCTCGATTGTCTGTATTTCTTCGTCCGTTTTGTCGTCAAAATTCGTGCCTTTTGGTATCTTTCTTCGTACAAGTCGGTTCTGATTCTCATTCGATCCGCGCTCATAGCTGCTATACGGGTGACAGTAGTATACTTTCGTCCTTTTCTCGTCCCCTGCTGCCGATCTCTCCATTCCCTCACAGTTAGAAAACTCCGTCCCGTTGTCTACGGTGATGGTTTTGAAAACCTTTGAAAACAGTTTGCCCCATTTATTTTCCAGGGAATCGAGCGCGCTGCATACCTTCTCCATCGTATGTTCGGCCAGCTTCACGAGGATTTCTTCTCTCGTCTTTCTCTCTGTCAGTACAAGTAGGCTGTTTTTTGACTTTCCACGCTTCCCGACCACCGTATCCATTTCCCAGTGTCCAAATTCTTCCCGGCGCTCGATGTCCTCCGGCCGCTTTTCGATGCTCTCTCCTGCCGCCGGCCGCGCCTGCCGTTTCACTTTCTTGTACTTCTTTTTCCGTTTCCCTTTCACGGGAAGATCCTTATTCGTCAGAGAAAGAAAAATTCCAATGTCGATATATCTGTAAAGCGTAGTCTTGCTGATTGTCGTCCGAAATGCGAGCCCCTTTTGCTTTATCTCGCCCAGGACAGCACCGGGAGAATAACCGTCATTTGCGATCCGGCTTTCCAGATAATCCGCAAGCTCTATGTCGTTGCCGATTTTCAGTCCCGGCCCCTTCGCTTTCAGATTGTCCCGGTACTTCTGGTGCGCTATGTCCGGGCTGTAACGAATCTCCGTTGTGTAATCGCTGTTCAGATGTTCATACTGACCGCGCCGGCGTTCTCTGCTGATCGTGCTTTCATGTACGCCGATCCGGTCTGCAATTTCTCTTTGCGTCTTTCCGTCCCGGAGCATTGTTTCGATCACAAGCCGATCGTTCCGGGTTAGGTGACGATACCTTCTACGCATGGTGCTGCCCTCCTGTGTATTATTCCCCTAACCGTGAAATGCTCCCCTTGTGGGTATGACTTTATACTCTATTTTCTGTTTTGTCAATCTGCCGGAAAGACAAAAAATCACCCGCCCCAGTTTCCCGGAGCGGGCCACCGAATCGGCCAACACCACTTTTTCGATCCGCAGTTTTATTATACTGTAATTGCGCAAGAAAATCAATAACACATCCGAAAAGATATTCTGAAAAGCACATTCAGATGAAATGAAATCAAGAAACATGGAAATTTCATTTTCAGATCAAGCGAAGAAACGGAAAATATCTATCCTCAAAAAATGACTTTCTTCTTACAGTATCGCGCGCGTGCGCGCGAGGCTAAAATTTTGCCCTCTCCGGGTGAATGAAATCCATAAAAATTTTTAAAAAACTAGCTAACTCATGGGCTCACAGCGCCCGCATACACACACATGACGCGCGCAGTACCTACGCGCGCTACACGGATGCGTAAACGGGCGCGGGCGGGCGCAGGCGCGACGAGCGGGCGCGACGAGCGCGCAGCGTGCAGGGCGTAGCGGCGCCGGCGTAGTGTGTGCGTGACTGCGGAGCGTGGATGCCTGGGCGTGGTGTGCGTGTAGTGTGCGTGCATGACGCGCGGGCGATAAAGGCAACCCCGTAGGGGTTGCTTCCTGGGCGCGCGCAAGGCGGGCGCTGCGTGTGGCGTGGCGTGATTGCCTGGGCGCTGCTGCGGCAGGCGTGGCGGCTGCGCGTGGCGTGGCGTGATTGCCTGGGCGCTGCTGCGGCTGCCGGCCTGGGCGCTTCCGTCCGGACAGCGGGACCGGCCCGGCGTGCTGCAGATTCTGGGCAGCGTGGTGTACTCTTTCGCCGTCCTCCGGCGATCCGACCGGCCGAACGGCTCGAATATCATTTTACGCTCCGCGTCTGCGGCTGCCGTGCGTGGCGTGATTATCTGGACGCTGCTACGGCTGCCGGCCTGGACGACGGAACCGGCCTGCAACGCTCCCGGCCTGCAGCAGCTCCGCAGGCGTGCGACGGCGCCGGATTGCTTCCGGGGTTTTCGATCCTGGGCTGCCGGCGGGCATCCTGGGCGTGTACGCATACGCAAAAAATCATTTCAGACGGCCGCCGCGATCCGTCAGCGATCCGGCCGGAAGGGGTTTTACACGATGGGCGCGCAGTAAGTGCGTGAAGTAATTATATATATCTATCACGGCCCTGCGTGTGTATGTGCGCGGGCGGATCATGCCGGCCGGCGTCCCGGATCGCGGCGGCGGATTGAGCCAGGGCGCAGCGCTTCCGTGCGCGCGTGCGTGTATGCGCGTAGGGCCACTTTTTCAAAAATTTTTCCCCCGTAGGGGGAAGTCCGGGAAAAAAATTTTTTGCAAAAAGTGCTTGACAGGGTGAACACCCCCGTGCTATGATACGACAACTCGCAAGGGTGAACACCCCAAGCGAACAGCACATTGACAACATAGGCCATCCGAAAAAGTGAGGCAGAATCACCGGGAGAAGCTGAAATCTCACCCAGAATACATGAAAAGGGATTTAGAACAGCAGCGATCCGGAGCGGCTAAAAACTCCGGCTAAAATGTAAATCCCCGCGCGGAGGACGATCACCGGGCCCGACACCCGGCGCGGGATTGCCAAAAAAGAAAAGGGAGGTAAGCGCAATGAACAAATTTAGAATTTACGGCAAGACAATTCGTACATGGGAGCATGAGCAAACAATCAACAGTTTTACCACAATAGCAATTAACCAATACGAGATAGCCTATACCGATTACACGACAACCGGACGGATTGTCGGCAAGGGTACAGAGGATTTCTCGCCAGAACGTCGCAGCAAGGCACTAGATACTTATTCGATTTGGACATGGGACGGAAAGAGCCGGAACGCTGGCGGACATAGAAGATTTGAGTGCGAAAATTTTATTATAATAAAAAAATCTGACAGAAAAAAAGCAATCGAATATTTGAAATCCAGGTACCCAGCAGCGGTAGAAATACAGTTAAGAAATAGATAGTTACCGGGGGCGAAAGCCCCCACTAAATAATCAAAACAAGAGGAGGTCAACACCATGACAAATTATTTCACAAATTGCAAGACTGCAGAGGAACTGAAAAAGGCATATCGCGAGGCGGCACGCAAGCTTCACCCGGATTGCAACGCAGGCAAGGATACGACAAAAGAATTTCAAGCTATGCAGGCAGAATTCGAGCGGGCATTTTCCCGGCTGAAAAACGTACACGTAAATAAAGACGGCGAGCAGTACGAAAAAGAAACAACCGAAACGGCCGCCGAATTTATGGATTTAATTAACAAGTTGCTCAATATTCCGGGTATTGAGGTTGAGCTTTGCGGTTCCTGGATATGGGTAACGGGCAACACAAAAGCCGCAAAGGACGACTTGAAATCATTTGGTTTCCGATTCTCGCGAAACAAACTCGCCTGGTACTATCATCGTGAACCGTACCACAAGCGCGGCAGCCGCAAAATGACGCTTGACGACATCCGCGGTATGTACGGCAGCGCAAAATTTACCGGTTCTGCAAAATCGACGCAGACGGACGCCGACGCGATCACGGCGGCGTAACTACTACCCCGCCGGAGGACGGCGGCCGGCTCGACACCGGCGCGGGGTTTTCCGGAAAAAATAATTCAAGGGAGGATATACACCATGACAAAATTAAACTTCACCTACAATTACGGGCGCGGACGCCTGGAAATCATTCTTGACAATTTGTTACCATGCACGCCGGCAGACTTTAAAAGACTTTTGTCTTTTGTTCAGTTGTCGGAACGGCCGGAGGATCACGCCGCCGTGATATTTGAGTATATCTCCGGATGTGTTGCCGAGCTGCAAAAGGAAAGAGAAAAATATAATCCGGATTCTGCATACGCGAAACCGCAGCGCGCCCGGATCAATGCGGCGATCAAAAAGCATATTTCAAACGCTGCGCAGCTTTCTAAGGTTTACGGCTTCCCGGAAATCGAGGACGACGCCGCGAAAATCGTTTACAAGTCCGCGACGGTTTACGCAATTATCACAAACGACGCCGGAAAAGCTATTGCAGAATCTTTCAACGGCTGGACGTTTCAGAAATCCGGTTATGTATTTGATGTTTACAAAGACAAGCGCAGAAAAGCATACTACCACATTTTGTTGCACGACACCGGCTTGGGCGTTGTCACCGTGACAAACCGCAACCAGGCGGCGGACGCAATCACGCCGCGCGTCTTGGAAGTATTGGAAAACGCCGCCGACAAAATGGAGGCGATGCAGGAAGATTTCAAGCACCACATGATCGCGGCCGGCTTTATGGAGGACGACGAACGCGCCGAAAACATTTCAAGCGTCGAAGCTAAAACCGAAAACAATACAGAAAATGAGGAGGTAAACACCATGACGAATTATGAATTTACAAAAGACACTATCACCATTGACGGCGTAACATACCCGGTCGAATACGAAATAAATAACTCCGGCTCCGGTTACGTTGGTATAACATGCGAAGCAAAAAGCGTCTGGATACCGTCGTGGAACCCCGACTATGAAAAAGCTCTTGCCGCTGCTCGCGAAGCCCTAAACGGCGAGGAGGCAAAACCGGAGCAGAAACGCCCCGAAATCATTTCAGAGGCGACGCCGGCGGCAAAGGTTGAGGACAAGCCGAAGCCGGAAACGCCGCAGCCGGAAATTGTATACACCGACGAGAACGGCGCACGCGATCCAAAAGCGGCGCGCGGACCGGTTCCGGAAAAAACATTTATTGGCAGCGTGATCGAGGGCCGCGGCTGGAAAATCCTTTTTGACGGGATCGCGAGCCGGACACGGGTTATTTTTGAGAGCGATCCGACGGACGCTGCTCGCGCCGCAATCGAAAACGCCGGTTTTTATTACTCGCCGAACATGAAAAGCTGGAACAAAAAACTGACATTCAGAGCATACCGCGCGGCGCAGACACTTTCCTGCAGGCTCAATGAGCTTTACGCCGCATAAACATTCCATTCAGCAGCCGCCGCAGAGAATGCACGCCGGCCCGATACCGGCGGCGGCTTTACTACCCGGCCCCCAGGGTAAAGGGGAGAAAGATAAAACATGATTCAAAGAACAAAGCACGCGCACACAAATTATACAATGGTAAAACCTTTCGTGGAACAGGTTGAAAAAAAGGGCGGGGCGATACGCTGCAAATCTTCCGGCTATATGGATTTGGTTATTGAAAATGCCGAATATAACGACTGCTACGGAAATCCGGTTTATTCCGTCGCCCATTATGGAAAACAAAACGGTGATCTTATGCGTGATCCGGAAATGACTTTTTCAATAAACCACGATGCCGAAACAATTATACCACTGTCTTTTCGTAACGATTATATGGGGTACGAAAGAGAGGTGATCCGCCGGATAAACGGTCGGCAGATGTACTCCGTTTCCCTCTTGCGTGATTTAGATAGCTTTTTGTGGACGTGGTTAAAAAACATTGGAAATCAAGGTTTTGAGCCAGAACGCGCTGAAAGTATTTCATAGAGCAGCCGCCGCAGAGAATGCGCGCCGGATCGATACCGGCGGCGGCTTTACTACCTGGCCCCCAGGGACAAGGGGAGAAAGACACCATATGAGCAATATTATTAAGTTCCCGGTTCCGCAGAGTAACGGATATAAAAATCTGGTCGCGCTTTTTGATATATGCGACAACGTGCAGAGCTGCAATTTTTATCTGGAATCTGTCGAGCAGCTTTACACAGACGGTCACATTACACAGAAAGAGCTTTATGAGCTGCGCCGGATCGGCAGACAGAAACGGCTCAACCTGGCAGAGCCGGAAAAGAAAGAGCCGGAAAAAGCAGAAACGGCCGGCACGTATGTTTACACGCCGGAAATGGGGCAGAGCCGCCCGGATTGCCAAATGGAGGCAAAGCACTCGTACTATGGAGGGCATTACTACATTGAAACACCGATGGAGTTAAAAGGGCGTGGTATTACTTTCTGCGAGAAACTGCAGGCTGGCAATCTATATAAATCAAGCCAATATAAAGCCGGGTGGAATCGTTACAAGGTCACACGCCTTGCGTATGAAAAACTGGAAAAACAATACAGCATATCAATGGAGTGCTTGCTTGATTAGCATGAGTTCGCGGTTGCGACGCCGCGAAATCATTTCAGCCGCCGCAGAGGATGCGCGCCGGATCCGGCCGCCGGTCATGGTGCCAAG
>CANQWV010000066.1 GCA_947627645.1 uncultured Lachnospiraceae bacterium | reverse complement strand
CTTTACGCGCGGCATCCCGAACGTGTTTACCTACGGGGAGGAGGATCTGGGCAGGATCGCGCGGCGCAGGCCGTATTCGAACAAGGGCACGTATGGAAAGGTGCTGCTGATCGCGGGAAGCCGTGGGATGAGCGGCGCTGCCTGCCTCTCGGCGGTGGCGGCGTACCGGAGCGGAAGCGGACTGGTGCGTGTATTCACGCCGGAATGCAACCGCGAGATCATCCAGACCTATCTTCCGGAGGCGATTGTTACGACCTACAGCGACGATTGCTTCCCAACGACGGGGCAGACAGAAGAAAGTGGCGGAAGAGCTTCCGTTTTATGCAGCGACGATTACCTTTCTGGTGCTGGGCAGCTGGAAGGCAGCGGCGGAGGCTTTGCAGCTCCGTGCAAAAAAGGATTCCCAACGAGGGAGCTTGCGGAGGCGCTTGCGTGGTCTGATGTGACGGGAATCGGCCCCGGCTGCGGGACGGGGCGGATGGCGGAGGAAATGCTGACGAGTGTGCTCCTGGAATACGACAAGCCGCTTGTGATCGACGCGGACGGGCTGAATCTTCTGGCGCGGCATTTGAATCTTCTCGACGAGACAGAGGCCTCCGTGATCCTGACGCCGCACATCGGCGAGATGATGCGACTGACCGACAGCAGCAAGGAAGAGATCCTGGAAGATATCCTGGAGACAGCGCGCCGCTTCGCGCGCGAATATGGCGTGACCTGCGCGCTGAAGGATGCGCGGACGATCGTCTCGGACGGATCCAGGGTCTATGTAAATACATCTGGAAACAACGGCATGGCGGTCGGCGGCTCCGGGGATATTCTCACCGGAGTGATCTGCGGGCTGCTTGCCCAGCGGATGCCGACGTTCGACGCGGCGGCTCTCGGTGTCTATCTGCACGGCCTGGCCGGCGACGAGGCGCAGGAGAGGCGCAGCGCTTACGGCATGATCGCCCGCGACATCGCGGATCAGCTCGGCGAAGTGCTGAAGCGGATCGACGAGACGGACCGATAGAAGAAGATCAAGGATTTGCCTTGGCCTGGCGAAGTGCTGAAGCGGATCGGCGAGACGAACCGATAGAAGAACATCAAGGATTTGCCTTGACTTGGCGAAGTGCTGAAGCGGATCGGCGAGACGGATCGATAGAAGAACATCAAGGATTTGCTTTGGTCTGCAAAGGCTTGCGGAGGATGGAAGGATGAGCAACGGAAGAATTACGGCATATATTCATATGGGAGCGATTGCGAAGAATTTCCGCCGCATGAAGGAGAATCTGCGCGAGGGCGTCCGGATGATTGCGGTCATCAAGACAGACGGCTATGGGCACGGGGCGGTGCCGATCGCAAGGATGGCGGAGGAATACGATTACATCTGGGGCTACGCGGTCGCGGCCTTTTCTGAGGCCAAAGAATTGCGAGAGGCAGGAATCCGGAAACCGATCCTGATTCTCGGCTATACCTTTGAAGAAGACTACGCGGCTATGGCCGCGCTGGGGATCCGCCCGACCGTCTTTACCGCTGAGATGGCGCAGAAATTCTCCGACGCCGCGGAAAGCGTCGGGGTGAAAGCGCCGGTTCATATCGCGGTGGACACAGGGATGTCGCGGATCGGCGTGGCGGATCATGAGAAGGGCGTACAGGTCGTCCGGCAGATTCGCAGCTGCCCGAAGCTCGAGGTGGAAGGCGTGTTCACCCATTTCGCGCGGGCAGACGAGGCGGACAAAAGCTGTGCGAGAGAACAGCTGCGGCGATTTACCGCCTTTTGCGACCGACTGGAGGAGGACGGGCTGCACGGCTTTTTGCGTCACTGCTCCAACAGCGCCGGGATCATGGAGCTGCCGGAGGCGAACCTGGACCTGGTGCGCGCCGGCATCAGCATCTATGGCATTTATCCTTCGGAGGAGATGAGCCGCGGTTTCGCGCTATGCCCGGCGATGGAGCTGAAATCACATATCGTTTTCCTCAAGACGATCGAAAAGGGGACTCCGGTCAGCTACGGGGGAACCTTTGTGGCTCCGCGCACGATGCGGGTGGCGACGGTTCCGGTTGGCTACGGCGACGGCTATCCGAGAAGCTTAAGCGGCAAAGGTTATGCCCTGATCCGCGGACAGCGCGCGCCGATCCTGGGGCGGGTCTGCATGGATCAGTTCATGGTGGACGTGAGCGGGATCGACGCGGAATTGCTCGATGAAGTGACGCTGCTTGGCCGCGACGGGGAGGCGGAGATCACGATCGAGGAGCTGGACGCGCTTTCCGGACGTTTCCCGTACGAGTTTGTCTGCGACATCGGGAAGCGTGTGCCGAGGGTATACATTGATTAGCATGAATTTATTTTACTCACATGAATATACAAAAGAAACCAGGGGATACTTAGGATAACCAGTGAAAAATCTTTGTATCGGAGTGTGAGGTTTGTGAATATCAGAAGAGGCGATATCTTTTATGCGGATCTAAGGCCGGTGGTCGGCTCGGAGCAGGGTGGCGTACGCCCGGTGCTTATCATTCAGAATGATGTGGGAAACCGTCACAGTCCGACCGTGATCTGCGCGGCGATCACATCAAAAATGAACAAGGCAAAGCTGCCGACCCATGTCGAGATCGAATCCGGGCGCTATGAGATTGTGCGGGATTCCGTGATCCTGCTGGAGCAGCTGCGCACGATCGACAAGCGGCGGCTGAAGGACCGGGTGTGCCATCTGGACTATGAGATGCTTGAGCGGGTCGACAAGGCGCTCCAGGTCAGTCTTGAGCTGCTTACATAGGGCAAAGCGCTCTGCCGCATGATTCCAATCTTGACGAATACGGACGAAGATGATATATTTGTAACTGTTTAACGCAGATTCGGGCATTTGCCGACGGAGCTGCAAGGCACAAGACGATCAATATGCCTGAAAGGCAGCGGGAGCACGCAGTGCGGAGCGCCCGTGTCCTTTTGTTCGTGGCGGTGTCCCGCCTGCGGGGCATGATAGTTTAAGGAGTAACACATTTTATGGACAGTGACACTGGCCGATTGGCCGGCACCGTTGTTCTGGCAGCCTTGCTGCTGCTGGATTTTATCATGACAGCGTTTCACGCGGCGATGGACGCGACCTCGGATTCTGAGCTCCAGACAATCTATCAGGAGGCAGGGCGGGATCCGGAGAGGATTCTCGGGCTGAAGGACCGCCCGGGACGCATGGTTTCCACAAACTGGCTGACGCACACGGCGGCAGGGATCGCGGCCGGTGTGCTGGCGGTATGCGGTTATGTGTCTGCGCCGTGGTATGCGTCGATTCCTATTGCGCTGGTTCTGTGCTATCTGTTCGGAAATTCGATTCCCAGTCTGTTTGGCCGCAGGTATGCGCGGGGGTTTGTGCTGGCCGGGTATTTGCACGCTGGCAGAGTGATGACGGCGCTGCTTCCATTTACATACGTGTTCACCCTTGGGACGAGCCTGATCGGCAGGCTTTTTGGGATCGATCCGCAGTCCCTCGAACAGGAAGTGACGGAGGATGAGATCATTTCAATGGTGAACGAGGGACATGAGCAGGGCGTGCTGGACGCGAAAGAGGCGGAGATGATCCAGAATATCTTCGAGCTGGATGACAAGAAGGCGGAAGATATCATGACGCGCCGCAAGAATATCATCGATATCAGCGGGACGACGAACCTGCGCGACGCGATTTCCTTTATGGTAGAGCAGACGGTTTCGCGCTTCCCGGTCTACGACGAGAATATCGACAACATCATAGGCGTGCTGCATTTCAAGGACGCGATGAAATTCCATACGATGGAGCAGTACGATGACTGGCAGATCCGTGATATCCCGGAGCTCCTGCGCAAGGTGCGCTTTATCCCGGAGACGCGCGGCATCCATGTCCTGTTCCGCAATATGCAGGCGGAGAAGCTGCAGATGGTGATTGTGGTCGACGAGTACGGTCAGACGGCCGGTCTCGTGACGATGGAAGATATCCTGGAGGAGATCGTCGGCAATATCCAGGACGAGTACGACAATGAAGTGCCGCTGATCCGCCGAGAGGAGGACGGAGGATATCTGATGGACGGCATGGCGCCGCTTGATGAGGTGGTCGAGGAGCTCGGGCTTTCCCTCGAGGACGATGAGGAGGATTACGATACGCTGAATGGATTCCTGATCTCCAGGCTGGACCGGATTCCGGCTGACGGGGAACAGGCGGAGGTCGTCGCGGGCGGCTACCGTTTTCAGATTACGAAAGTGGAAGACAAGATGATCCGTCTTGTTAAGATTATAAAAGAGAACGAAGAGGAAAAGGAGTGACATTTGGGGTATGTCAGGACATTCGAAATTTGCGAATATCAAGCACAAGAAAGAGAAGAACGACGCGGCGAAAGGGAAGATTTTCACGATTATCGGCCGTGAGATCGCGGTAGCCGTCAAGGAGGGCGGTTCTGACCCGGCGAACAACAGCCGCCTGCGCGATATCATCGCCAAGGCTAAGGCCAACAATATGCCGAACGACACGATCGACCGCGGCATCAAGAAGGCTGCCGGCGAGCTTGGTTCCGTGAACTATGAGTACGTTACATACGAGGGTTACGGCCCGGGTGGGATCGCGATCATCGTCGAGGCTCTGACTGACAATAAGAACCGCACGGCGTCCAATGTGCGCAACGCGTTCACGAAAGGCAGCGGAAGCATCGGCACGCAGGGCTGTGTGTCCTATATGTTTGACCAGAAGGGACAGATCATCATCGACAAGGAAGAGTGCGAGATGGACGCGGACGATCTGATGATGATGGCGCTGGACGCGGGCGCGGAGGATTTTTCCGAGGAGGAGGACAGCTATGAGGTCCTCACGTCCCCGGATGACTTCAGCGAGGTGCGCCAGGCGCTCGAGAATGATGGAATCGTAATGGCGTCCGCAGAGGTCACGATGATTCCGCAGAATTATGTCGCGCTCACGGACGAGAACGCGCTGCGGCAGCTCAACCGTACGCTGGACATGCTGGACGAGGACGACGACGTACAGGCGGTGTATACAAATCTGGAGGAGTAGCCCGATGAACTACTATCTGACCGGGATCGAGGGTATGCCGAAGCTCCTGGAGTGCTGTGAGGATCCGCTCCCATATTTTAAGCGGACTGTGTACGGCGATCACTTCCGGGAACTGTATCAGAAGAATTTCCAGACGTTCGAGGCGATCGAAAACGGTTATAATTCCGTCATTGACAAGGAGCAGTTCCTGACCAATATGGCAGGCGCGCTTGTCGAATACGCGAAGGCGCAGATGGACGCGTGCAGGCGCAGGAGCGCCCGCGAGCGCAAAATGATGGATCTCAACATGGCGATGGTGGTATTCGTTTTTCCGATGATCCTGGAATATAAAGGAAATTCTTCAAAATTGCTCACGGACAAGCTGATCGGGGCGTGGAAAGAGGCGTTCCCGAAATCGGCGCTCCAGGCGACAAGCTTTGAGGAGATCGAGCAGGGCTTCCGCAAAAAATTCTGCTATATCACGAGTGCAGTCTGCGAGACATTCGGCAAACCGGACGACTGCTATGAGCTGACACTTCTGCGCAATTACCGGGATACTTATCTGGCGGCGCTTCCGGGCGGGAAAGAACAGATCCGGGAGTACTACGATGTGGCTCCGTCCGTCGTGAAGCACATCAGCCGGCGGGAGGATGCGCATGAGATTTACCGCGGGATCTGGGAGGAGTACCTTGCTCCGTGTATCGGGATGATCGAAAATGGGCAGAACGAGGCGTGCAGGGAGAAGTATGAGGAGATGGTACAGACGCTGCGCGGGCAGTATTTGTACCGCTGTGCGGATTGATCCGCCCGGCTGCTCGCTGGAAAGTGAGCGGCGCAGAACCAGAGGAAAGGGGATCGCGAACAGATCCGCCCGGCCGCTCGCTGAAAAGGGAGCGGCGGAAGGGTTGTGGGATCGCAGAAGACGGATGTGAGAACAAGTATGGATGGTAAGGCCGCCGCAAAAGCTGACTGATATTTGCAGCAGAAGGCGTGGCGGTCTTGTTTTGTGCTCTGACAGAGCTTTGGCAGGCACGGAAAACATTTTAAGACGGACGAATTTTCAGAGATGCTTCATGGCGGACTTCCTTTCTGCCCTTGTTGTATGCTTTTCCTTTTTCGGGAAATACTGTTTAACAGGTATTGCCGGATGGGTGACAGGTGTACAATATAATAGCAGAAGGCAGAAGGAGGCAGCAGATGATGGAAGATACGCAGAGACAGGAGAGCGAGGAAAAGCAGGAGGCAGAGGAAAGCCAGCGCGAGGCAATCCGGGAGACAGGGGAGGTTGCCCTGAGCCACAGGATTCATCTCCTGAGCGTGATCGGGGAGATCGAGGGTCACGAGTGCCTCTCGGCGAATTCCAAAACGACAAAGTATGAGCACGTTCTGCCGCGGCTGGCGGCGATCGAGGACAGCCCGGAGATCGAGGGGCTGCTGATCCTGCTCAATACGGTGGGCGGCGATGTGGAGGCCGGGCTTGCGATTGCCGAGATGATCGCGTCCCTGAGCAAACCGACCGTCTCGCTCGTGCTCGGCGGGAGCCATTCCATCGGCGTTCCGATCGCGGTGTCGACGGACTATTCGTTTATCGTGAAAACCGGGACGATGGTTATCCATCCGGTGCGCATGAACGGGACAGTGATCGGCGCCCCGCAGACCTATGACTATTTCAAGCAGATGCAGGACCGTATCCTCGGGTTTATCTCGGAGCATTCGCGGGCGACGCGCGCACGGCTCGAGGAACTGATGCTGGATACTGGGATCCTGACGAAGGATCTTGGCACGATCCTGGTCGGCGGCGACGCTGTGGAGGAAGGACTGATCGACGCGGTAGGCGGGATCAGCGACGCGCTCGGGAAGCTCTACGAGATGATCGAGGGGCGATGAATGCGCGGGGATGCGGCAGGATCATTGCGATCTCCAGAGAAAATCTGCTTGCTGCGGCGATGAACGCGCGGGGATGCGGTCGGGATTGGGTAAAAACGTGAGGAAAGGGCAGGAAGAACCCTGACAGACGGAGGTCGGCAGGAAAACGCCCTTTCCGAAAGCGTCCAAAAGCTTCCGAAGACTCCCTTTCTTGGAAAAAACTTGTCTCGCCGCAAAAACTCTGTTATAATGTATTGGATTTTTCGGGAACCTCAAACAATCACAAGTCATATTACCACAAGAACAATTGGAGGCAGTTATGTCAGTTTTAGAGTCGATTTTACTGGGAATCGTGCAGGGAGTGACGGAGTTCCTTCCGGTCAGCAGCTCCGGACATCTCGCTATTCTTCAAAACATTTTTCACATCGAGACAAACGACAGTATGCTGTTTGATATCATGCTTCATCTGGGAACGCTTGTCGCAGTCTTTATCGTCTATCACAAGGACATCTGGAACATGATCAAGGAGGCGCTGTTCATGGTCGGGGATATGTTCTCGAACCTGCGCACGTTCTTCCTGAACAAGATACATAAGACCTCTCTGAAATATAAGAAGATCGTGCACAACAGCTACCGCAAATTTGTTGTGCTGATTCTTGTGTCTACCGTGCCGACCGGGCTGATCGGCGTGCTCGGCAAGGACATTGTGGAGGCGGCCAGCGGGACGCTTCTCATCCCCGGCATCTGCCTGCTGATCACGGGCGTGCTGCTTCTGATGGCAGAGCTCAAAAAGGAAGGCAGCAAAACGCCGAAGACGGTAAGCTACGGCAACGGCCTGGTGATCGGCGCGGCGCAGGGTCTTGCGACGCTTCCGGGGCTTTCACGCTCAGGTACGACGATCGCGACCTGTCTGTTCTGCGGGCTTGAGCGGAAGTTTGCGGTGAAATACTCGTTCATTTTGTCGATCCCGGCGATCCTCGGCGCTGCGGTGCTGGAGATCAAGGACGTGATCGCGGAGCCGATCCAGGCGACGCAGGTCGCGATCTACGCGGTCGGCATGATATTTGCGGGTCTGGTAGGATATATCTGCATCAAGACGATGCTGATCATTGTCCGCAAAAAGAAATTCCGTTATTTCGCGTACTATTGCTTTGTAATTGGTATCGTGGCGATCGTCGGACATTTCCTTGTATAGCGAAGGAGATAATTTGGGGAGCGCAGCCGCGGCTGATATGCTTTGCGGCTGCGATGAATTTAAGTAAAGGGGAAAGAGCATTGGCGACAAATACGGCAAAGAAAAAGACGACGCAGGCGAAGGGGAGCGCGGCGTCCCAGAAAAAGAGTGTAACTTCGGGTACCAGGACGACAAAGTCCGCCCGCGTTGACGTGAAGCAGACCGAGCCTGTTTCCGTGCGGGAGCGTGAGAATACCAATCCGATGATCGCGCGTGAGGCGGCTCTCTGGCTTGTGCTTGCAGTCTGTATCTTAATCTTTATCAGCTATCTCGGGATCGGCGGCTATGTGGGAGCGGTGGTCTCTGACATCAGCTTTGGCATATTCGGGATTACTGCATATCTGTTTCCTTTCCTGTTGTTTATCGCGGCGGCGTTTCTGATTTCCAACAAAGGCAGCCGCATTGCGGGAGTAAAATTTCTGTCCTCGCTGGGTCTTTTCGTGTGCATCTGCAGCTTTGCGACGCTTTTCACAAAGGAATACCAGGAGCTCAGCGACATTGTGGACATCTACGAGCACAGCGCCTCCTATAAGAACGGCGGCGGGGTGATCGGAGGCATGGTCTGTTCCCTTTTGCGGCCGGCACTCGGCGCGGTGGGGACGGGGATCGTGCTTTTGATCCTGGCAATCGTATTTCTGGTGCTGATCACGCAGAAATCGCTGATGCGCAGTGTACGGCATCAGGGGAGCCGTGTCTATCAGTCGGCGAAGGAATCGAACGCGCGCCGCAGGGAGGCATATCAGAGAGAGCGTGAGCGCAGGAATGAGTGGGATCTGCCGCAGGAGCTTGAGTCTGCCGATGGGCAGGAAGTAACGTATGAACGACAGTCTGCACAGGCGCAGACGGCAGATTTTTCCCAGCAGGCTACAGGGTATCCGCAGGGACAGGCAGGAAATCAATATCCGGCAGGAGGACAGCTTCTGACTCAGCCTGGGCAGCCAATGAATGGGTACAATCCGTCTGCGCTGCTGCAGCCTGGACAAGAACAAGGTCCATTAAACGGCCGCAGAAAGCGCCGCAAGGAGCGCAAAGGGCGTCAGGCAGCAGAGCAGGGCCAGTATGGCGCGGGATACCCGCAGGGGACTGCTGCACAATATGCCTCCGCAGGACAGGGGACTTATTATGGCTATCCGCAGGGGCAGCCGGGAAATCCGGCGAATGTGCAAGGATATTATCAAGGACAAGCCGGGAATCCGTCGTATGCGCAGGGCTATCCGCAAGGGCAGCCCGAAAATCTGTCGAATGCGCAGGGGTACTATCAGGGACAGTACGCAAACCAGAACAATGCACAGAGACATTCGCAGCGGACACAGATTGAAGTGCCTGCTCTGTTTCCGGTGAGCAGCCGTGAGCACAGGAAGGTCTCCGGCGTGACGATGGATACCAAGATACAGGGCGATCCATCCAGGGTCGGGACGGAGGTTCACGAGATCACGCCGAAGAGTACTTCGCAGATTCCGGTGCAGAAAAAACGCGCTTCGAAGAAGGAAGCTTCCCTGGACAAGCGCGAACGGGATTTCACTCCTGAAACGACCAGCCAGAAGCAGATGACGGATGACGGCAAAATGAACAGCTATATCGAGCTGGAGGAGACCGGTTCTGACACAGCTTCGCTGCAGGAATCATCCGGGCTTGAGCTGTATCATGATTTTCATATTGAGGGGATACGGACGGAAGAAAAAGCAGCCGCGGACGCCGGCCTTGATGCCAGGTCTTCCGTGCATGGAGACCGCCTGAGTTCGCGTGAGCTCCCAGGCCGTCAGGAAGCGGAAGACGAGCCTGCAGATCAGGGCGCGCAGGATATGCAGGGCGCGCAGGATATGCAGGACGTGCAGGATATGCAGGGCGCGCAGGATACGCAGAGCGAGCAGGGAGCACAGGAGGGAGCCGCGGAGCATGGGGCGTCTTCCAAGCGCAACCCGCGTTCATCCCAAAAGGAGATTGAGGAGGGCATCGCTTCCGTAGAAGCCGAGATGGCAAAGACAGCGGAAGCAGTGCGCCCGGAGTATATCTATCCGCCGATCGATCTGCTCAAAAAGGGCAAGGGCGGCAAGGGCGGCAACCAGGAACAGGAGATCCGCAGCACGGCGGCGAAGCTGCAGCAGACGCTGAACAGCTTCGGCGTGCACGCAACCGTGACGAACGTGAGCTGCGGACCAAGCGTGACGCGCTATGAGCTGCTGCCGGAGCAGGGCGTCAAGGTCAGCCGCATTGTGGGGCTTTCCGACGATATCAAGCTCAATCTGGCGGCGGCGGACATCCGCATCGAGGCGCCGATCCCCGGTAAGTCGGCCGTGGGCATCGAGGTGCCGAACAGCGAGAACAGCGCAGTCTCCCTGCGCGACCTGCTGGAATCTGATGAGTTCCGGAACCATCCGTCCAAGCTGGCGTTCGCGACCGGCAAGGACATCGGCGGAAAGGTCGTCGTCTCCGATATCGCGAAGATGCCGCATCTGCTGATCGCGGGCGCGACCGGATCCGGCAAATCCGTGTGTATCAACACGATCATCATCAGCCTGCTCTACAAGGCTTCTCCGGAGGAGGTCAAGCTGATCATGATCGACCCGAAGGTTGTCGAGCTGAGCGTGTACAACGGCATCCCGCATCTGTTTATCCCGGTCGTGACCGACCCGAAAAAGGCAGCCGGGGCGCTGAACTGGGGCGTAGCCGAGATGATGTCGCGCTATGACAAGTTTGCCGCGGTCGGCGTGCGCGACCTGAAGGGCTACAACCAGAAGGTTGAGGCGCTGAAGGACATCGAGGATGAGAACAAACCGCAGAAGCTCCCGCAGATCGTCATCATCGTGGACGAGCTCGCCGATCTGATGATGGTCGCGCCGGGCGAGGTGGAGGATTCCATCTGCCGTCTGGCACAGCTGGCAAGAGCGGCAGGCATTCATCTGATCATCGCGACGCAGCGTCCGTCGGTCAATGTCATCACGGGACTGATCAAGGCGAATATGCCGTCCCGCATCGCGTTCTCCGTGTCCTCTGGCGTGGACTCGCGCACGATCATCGACATGAACGGCGCAGAGAAGCTGCTCGGCAAGGGTGATATGCTGTTTTACCCGCAGGGCTATCAGAAGCCAGCCCGCGTGCAGGGCGCGTTCGTCTCAGACGAAGAGGTCGCGGATGTGGTCGATTTCCTGAAGAATGAGAATTCGGCCGTATCCTACGACGCACAGATGGAGGAGCAGATCGCGAAGGTGCAGCAGGCTGTTGCGGCGGCAAAGGGCGGGGAGGATATGGACGCCCTGTTTGCGGACGCGGGGAAATTCATCATTGACAAGGACAAGGCGTCCATCGGTATGCTGCAGCGCGTGTTCAAGATTGGCTTCAACCGTGCGGCGCGCATCATGGATCAGCTCTCGGACGCCGGCGTCGTCGGCCCGGAGGAGGGCACGAAGCCGAGGAAGATTCTGATGTCGGCGGAGGAATTTGAAAACTATCTGGAGCAAAACTGAGCGAAACTTCCGACGAAATGGAGATAAATCTAATTTCACTCAAGTTTCATTCAAGGATATAATTTGCCGTTGAATTTTTCAAATGGTTGTAATATACTGTATAAGATGTGTACCGCCCGCGTCATATCTGAGGAGTACAGTTGGAGCAGCGGGCGAAAGTAAGGGCAGGGGCTTCCCTGCGAAAGTACGAATATGGAGGTAGGGTATGTACAAGATTTTGAAAGCAGGGCAGCTTGCAGCCAACATCTACGAGATGGTCGTGGATGCGCCCCGTGTTGCAAAGCGCTGCCTGCCTGGGCAGTTCATCATTGCCAAGGCGGATGAGGTCGGCGAGCGCATCCCGCTCACGATCTGCGACTACGACAGAGAGGCCGGGACGATCACGATCGTATTCCAGCCGATCGGAGCTTCCACAGAGAAATTCGCACAGCTGAAGACGGGCGATTCCTTCCGCGACTTCGTGGGACCGCTGGGACAGCCGTCTGAGCTCTGTCTGGAGAGCAGCCTCGAGGAGACAAAGAAGAAGAGAATCCTGTTCGTGGCCGGCGGCGTCGGCACGGCTCCGGTGTATCCGCAGGCGAAATGGCTGTATGAGCACGGCATCGAGGCGGATGTGATCATCGGTGCGAAGACGAAGGATCTCGTGATCATGGAGGACAAGTTCAAATCCGTCTGCGGCAATCTCTACATAACGACGGACGACGGTTCCTACGGCAGGAGCGGTATGGTGACGAAGGTCATCGAGGATCTTCATGAGAAGGAGGGCAAGAGCTACGACCACTGCGTTGCGATCGGCCCGATGATCATGATGAAGTTCTGCTGCCTGACCACGAAGAAATACAATCTCAAGACGATCGTCAGCATGAACCCGATCATGGTGGATGGCACCGGTATGTGCGGCGCCTGCCGTGTGATGGTCGGAGACGAGGTGAAGTTCGCCTGCGTCGACGGGCCGGAGTTCGACGGACATCTGATCGACTTTGACGCGGCGATGAAGCGCCAGGCGATGTACAAGACGGAGGAAGGCAGAAAACTGCTGGAGTTCCGTGAGGGCAAGACGCATCACGGCGGATGCGGGAATTGCGGAGGTGACAAATAATGGCAGACGTATTGAAGAAGGTTCCGGTCAGAGAGCAGGAGCCGAAGGTGAGAGCGACAAATTTTGACGAGGTTTGCCTCGGTTACAATAAGGAAGAGGCAGTTGAGGAGGCACAGCGCTGCCTGCACTGCAAGAACGCGAAGTGCGTGCAGGGCTGCCCGGTCAACATCAACATCCCG
>CANQWV010000065.1 GCA_947627645.1 uncultured Lachnospiraceae bacterium | reverse complement strand
CGTGCAAAATGCACGGAAATCCCGAGGACTTGAGCGCGAAATGCTGCGAATGCAGCATTTCTGTGCATCGCGAAGCGCTGTTACTGGGCACAGAGTGACCAGTAACCTTTTGTTTCCGATAACAAGAAAAGCGCCCGGTTGGGCGCCCTCTCAATTTACGATCCTTTTGGATTTAATCTTATTACTTCTGTTTCATCCATATAGACAAGTATTTTTTCTTGACAGCCTGTTTTAGCCTGTTCTAAAGCCTCAGCTTCTATTTCACGTTTTTCGTACTTTTACTTTTCGCTTTTTTCGTCTTTTTCTCCTTTACCGCGCACTTCCAGTTCTCATAAGGAACCATCTGTCCAAAGGACTCGAAGGAACCGCGCTGGCTTCGATAAACCTCGCACATCTTATTTTTCTCAGCTCTTACTGCCTTTTTTAACTTCTCCAGCTTTTTGCTCGCCTTTGGCAGACGTTTCTTAGAATAATATTTTCCAAAATAATACAGCCGATCAAGCTTCTTTCTTTTCTGCGCGGTCTCTGTCACAAGCTGATGCGACAATTTATGGTGTATATGCCCATACTCGCCGTTTACGTTATGGGTCACGATCATTTTCCAGTTTTTGTAGGTCAGCAGAGTTTTCAGATCCTGAAGGATGCTTTTCCTGTACGCCGACCAGTCATCCTTTACCCGGCAGCCATTGCGGGTCACAAGATCCGGATAGCAAAGAATGATCCCTTTATCGCCCGAGATGCTCAGCGCCTTCTCGAATTCGCATCTTCTAGTATAATTATTGCCGTTTGTGAGGCAAACGACCAGATACCTGTCCTCCAGCAAGTGACCTCCGCCCCAGAGAGTCTCGTCATCTGGATGCGCAACGATCATCAGGTGATCCACTTTCTTCAGCTGCAGCTGTTTCAGCAGGTCTTGCGTGACGGAGGTCGCTCTCACAACTCCGCTTCCTGCGAGTGCGGTCTCTGGCGCGCAAACCACGCACAAGACCAGAAGGAGCATGCACACAAGCATACTCCTGCCGGCTTTTCTTTTTTCTCCCACATCCCTCATATCCTTGTTTCCCATCTTTTTGCCCTTTCTTCCACCTTCCGGAAACAGCTCCTGCAGCCCGGTTTCTCCGCCCGGAATATCCTTCCTCCACAGCTGAGGGTTTCGTGTTTCAGCGAACTCGCTTCAGATCTCTGCCTTCGCCCGCTCCAGCGCCGCGATCACGCGATCGCACCAGGCGTCGAACTCCGGATCCTCGATCTGCAGCTCCGGATGCGCCAGAATATGCTCGACCGCCATACGGACGCCCTGCTCAAAATGGACGGTCGGACGGAACTCCGGCACCGCCTTCTTCAGCTTCGAGGTGTCGAAGACCACAGAGCAGGCCTTGTCCCCGGTCAGGCTTCCGGTGAAGTCATAGTCGCTGACCGCTGCCAGAAATTCAGAAGATACATGGTATGCCTTCAATTCCACTCCCAGGACGTCGGCGATCGTCTGATAGATCTGATCCCAGGTCAATGTCTCGTCGTTCATAATCTGGAACGCCTCGCCGATCGCGTGCGGATTCCCGATCAGGCCGCAGTAGCCCATCGCAAAATCTGTGTTAAACGTCATGGTCCACAAGGACGAGCCGTCGCCATGGATGATGACCGGCTTTCCGTCCAGCATACGCCGGATCACCTGCCAGCTCCCGTTCTTCCCATGCACGCCAAGC
Source organism: uncultured Lachnospiraceae bacterium (assembly GCA_947627645.1). Taxonomy (GTDB): domain Bacteria; phylum Bacillota; class Clostridia; order Lachnospirales; family Lachnospiraceae; genus Choladousia. Next base: position 11,243 of record CANQWV010000065.1, on the reverse strand, counting down.
GGCACGGAGCGCTCGTCGTAGGTATGGCTCGGGCGGACGATCGTCACCGGGAAGCCGTTCTCCCGATACATCTTCATGAGGAAGTCCTCGCAGGCGATCTTGTCCCGCGAATACTGCCAGTACGGATTGGCAAGCGCCGTTCCCTCGTTGATGAGATACGAACGAACCGGCTTGTGATAGGCGGACGCGGAGCTGATGTAGATATACTGCTTCGTCTTATCCTTAAAGAGCCGGTAATCGCGCTCCACCTGCGCCGGGACAAAGCCGATAAACTCACAGACCGCGTCGAACTTCATGCCGTCCAGTTTTCGCGCCATATCCTCCTCGTCATTGATGTCGGCAACGATCGTGTTCACGTTCTTTGGCAGCTCCGCACTGCGCGTCCCCCGGTTCAAGAGATAAAGCTCCTCGCCGCGCTCGGCAAGTCTGCGCGTGATCGCCATGCTGATCGTACCGGTACCGCCGATCATAAGTATTTTCATTCGTATCCCTCCCATTCTTATAAATCTAAAGGTTCGCCACCTTGAAGGTCGGCTCATAGCCATGCTCGCGCAGCGCCCCTATGATGCGCTCCTTGTGCTCGGTGCCGAACGCCTCCATCGTGATCGTCAGCTCCACGGCCGCGTTGCGGTTCGTGCTCACAAACTGGTTGTGGTCGAGCTTGATGACATTGCCCTGCTCCTGGGCGATGATCGTCGCCACGCGCACCAGCTCGCCCGGACGGTCCGGAAGCAGCACGGAGATTGTGAAGATCCGGTCGCGCTGGATCAGCCCGTGCTGGACGACAGACGCCATCGTGATCACATCCATGTTTCCGCCGGAGAGCACCGCGACCACCTTCTTATTCTGCACATCCAGATGCTTGAGCGCAGCCACCGTGAGCAGTCCGGAATTCTCCACGATCATCTTGTGGTTTTCGACCATATCGAGGAACGCCACGATCAGCTCGTCGTCGCTCACCGTGATGATCTCGTCGATGTTCTGCTGGATATACGGGAAAATGCTGGTTCCCGGAGTCTTGACCGCCGTGCCGTCCGCGATCGTGTTGACGCCCGGAAGCGTCACGACCTTGCCGGCCTCCAGCGAGGCCTTCATGCAGGCGGCTCCCTCGGGCTCCACGCCGATCACCTTGATCTTCGGGTTCAGCAGCTTGGCCAGCGTCGAGACGCCGGTCGCGAGTCCGCCGCCGCCAATCGGCACAAGAATATAGTCCACGAGCGGGAGCTCCTTGACGATCTCCATCGCGATCGTGCCCTGCCCGGTCGCCACCGCCGGATCGTCGAACGGATGGATGAACGTATAGCCGTTCTCCTCCGCGAGCTTATAGGCATACTCGCAGGCCTCGTCGTATACATCGCCGTAGAGGACGACCTCCGCGCCGTAGCTCTTCGTCCGGTTCACCTTCATAAGCGGCGTCGTCGCCGGCATCACGATAACCGCCTTGCAGCCGTACGCCTTCGCCGCGTAGGCGACGCCCTGCGCGTGGTTCCCTGCGGAGGCCGTGATCAGGCCTTTCGCGCGCTCTTCCTCCGTCAGGGTGCTGATCTTGTAATAAGCGCCGCGGATCTTGTAGGCTCCCGTCACCTGCATATTCTCAGCCTTCAGATAAACCTTATTTCCCGTCTGTGCGCTGAAATACTCGCTGTACACAAGCTTCGTCTCCTGTATCACGCGTTTCACGCACTCCGAAGCTTCCTCAAATGCATCCAATGTAAGCATATGCCTGTCCTCTTTCTATCTCTTATATTCTCTTATATTCTCTTTGCTCAACCAGGCAGGCCAAAGACCGCTTCCTTCGGAAGCCGATCCGCTGCTTCGTATCGTCACGCCTGCTTTGCAGATAAATCTGCACGTTCTGCTGCATCATTTCTCTGCCTGGTTGAACAGTGCGTTCACAAACGCGTCCGCGTCAAACTTCTGCAGATCGTCAATCGACTCGCCGACGCCGATGTATTTCACCGGAATGCCGAGCTCCGCGTGGATGGCGACCGCGATGCCGCCCTTGGCCGTCCCGTCGAGCTTCGTGAGGATGATGCCCGTGATGTCGGCCACCTCCTTGAACTCGCGCGCCTGCGCGAGCGCGTTCTGCCCGGTCGTGCCGTCCAGCACCACGAGCGTCTCACGGAACGCCTCCGGATACTCCCGCTCGATGATACGGTTGATCTTTCCAAGCTCGCTCATCAGGTTCTTCTTATTGTGCAGCCGCCCGGCCGTGTCGCAGAGCAGGACGTCCGCATTCCGCGCCTTGGCCGCCGCGATTGCATCGTACACAACGGAAGCCGGGTCGGAGCCCTCCTGCCCGCTGATGATCTCCACATCCGCGCGGTCCGCCCACTCCCTCAGCTGCTCGCCCGCGGCTGCGCGAAACGTGTCCGCCGCCGCCAGCACGACCTTCTTGCCCTGATCCTTCAGCTTCCCGGCCAGCTTGCCGACGCTCGTCGTCTTCCCGACGCCGTTGACGCCGATCACAAGCACCACCGATTTGCGGTTCTCAAACTCATACGCCGTCTCTCCGACGTTCATCTGGGACTTAATGCTGTCGATCAGAAGCTGCTTGCACGCGGAGGGATCTTTGATGTTCTGCTCCTTCACCTTCTGCTTGAGATCTTCAATAATGGAAGTCGTCGCGTTGATCCCGATATCGCCCATGACAAGGATCTCCTCGATCTCATCGTAGAAATCATCGTCAATGCTTGAGAACCCGCTGAAGATCGCGTCAATCCCCGAGACGATATTGTCCCTTGTCTTCGCAAGCCCTTCTACAAGACGTTTAAAAAATCCTTTCTTTTCCTCCATACTGTCCCACCTCTTTCCGCTCTGTTCCATTTTCCTGCTGATTCTATGGCTTTCATCCAATCCGGCTTCCGTTGCTCCCGATGCTTAGTTCTCGAGATCGTTTTCTACCAGATTGACCGACACCAGCGCGGAGACGCCCTTCTCCTGCATCGTAATCCCATACAGGCGGTCTGCCGCGGTCATCGTGCCTCTTCTATGAGTAATAATAATAAATTGCGTATTCTTTGTCAACTTATGCAGATATCGCGCATAGCGTTCCACATTGTTCTCGTCCAGGGCCGCCTCGATCTCGTCCAGCAGGCAGAACGGCGACGGCTTGAGATTCTGGATCGCGAAAAGCAGCGCGATCGCGGTCAGCGATTTCTCTCCGCCGGAGAGCTGCATCATGTTCTGCAGCTTCTTCCCGGGCGGCTGCGCAATGATGCGGATCCCGGCCTCCAGGATATCCTCGTCCTCGACAAGCTCAAGCGAGCCGCGGCCTCCCCCGAACAGCTCCTTGAACGCTTTGTCAAACTCCGTCTGGATCTTTGAGAACTGCTCCTTAAACTGGGCGCGCATCCCGCTGTCCAGCTCTTCGATAATCTTGAGCAGCGCCTCCTCGGCCTTCATCAGGTCCTCGTGCTGCGTGGACAGAAAGGTATGGCGCTCCGAGAGCTCTTTGTAATCCTCGATCGCGTTGACGTTGACGCTTCCCAGCGCCTTGATCTCGCTCTTCAGTGTGGAGATGCTCTTTTTCAGCGACGATGTGCTGGCGTTCTCCTGGGTTCCAAGCTCCTTCGCCGCGCCGTAGGTCAGGCCGTATTCCTCCCACATATAATTGACCTGTGTCTCCTTCTGGCCCTCTGCCTTCTCGATCTGCGCATTCAGGCGGAAATTCTCTCGGTCCAGCAGATTGATCCGCTCAGACTGCTCTTCCCGGATCTCAAAAAAGCGCTTGTGTTGCGTGCTTTTCTCGTCTTTCTCCTTCTGAAGGCCTGCAATTTCCTCCTGGAGCTGCTGTTCCGAGACGCCTGACTGGGCAAGGCTCTCCTCGATCTGCGCGATCTGGGTCTCCTTCTCCCCCACGCTCCTTGCTGCGTCCGCGATCTCCTCCTCGTACCTGGAGCGCTCTTCCGCAAGCTGTTCCTTCTGCTGGCGGATCCGGGACAGATTCTGCCCGATAAAGCTCTCCTGCTGGGAAAGCTGCGACTGTCTTAGACGCACCGCCTCCGTGTCGGCGAGCGCCGCCCTGTACTGCGCGCGTCTGGACTCCAGCTCCTCCTGCCATTTCGCGATATTTTCCTCGGTATCTCTCTCGGTCTGCTCAGACTGCGCAAGCTCCTGCTGCTCCTTCGCGCTGCTGTCCCGGATCTCAAGCGCCTGGCGGTCGATCTCGCCGGATTCGCCCTCGATGCGCTTGTAGTCCTGCAGGGCCGACCCGCCCTTCTCGTCCAGCTCGTCCAGCCTCATCTTCGCCGTGTTCTGCGCCAGGTATTCCTCCTGCAGCTGGTCTCTCAAGCGTACGATCTCGTCCCGCAGCTCATTGCGCGCGCTGCGGCTCTCGTCGATCTGCGCCTGCAGCTCCTGCAGCATTTCCTGCCGTTCCTGCACCTGCCGCTCCAGCTCCTCAATCTCGCGCCTTCTGCCGAGCAGGTTGCTCGAGTTTTTGAATGCGCCGCCCGACATGGAGCCGCCCGGGCTCAAAAGCTCCCCGTCCACCGTCACGATGCGCAGCGAATGCCTGTATTTCCGCGCCAGCGCGATCGCATGGTCGATGTGATCCACAACGACTGTCCGTCCGAGCAGCTGCCTTACCAGCTCCTCGTATCTGCTCTCCGCCTTCACAAGCGAGGAGGCAAGGCCGATCACACCCTTCTCCTTCAGCGCCTGCGGATTGGAAAAATCATTTTTCACCGTAATGCCGGAGAGCGGCAGAAACGTCGCCCTTCCGAACTTATTCCTTTTCAAAAATTCAATCTGCTGCTTCGCGGTCTCCTCCGTGTCCGTCACGATGTTCTGGATGCTGCCGCCGAGCGCCGTCTCGATCGCCACCTCGTAGGTCTTCTCGACCTTGATAAGATCGGCGACCACTCCAAGGATCCCGGCGTTGCGCTCCTTCTGCTCCATCACGCGCCGAATGCTGTTTCCATAGCCATCGTAGCGCTCTGCAATGTTCCGCAGCGACTCCAGGCGCGAAGCCTCCCTGTGAAACTCGGTCTGCTCCGCCTCGATCTGGCGGTTGTATTCCTGAAGCTGCTGCTGGAAGACAGTAAGCCGGTCATTTGCCTCCTCGCTTCTTGCAGTCAGCTTCTGGATGCGAAGCCCGATCTCTTCGTATTCCTGTGCGACGTCCTGCCGCACCTCATCCTGTTCCGCCTTCTCGGTCTGCAGCCGCAGGCCTTCCTGCACAAGCTGCGCCTTGCGGATCTGCGTCTGCTCCAGCATCGTGTCGTAGCGCTGGATCCGCGCTTTCACCGAGGCACGCTGGTTCAGGAGATTGATAATATCACTCTTGCCCTGCTCAATGCTCTGCTCAAGAGCTGTAATGCTATCCTGGATCTCCTGCGCGGCAGCCTCTGCCTTCTTCTCCTCATCGCTTACCGTGGAAAGCTCCGCGCGAAGCTGCGCAAGCCCGCTCTCCGCTTCCTGCTCCTGAGCGGAATACTCCTCCATCTGCTGCAGGATCGCCGCGATACGCGCCTGAAGGTGCTCGTCGCTCGTGCGCGCCGTGTTGATCTGCTCGCGCAGGAGCTCAATCTGATTCTGGAACTGCTGCCTGCGCAGCTGACCCTGGGAGACGATCTCCCGCTTCTCTACCAGAGCCGCATCCAGCTGCTCCAGTTCCTGTTCCTGCTGTTCGTAATCCAGCCTGGTCTTCTCGTATTCTTCCCTTGACTCCTCAAGCTGCGTCTCGGCAAGCTTCTGCTTCTCCCCGAGCTCTTCCAGGTCTTTTCGGATCCGCTCAAACTCCAGGAGGAAAAGCCCGACGTCGCAGTTCTTCAGCTCCTCGCGCTTCTGGAGATAAATCTTCGCCGTCTCCGCCTGCTTCTGCAGCGGGCTCAGCTGCCTCGTCAGCTCCGCCAGAATGTCGTTGACGCGGACCAGGTTCTGCCGCTCCGCCTCGAGCTTTTTCTGTGCGGCGTTTTTTCTGCGCTTAAACTTGACGATGCCGGCCGCCTCGTCGAAGAGTTCCCTGCGCTCCTCCGGCTTACCGCTCAGGATCTTGTCAATCTGGCCCTGACCGATGATCGAGTAGCCCTCCTTGCCGATGCCGGTGTCGTAGAACATCTCGTTGATATCACGCAGGCGTACCTGCGTCCCATTGAGGAGATACTCGCTCTCCCCGGAGCGGTACACGCGGCGCGTCACCGTCACCTCGTCGTAAGAGACCGCAAGCTGGCGGTCTGAATTGTCCAGCGTGATCGACACAGCCGCATAGCCCAGCGGTTTGCGCAGCTCTGTCCCCGAAAAAATAACATCCTGCATACTCGCGCCGCGCAGCTGCTTCGCGCTCTGCTCTCCGAGCACCCAGCGCACCGCGTCCGCGACATTGCTCTTCCCGCTCCCGTTCGGCCCTACGATCGCCGTAATCCCATTGTGAAACTGGAAAACAATCTTATTTGCAAATGACTTAAATCCGTGTACTTCAATGCTCTTCAGATACATCTGTCGTTTTCCCTTTCAATGCGACAATCGCGCGGTAAGCGGCCTCCTGTTCCGCCGCCTTCTTCGTGCTTCCCCGGCCGGTTCCCTCCACAACGCCGCCGATGCGCACCTCTACCAGGAATACCTTTGCATGATCCGGCCCTTCCTCCCCGATGATCACATAGCTGATCTCATCCGAGCGGTGGTCTCTCTGCACGATCTCCTGCAGAATCGTCTTGCTGTCGTAGAACAGCTTCTTGTGTTCGATGTCCGTCAGGACAAAACGCTCGATAAAAGTCCTGGCGCTCGCAAGGCCTCCGTCCAGATAGATCGCGCCAATCAGCGCTTCCATCGCATCTGAGATTATGGAATTGCGCAGCCGCCCTCCGGTCTGCTCCTCACCCTTTCCGAGAAGAAGATAGCTCCCCAGATCGATCTCCTTCGCGCAAAGTGCAAGCGTCGGCTCACAGACAATACTCGCACGGAGCTTGGTAAGCTCGCCCTCCGCCATCCTGGGATACTGGTGATAGAGAAAATCGCTGCTGACCACCTCGAGCACCGCGTCCCCCAGAAATTCCAGGCGTTCATTGTCATGGAGCTGCCCCAGCTTATGTTCATTCGCGTAAGAACTGTGGCACATCGCCTGCCTCAGCATCTCCTTGCTGTGGAATGAATAGCCGATCCTATGCTCCAATTCCTTTTCGTTAAACCCTGTCATCTCACACTCTCCATAAAAAATAAAATAAGGGTGTCCGCAAAGTATCAGAACGGGTTTGTCACAATCCGGTCGCCCATATATCTGCCTCTTGCCTACCACAATACAAGTCCCGGGCACAGGCGCACAACGAACAGCACGCCCCGGGACAGACGTCGACGGCAAGGACTGTCAGACAACAGATATCACACCCCGCCAGGTTACTTTTGGGACACTCTTTTTTTAAAATTAGTTGATCGCGTTTTTGATTGCTTCTGCCGCGTCGCCCACAGAAACGATCTTCTCTGCCTTTTCATTCGGGATCTCAATGTCAAACTCTTCCTCGATCCCCATGATAATCTGGAAAATATCAAGCGAATCCGCTCCCAGATCATCGACAAACGTCGTCTCCGGACTGATCTCGTCCGCGTCCACATTCAATACCTCCGCAATGATTCCCTGTAATTTCTCAAATTCCATAACAACTCTCTCCTTTTTGTCATTCTGTCATATTTTATGCAGGACTAAATATGCGCCCTGATCTTCTCATTGATCCGCTGTTCTTTGAACTGGATGCACTGATAGATTGAATTCTCAATCTCCTTCGCGGTCGAGCTGCCGTGCGTTTTCACCACCAGCCCGTTCAGCCCAAGCAGGGGCGCGCCGCCATACTCGCTGACGTCAAACGACTTCAGCGTATCCTTCAGCGTCGGCTTGACCAGAAGCGCTCCAATCTTGGTGCGCAGGTTTTTCATCATGCTTCCCTTGATCATGCCGATCAGCGTCCCTCCGAGCCCCTCGTACAGCTTTAGAATTACATTCCCGGTGAAAGCCTCGCACACCACCACGTCGCAGACGCCGGAAGGGATTTCCCTCGCCTCGACGCTGCCGATAAAATTGATATCCTCGCACTCTTTGAGCAGTGGAAAAGTCTCTTTCACCAGGGCATTGCCCTTTTCCTCCTCCGCACCGATGTTGACGATGCCGACCTTCGGCTTCCTGACGCCAAGCACGTTCTCCATATAGATAGAGCCCATCCGGGCAAACTGGACAAGATGCGAGGATCTCGCGTCCACATTCGCGCCACAGTCGATCAGGAGAGAAACTCCGTCCTTCGTCGGGATCAGCGGCGCCAGCGCCGGGCGCTCGATGCCCTTGATCCTGCCGACGATCGCCTGTCCGCCGACCAGCACTGCGCCGGAGCTTCCGGCCGATACAAATGCATCCGCCTCCCCATGCCTCACCTTCATCATGCCGACGACGATCGAGGAATCCTTCTTCGTCCGGATCGCCGCCACCGGGGGCTCCGCGGTCTCGATCACCTGGCTGGTGTGCACGATCTCGATGCGATCCGCTGGACAGCTATACTTCGCAAGCTCGCGTTCAACCGTCTCACGGATCCCCGTCAGGATCACATGAATATTGTCATGGTGACTCACAGCCTGAGCCGCGCCCTTTACGATCTCTTCCGGGGCGTTATCCCCGCCCATCGCGTCGACAACGACCCGCACTGTCTCACTCATACAGCATCCTCCTGTGAAATGAAAACATTTTCCATTTATTGCTGATACCTAATATACTAGACATCATGGCAAAAATCAAGACTGCAGAGCCAAAAAAGTAAACACCGTCCAAAAGGCGGAAAAACGAAAAGAAACCATCGGACAAAGCCGGTTTTCGCCCGGTTCTCTGCGCGACCCGCATACTGCTGCGGCGGCAAAACGCCCTGCACGGGTCTGCGAATAAGAAAAATAGGCATCTTTCACAAGATGCCTACCTGCTTTGCACTTTCTCAGTCCATTGCAATAATCTCTTTTTTGTTGTAGGTTCCGCAGGCCTTGCAGACTCTGTGCGGAAGCATCAGCTCGCCGCATTTGCTGCACTTTACAAGCGTCGGAACAGACATCTTCCAGTTCGCCCTTCTCTTATCGCGTCTTGACTTGGAAGATTTGTTTTTCGGACAAATCGCACCCATCGGTCACACCTCCTTAAATTTGCTGAAAATATCAAGGACTTTTGCCATTCTTGGATCCAAATCCGTGGGTTCGCACTTACAGGAGCCCTCATTCAGATTTTGTCCGCAAACGCTGCACAATCCCCGACAGTCCTCCCGGCAGAGTACCCTCTCCGGCCAGACCAGCAACGCTTCGTCATGGACAAGCTGATCCACATTCAGGTTATATCCATCAATATAATCTCGGTTCTCCAACTCAGTCTCTGTGTCAAACTGAATCTCCAGCCCGACAGCCACCGGCTCCAGGCAGCGCGCGCACGGAATAAGCACCTCCAGCCGCGTATTCCCTTTCAGAAGAAGCTTCCGGTTCCCTGTGTTCACCACCGTGATGGAAAGCGGCGCTTTCCCGGCAACCGTATATTCTCCAAAACGGTAAGACAAGGTCTCCAGGCCAAGATCAACTTCCTGCTGGATTTCCTTTCCTTCGTTCAAGAGCACTTCCGTCAGGTTCAACAAGGCATACTCCTCCTAACGCACGGTAGTAATTATACCTATCCGATATTGTTTTGTCAACAAATTTTTATATGATATTTTTATATTTTATATGATATTTCCCTTTTCAGGCTTTTCCTCAAACCCTCAGACCAGAAGAGTTTTTACCGCAGACGCCTTCCCTTTTGTGACCCTGACCCCTTCTTTCGCAAAAGGTATGATCTTATAGCTGTATTTCTTTCCTTTTTTCACAGACCGATCTGTCCACGACGTACCCGAAACCGTCCCGACCTTCTTATACTTCTTTTCTCCCGCAGCCTTGCGGTACACATAGTACCCTGTGGCCCTGGACGCCTTCTTCCATTTGACCGCCGCTCCCTTCTTGCTCTTCTTCAGCGATGTAATGGAAGTTTTCCCCGGTTTCTGCCCGGAGGAAGCGGATGCCGAGCCCTTCAGGAGATTCTTGTAAGCCGGTTTCTTTAACTCCTTCGTCAGGTTGTCGTAATCCTTCTGGAAAATTCCGACTCCGTACTGGTCGATGTAGTAATATTCCCCGATCTCGACGTCATACCCCTGGCTTTCCAGCAAGGTTTCTATCTCCCGCATACGCTTCTCGAATTTTGTGATCAGTGCGGAAAATTTCTTTTCGATCGTCCGGTAGGCCTCCAGAAACGACTGGTTCCCAATGATTCCATTGTATACGGAACGCTCGTTTTCCCTGGCGTACGCCAGATACTGCATCATATAGTACTTAAACTCTGCATAGGCCAGCCGGTCGTTCGCGCACAGATTGATAAACTGCTGCCAGAAATCGGGAGTCACCTGACTGGCCTTGAGGTAATCATACAGCGCCATCTGTGCATGCATTCCCCAGTAGTAGGCGGTAAACTCATTCAGAAGTCCGTATATCCCCCACACATCCGAGGCAAGGTTAGCTGTCGGCCTTCCCACATAAGTATCCCACCGCATGGTGCGGAGCTTCCCGGGAATCGTGGTTGACATCCTTTTACTCGGGAATACTCTGGTAAGGTTCACACGGATATACTTCTGGCCGCCGATATAGATCTTTTCCGAATTCTCCGGCATATTCGTGAAGCTGTATCTGTGGAACTCCTCATGCACGCCGGTGTCGATCCGGTCGACGATCTGGTCGCTGTCCTGCCACCAGGACAAAATGTAATTGCCGTTCGCCGCCATCGTTCTCAGAAGGTAAGCGCCATCCTTGTCATAGACATCCAGCAGTGAAAGGATGTTGTTTTTGGTAATCGGCGCATTTATTCCGGGAACTGCCGCCAGAACACTCTGTCCCGCCATGAAAAGCAGAAGCAGCCAGAGACTGACCAGCCTGAATAATTTCTTTCTCATAATGGGCTCTCCTTTCCCGCAGCTTTGCGTCAGGATGCGCAGCAGTCCCCGGAGCCGGAACGGTTGCGTATTGAAATCAGACCAGCGCCACCGTCTCGCGGCAGATCGCCAGCTCCTCGTTCGTCGGGATCACGGCCACCTTCACCTTCGAATCCGGCGTGGAGATCACGCAGTCGTCGCCGCGCTTTCCGTTTGCCTCCTCGTCAAGCGCAATGCCGAGATAGCCGAGATAACCGACCACCTTCTTGCGCACGATCGGAGCGTTCTCGCCGATGCCCGCGGTAAACGCGATCGCGTCCACGCCGTTCATTGCGGCCA
>CANQWV010000064.1 GCA_947627645.1 uncultured Lachnospiraceae bacterium | reverse complement strand
TCAGGAGGATGTCCGGCTGTATTTGCCTGTAAAGGGCGATAGCTTCCGCGCCGGAGCTTCCGGATGCGAGCACCTGGAGCTCAGGGTCGGCCTCCAGGATTGTTTTTAATGCAGTGGTGACAAGCAGATCGTCGTCGATCAGAACGAGGTTCATAAGAGCTCCTTTCAGTTGCATGGGACACGGGGAATTGTGATGTAGATACGGAAGCCGCCGGAAGACTGAATTTGAAGATTTCCGTTCAGCGCGCTCACGCGTGCGCGTATGTTTTCAAGGCCGATGCCGGAAGCCTGGGAAAGACCGGCCGCAGGCGCAGCCGTGCTTCGACCTGGAAGGTCTGTGCCGGGACTGTTTCCAATGCGGCTTTGGGGAGTGAGTTTGCCACGCAGCGGCGGACCGCCGTCCGGGGAAGGAAGAGCGTTGTGTATCGAATCGCCGTCCTGGGCAGGAAGACTATTGCGTATCGAATCGCTGCCCTGGGCAGGAAGGCCGACGGGCATCGGATCGGTGCTGCGTATGCTTCCGTTATCCTGAATGATAAACTGGTAAAATCCTGGATGCTCAATCGCCGTGATGGACGCTGCCGTGGCGTTGCTGTGCCGCGAGATGTTGACCAGCGCCTCCCTTGCGATCGCAATAAGGCTGTATTTGATCTCGCGCGCCAGATTCGGGGACATCCGGTACTGCACGCTGACCGGACAGGAGGAGAACTCCCGCGCCATCGTGCGAAGCGAGTCCTCCAGATTCACGGAGCTGTCGTGCAGGTCGTGCACGCTGCTGCGGATGCTGTCCATCGCGTGGTCAAGCGTGTCCTTGAGCTGATCTAACGGTTCCCCGGAGGCGGGATCGCGGCAGATCGTCTTCAGCGCGCCCACCATCAGGATCGCGCGTGTCAGAAGATGGCCGACGTTGTCGTGAATCTCCCGGGCGATCCGGTTGCGCTCCCGCAGGGTGGCGGTGTAGATCTCATTGTCCTGCTTTTCGAGGAGCGAGCGGTTTCGCTCTTCCAACAACAGCTGCAGCTCCGTGTCGTCGTCTTTCGTGCGGAGCAATTGCCGGCGGAGACAGAGCTGCGTGTCCGTCTTCCGGCGAAGCAGCACGGCGAGGAGGCAGCCGAGCAGCAGCAACAGAAGCTGGAAACGGTACGGCAGAAACGCGTGCCGAAAGCCAAAATTTTTGCGAAGAAAAAGTAAGAAAAGGAGCGAAGCGCCCAGGCACAGCGGCGCAAACCAATCTGCGGGGAGCGTCAAAAAAGAGTGCTTCTGCGTACGCCCTGCATCTGTGCCGACGTATGTCCTGTCTGGGGCTCTGTCATGTCCGCCGTCTGCCCAGGAGAATGCATCGTAGGCGAGAAGCGGAAGAAAGATGCCGGCCTGCGGGAAAAAGAACAGCAGCAGGGCATACGCAAGGAGCGCCGCGCGGCACACGAAGCTGGAACAGACAGAAAGCCCTGCGCTGACGGCGATTGCCAGAAGGCAGGCGAGCACACAAGGCGGCGAGATTTTGCCAAAAGGGAAGGATAGCAGGCAGAACAGAAACAGCACGCATTTGTCGAACAGACCGTACATATTGGACTCGATTCCTCCGTCTTCGTCAGTGGTATAAGCAGTGAAAAATCAGCGGTTTTCCGGTTCCATCGTAACATATGCGCGGTTTAAAAGCAAATGACATTTGTCACCTGCCTTGCTGACATCCGGCACTAAAAAATTTCAGGGGAACATGGTAAAATGACCGTGAAAGCAATGAGCCACAGGAATGCGGCAGAGGACAAAGCGGCTGCCTGCAGGCAAACAGATCTCGCGAAGCTGAGGAGGAAGAATATGATCCATATCAAGAACCTTGTAAAACGTTACGGGCAGCTGGTCGCACTCGACCATTTTGACCTGGATATCCCGGAGGGAGAAATTTTTGGGCTGCTCGGGCCGAACGGCTCCGGGAAGACGACGGCGATTAACTGTCTGCTCGCCCTTCTGAAATATGACAAAGGAGAGATCACGGTATTCGGGCAGGAGATGCGCCCGGACAGTTATGAGCTGAAACGGCAGATCGGCATTGTGCCGCAGAATGTGGCTGTGTTCGAGCAGATGACGGTCTATGAGAACATCGATTATTTCTGTGGATTGTATGTGGAAGACAAGGCGAAGCGCAGAGAGCTTGTGGAGGAGGCAATCCGCTTCGTCGGGCTGGAGGATTACCGGAGGATGATGCCGCGAAAGCTCTCCGGCGGACTGCTGCGCAGGCTTAATATCGCCTGTGGGATTGCGCACCGGCCGAGGCTGATCATTCTGGATGAGCCGACCGTCGCGGTGGATCCGCAGAGCCGCAACCGGATCCTCGAGGGAATCGTGGAGCTGAACCGAAACGGCGCGACGGTGATCTACACCTCGCACTATATGGAGGAGGTCGAGCAGATCTGTACCCGCATTGCCATCATGGATCACGGGCGCGCGATCGCATCCGGCACGACGGAGGAGCTCAAGCAGATGATACGGACGGCCGAGACGGTGACGATTGAGGGAATCTTCGTGACAGAGGAACAGCTTCAGGCCGTCCGGGAGCTGCCGCATATTTTTCAGGCAGAGCTCTCACAGGCACACACACTGACCGTGAAATGCACGAGCGGGAGGCACAACCTGATCCGCATTCTGGACTATCTGCAGGGTCAGGAAATCGCGTTCGGGCGCGTTTACTCCGCGCCGCCGACGCTGAACGATGTATTTCTGGAGATCACGGGCAAGGAGCTGCGGGACTGAGCTGTGTGACAAGGGAGGAGGAAAAACGATGGGACGTTTGTATCGATACAGTGTGCTTCAGACGCTGCGCAACCGCGCGGATATGTTCTGGACGCTGGCATTTCCGATTATTATGGCGACGCTTTTCTACGTTACATTCGGGAGCAGCCAGATGGAAAATATGAAACCAATCCCGACCGCGGTCGTGGAAGGCGAAAATAAGATATTTGAGACGTTTCTTGACGCGCTCGACGGGGAGACGCTGACCCTGCGCAGAATGGAAGAGAAGGAGGCGCAGGAGGCGCTGAAGAACGGCACGGTGACAGGGATCTTTTACAGCGGAAGGGAGCCCTCGCTCACGGTCGCCGGAACCCAGATTAATGAGAGCATTCTGGAGATGCTGCTGAACGGATATCAGCAGAGCCAGAGCCTTGCCGGGACGATCGCTGCGGAACATCCGGCCAGCCTGCTGAGCATGGCGAAGGCGATGGCGGAGCAGACGGATTATATCGAGGCGGTAGACCCGGGCGGAAGTACGCAGGACTCCGCCCTCGACAGCTTTTTTTCGCTGATTGCGATGACCTGCCTCTATGGAGCGCTCATGGGTGTGGAATCGGCGCTTAAGCTGCGTGCGGATCAGTCGGCGCTCGCGGCGAGACGGAGCATCACGCCGACACATCGGATCAGGCTTATACTGAGCGAGCTGCTGGCGCTGTTCACGGTGCAGTTTGCGAACACCTGTATTTTGCTTTTGTACCTCCACTTTGTGCTGGGGATTGGTATGGGACGGCGCTGGCCGCTGCTGCTGCCGGTCTGCGCGCTTGGGACGCTCTGCGGCGTTGCGGCGGGGCTGTTCCTCGGCGGGACAAGACTGAAGGAGGGACCTAAGATTGGCATTATCATCGCCGGCACGCTGTTTCTGTGTTTTCTCTCCGGTATGATGTATTCCGGGATGAAAGCGGAAGTCGAGCATTATGCGCCGCTTGTGAACCGCATCAACCCGGCGGCGCTGATCGCGGATGCGTTTTACAGTGTTGCGGTCTATGAAAATTCCTACCGCTATGGGAGAAGTCTGCTGCTTCTGGCGGCGATCACAGTCGTTCTGACCGCGGCCGGTTACCACAGACTGAAACGGGAACGTTACGACAGTATATAACCGGCTGCCGCAGGCTGAAGCGAGAATGCTGCGACAGCATATAACCGGTTACTGCAGACTGAAACGAGAATGCTATGAGCATATAAGCCATCTGCATCGTCAGTTGAATCTGAGGAGGAAATTTTATGACAGTATTTAAGGGATATCTCTTGATGACCCGGCGGAAAATCTATACTTTGGCGGTTTACATCGGCATTTTTATCTTCGTCTGTGTCATGATACAGGCGTCGCTGGGGAAAATGCTGCCGCAGGAGGGCTTTTCAGCGTATCGGATGAAGGTAGCGGTCATCGACCGTGCCGGGAACGCAGTGTCCCAGGCGCTTTGCGGGATGATTGCGGAAAAACACGAGACAGTAGATGTCGCGGACGATCCGCAGGCGATTCAGGACGTGCTCTACTACCGGGATGCGGAGTATGTGCTGATTCTGCCGGAAGACCTTAAGGAGCGCTTTGCGGACGGAAGACAGGCTGTGGAGCGCGTTACGGTGCCGGATTCCACCATGGGCTTCTACGTTGATCAGCAGGTGAACACGATGCTGAACCAGATCCGCGTCGGCATGGCCGGAGGACTCAGCGAAGAAGAAGCCTGCGAGGAGGCGGCAAGGCTCGCTGCGCTCCCGGGAAACGTTACGCTGTACGACCGGAACGGGAACGCTGGTCAGCTTCCGGCACACAATTATTTCTTCCGCTATATGCCGTACGGCCTCCTCGGCTCGGTGATCTGGACGATCAGCCTGATCCTGATGGAATTCAAGCGCAGGGAGATCCAGCGCAGGATGCAAAGCTCCGCCGTGCCGTTTCGCAGGCTGAATCTGGCGGCGGTGTGCTCTTTTTTTCTGATCGGCCTTGCAATCTGGGCGGTGTGTGTGCTGGCGGGTGTCTTTTTGTACGGGAGAAATCTGCTGCCGGACCGGAATCTTGGCTGGTATCTGCTGAACAGCTTTGTCTTTATGCTGGTCGCTCTGTCGCTTGGCTATCTGTGCGGGATCCTCTCGCAGGGAACGGCGGCGCTGAACGGGTTCACCAATGTTGTTTCGCTTGGTCTGAGCTTTCTGGGCGGAATTTTCGTGCCGGTCGAGATGCTTGGGAAGGTGGAAATGATTTCGCAATTCCTGCCTACTTACTGGTATGCGAAAATCAATGATATGCTGGGCAACTATCAGACGTTTGCAAAGGAGCAGCTGGCCCTGCTGGCACAGGGACTTGGGATTCAGCTGATGTTCGCGGCGGCCTGTCTTGCCGTGACACTGGCGATCCGCCGGGTGCAGATGCAGGAGAGGGATAGCTCCGCTGCCTGAAGGAGATAGTTTTGCTGCCTGAGAAGGATAGCTGTGCAGCTTGAAGGAGATAGCTGTGCAGCCTGAAGGAGATAGCTCCGTAGCCTGAGAGGGAGAGTTCCGCTGCTTGAGGGATTTCGCCCGGATATGGCTTTGGGCTGCCTGGCTTTTGCCGCGGAATGAGGATTTTCCAAGTTCAGATTTATAGGTATGGCAATTTCTGGCGAGTTGTGCTACAATCCAAGAAAAAGCAGCGCAAGGCTTGGAGGTCGTGGGATGGAAAAACAGGGCGGACAGGAAAACGTAAATCAGGAAAATATGAATCGGGAAAATATGAATCGGGAAAATGTGGATCAGGAAAATGTGGATCAGGAAAACGTAAATCAGGAAAACGTGGGTCAGAAGAATCCGGATGGACAGGAACGCCTGCAGGATGCGCAGGAGAAATATGTCGCCTACGTGGGTACCTACACCCATGGGAGCAGCATCGGGATCCATGTCTATGACATTGACATAGAAGCCGGGCATATGACGGAGCGCGAGGTCGTTCCGGTGAACAATGCGTCGCATATGACGAAGTCGTACAACGGAAAATACCTGTACTCGATCGCGGACGAGGGCGTCGAGGTGCTGAAGATCCTGCCGGGCGGCAGTCTGGAGCCGATCAACAAGGTTGGGATCGACGGGATGCGCGGCTGCTATTTATCGACGGATAAAAACGGCCGTTTTCTCTACGTGGGCGGCTATCACGACGGCAAGGTGACGGTTGTGCACACGCACAAGGACGGGCGGCTCGGCTCTGTGATGGACGGGGTCTTCCACAAGGGGATCGGGAGCGTGGCGGAGCGCAATTTCCGCCCGCATGTGAGCTGCGTGATCCCGACGCCGGACGACAAGTACCTCTGCGCGGTGGATAATGGCATCGACCAGGTGAAGCTGTATAAGGTGGACGAGCTCACGGGAAGACTGGATCTCTATGACATTCTCCGCTGCAAGCTGGACTCGGGGCCGCGGCTTTTGACGTTCAGCCTGGACGGGAAGTATGCCTATCTCAATGCGGAGCTGACGAACGAGATCACGGTTTATCGCTATGACGGCTCCGGAAAATCGCCGGATTTTGAGAAGATCCAGGAGATTTCCGTCGTGCGCGACCCGGAGAGCATGGGCAGCGCCTGCTGCGGCATGAAGCTCTCGCCGAGCGGGAAATATCTGTACGCGTCGACGGCGGGTGAGAACACGGTGGCGGTCTTCCGGGTCGACCAGGAGACCGGACTGCTGACGAGGCTGTGCGTGCTTCCGATCAGCGGCGACTATCCGAAGGACGTCGATGTGCTTCCGGGCGAGCGGACGCTCGTGGTGCTCAACCATGAGACGAACGAGATCCGGTTTTTCACGATTGACTACGACAGGGGGCTTCTTGTCATGAAGGGCAGGCCGCTGAAGATTGAGACGCCGAACTGTATCCTGATCTCGAAGTGCGAGGAGTGAGCAGGATTTTTTATCTCTGCAAACGGGAAACAGACGAGTGATTTGGCGCCGCCATTTGAGCTGCGCCGTACCAGGAATGGGAGAACCCAGGATGAAGGATGAAACAAGGACGGAGAATTCAGAAAATATGCGCGAAGACGCCATGGATCTGATCCTGCAGTGCTATCGAAGCGGCGACGAGCAGCTTGTGAGGATGGCGAAGGAGCAGCTGATCGATTTCTATGGGAACTATGTCTGGAAGCTGATTCTGACGGATTATCCTTCTTTTGTCGAAAAGAATGGGGACGATCTGTTCCAGCAGGGCGTGATCGGTCTGTTGGAGGCATTGAAGAATTATGATGGGAAGCACGCATTCACAACGTGCAGCAAGCCGTTTATCAAGCATGAGGTTTCCGCGTATGTGAGCAATCTGACCGAGAACAGGACGTTCTACTACGCGAAGAACCAGAAAAAGGTCAAAGAGGCAATCGCCAGGCTGGAGCGGGAGAAAACAGCGGTTACGGTTGAGCATATCATGGAGCTCACGGGCCTGAGCAGGAAGGTGGCCGCGCAGGAGCTCAATGCACTGGAACGCACGAATTTCGTCTATATGGATGGTCTGGAGTCTTCGGATCTTCTGCAGCCGGCGGAGCCGCAGAAGCCGGTGGACGCGATCGTGGAAGAGCGTATCATGAGGGAAAAGCTCGCGGAGGGGATCCGCCAGCTGGACGACGAGAAGAAAACGTTTCTGGCGCAGTATTTCCGCCGTGAGCAGCCCAAGGAGGGCAGAGCGCTGAGCCGCTACAAGAGGCGGAAGAAGTTTAATGAAATCTGCGATGAGCTGAAGCGCGCGATGAAATGACACGATGCATAGATCATAGAAAATCAAAATCATAGAGAATCAAAATCATAGAAAGCCAAAATCATCAAAATCATAGAAAAGAGCGAGGAATTCTTACATGGCAGGATCCACCTTTGGAACGATATTTAAAATTATGACCTGGGGAGAGTCGCACGGAGCGGGCATCGGAGTCGTCATAGACGGCTGCCCGGCGGGGATTGCGCTGGATGAGGCGGATATTCAGAAGTATCTAAATCGCCGCAGACCGGGGCAGAACCGTTATACGACAGCGCGGGCGGAGGCGGATGCGGTCGAGATCCTCTCGGGGGTGTTCGAGGGCAGGACGACAGGCACGCCGATCTCCCTGCTGGTGCGCAATCAGGATCAGCGCTCCCGGGACTACGGCAATATCTCAAAGCTTTACCGCCCCGGCCATGCTGATTACGCCTATGACATGAAATACGGCTTTCGCGATTACCGCGGCGGCGGGCGTTCCTCCGGCCGGGAGACGATCGGCCGCGTGGCGGCAGGGGCTGTCGCGATGAAGCTTCTGCAGGAGCTCGGGATCAGCGTTCGCGCGTATGTGAGCGCGATCGGCCCTGTGCGCATCGACCATTCCCATATGGATTTCTCTTTGATCGAAGAGAGCCCGGTGCGTATGCCGGACGCGCAGGCGAGTGAGCGGGCGGCCGCGTACCTGGAGGAGTGTATGCGCGCGCAGGATTCCTGCGGCGGCGTGGTTGAGTGTGTCGTGGAGCACGTGCCGGCCGGACTTGGGGAACCGGTCTTTGAAAAGCTTGACGCTAATTTGGCAAAGGCCATTATGTCCATCGGCGCGGTCAAGGCCGTGGAGATCGGCGACGGCACGCGCGTCTCCGAAACCAGAGGATCAGAGAACAACGATTGCTATGCGTCAGATGAAAATGGGGCTGCATACAAAGCAACCAACCACAGCGGCGGTATCCTGGGCGGCATCAGCGACGGCAGCCCGATTTTTGTGCGCGCTTCTTTCAAGCCGACTCCGTCGATCGCTCAGCCACAGAGCATGCTCGGGCAGGACGGAAGCTGCCACGAGGAGACGATCCGCGGCCGCCATGATCCGATCATTGTCGCGCGCGCGGCGGTCGTCGTCGAGGCCATGACGGCGCTCACGCTCGCGGACCATCTGCTGCTTGCGGCGACGTCCCGCGTGGAGAACCTGAAGCGGCTGTTTGCAAAATAATTCGTTTTTTTCACGAAGCGGCATATATTATAGCAGAATTTTTTTGGAGGCTTAAACCATGGAAAACTTCTGCAGATGCATCGGTTTTGTACACACGATCGAGAAGGGCGATACCTTATATCTTCTCGGAAAGAGGTACCATGTCAAAGTGTCGGCGCTGATCTTCGCAAATCCTTACGTCGATCTCTATCATCTCCAGCCGGGCGATCAGCTCTGCATTCCAAAGTGGAAAACGGTTTCTTAAAAAAATCTAAAGAAGCAAAAAACGAAAGGCCGCTCGATTGACAAATTGCCCTCGCAAAACTATAATGTTCAATGATTGCTGCGATGCGCGGATGCGCTGCCTGCGATTCCCACAGGAGGGGCGGCCGGCGCAGAGCTCTGAGAGATTGGATAGAAGCGGAGAAGAGGACAAAATATGGGTTTTTTGGATAAAATGGAGCGGAAATACGGAAAATACGCGATCCGCAACCTGCCGGCCATCATCATCGGCCTGTATATCGCAGGGTATGCGATCGCGCTTCTTATGCCGGAGGTACAGGGCTATCTGACGCTGCACCCGGGGCTGATCATGCGGGGGCAGGTCTGGCGGCTGGTGACCTGGCTGCTGATCCCGCCGGGAGGGCTGGACATTTTCACGATCATCATGCTGTATTTTTATTTTTCTCTCGGGCGGTCGCTGGAGTATACCTGGGGCGCGTTTAAATTTAACGTGTATATTTTCTCGGGTATTATTTTCACGATCATCGGGGCTTTCCTGCTCTATTATGTGGGGCACCGCTACGGCTATTTCAGCACCTACTACATCAATATGTCGATCTTTCTCGCGTTTGCGCTGACGTACCCGGAGATGGAGGTGCTTCTGTACTTCCTGATCCCGGTCAAGATGAAATGGATGGGGCTGGTCTATGGGTTTTTCATTGTCCTGTCCCTGGTGCAGGGCGGCTGGGCCGACCGGGTGTCGATCGTGATGTCGCTGCTGAACTTCCTGATCTTCTTCCTGATGTCGCGCAATGTCCAGCGGTTCAGACCGAAGGAGGTGCACCGGAGGAACGAATTCAAGCGGAATGTGAAGAAGGTGCAGCCGAAGGGCGCGACGCGCCACAAATGCGCGGTCTGCGGCAGGACGGAAGAGGACGGGGCGCATCTGGAGTTCCGTTTTTGTTCCAAGTGCGATGGAAATTATGAGTATTGCCAGGATCACCTTTTCACCCACCAGCATATAAAGAAACCGTGATATCTGGTCTGGTAGTATGCCGTGCGAAGGATGGCTGTTCATTTCATGCCGGTGAAGCGTGACCTTTGACCGCCGTGATAGGACGATTGACTACGGAGCTATTGCAGAGATTTAGATTGACAGACTGTTTTGAGGATAAGACAGAGGGATATACCATGACTGTACAGAAGGAAAAGTTCAAATTCAGTAAACTGAGGGCTGCGGGAGCGATACTTGTGACCGCGGCCGCTTTGCTTGCGGCAGGGCTTGCGATACAGGGAGAAGGGATGGATCTTGCGTTTCTGGCGCTGATGCTTCTCTCGGCGGCCGCGATGGATCTGTTGATTTTGTTTCGCGTTGAATTCGGGCGCGTCATCTCGGCGATTCTCTGTGTTGTGATTCCGGCGGCCGCGTTTTTCGCATTGGAGAATTACACGCACGTCATTTCCGATCTGGATGTTCCGATCATTGTTCTGAATCTGCTTTTCTTCTATTTCCTTTATGGATTTCTGACGTTTGCCTGCGGGAGCGTGCGGATTGGATACCTTGCGGCGACGCTGGTGCCGATGCTTTTTGGACTCGCGAATTATTTTGTCGTGAGCTTCCGCGGTTCGCCGATCGTTCCCTGGGATCTGCTGTCGATCGGGACGGCGGCCTCGGTGGCGGGCAATTATACGTTTTCCCTGCAGTGGAAACAGGCGCTTGCGGTGCTGCTGTTTTTGTGGATTCTTGTGGCTGCGGGCACGACAAGCCTCAAGCTGCGCAAGGTGAAGCTGCGCGTCTCGGGCGCGCTTGTCTTCGCGCTCTGCCTGTTTCTTTATCTGTCCGGGATCCAGAAGAGCCAGGTGCAGAGCTTCTTCGGCATGGATACGATCCTCTTCACGCCGAACGTGCTGTACCGAAACAACGGAATTGCGGCGGCGTTCCTCGGGAATCTTCGTTTCCTGCACATCGAGGAACCGGAGGGATACTCGACCGCCCGGGCGGAGGAGATCGAGGAGGAGTACAGGACGCCGGAGGACGATGCAAATCTGACGAAATGTCCGAACGTGGTGGTGATCATGGACGAGGCGTTCTCGGATCTTTCCGTCTGGGGCGATTTCGAGACGAGCGAGGAAGTGATGCCCTTCTTCAAGATGATGCAGGACGAGGCGATCGGCGGGGAGCTGTATGTCTCGGTCAAGGGCGGCAACACGGCGAACACGGAGTTTGAACTCATGACGGGCGACTCCATGGCGTTCCTGCCGATGGGGAGCATCCCGTACCAGCAGTACATCAACGATCCGACGCCCTCGCTGGCGAGCCAGCTGAAATCGCTCGGCTACAGCGCGACGGCGATCCACCCGTACAACGCGTCCGGCTGGGATCGGAATATCGTGTACGAGCTGTTCGGCTTCGACGAATTCCTGAGCCTGAAGAATTTTGTCAGCCCGCACAAGATGCGCGGCTATGTCAGCGACCGGGCGGCGTTTGACAAGATCATTGAGGTATATGAGAACAAGGCGGAGGATGAGCGGAAATTCATCTTTCTGGTGACGATGCAGAACCACGGAGGCTACAGCAAAGCCTCTCCGGATTTCACCTCTTACGTGAAGCTGACCGGGGTGGAGCAGAAGACGACGAGTGTGCTTGCAACGGAGAAATATCTGACGCTGATGAACGAGACAGACCGAGCCCTGGAGGATCTGATCCTGTATTTCCAGGAGCAGGAGGAGCCGACAATCGTGCTGATGTTCGGCGACCATCAGCCGTCCGACTATATCACGAATGTAGTGCAGCGCATCTGCAATGTCAAGAGCGAGGAGACGTTGGATTACGCGCAGCAGGGATACCGGGTGCCGTTTTTGATCTGGAGCAATTATGGCCTGGAGCATCAGTACTATGACGGGATCAGCGTCAACTACCTCGGCGGGATCCTGATGGAAGCGGCCGGGCTTCCGCTCTCGGGCTATCAGAATTTCCTGTCCGGCTTGAGGGAGGAGTTCCCGGTCGTGAACGCGAATGTGTACCGCGACAGCGACGGGACGTTCTACAGCTATGGGGAGGACGAGGAGAAGGAACGCGGGCTTCTGGATTACAAGATCCTGCAGTACAACCATCTGGTTGACGGAAAACACCGGGATGATGCGTTTTTCGGGACGACAGCGGACAATGAAACGTAACGCTGTCCAGAACGTGCAGAAACGCTTGCGGCTGAGATTATGAGAACGTGAAGCGGCGGTTGGGGCTTCTCAAGGTAAATTTGTATGCCAAAACTGATACCTGCTGATCGTGAAAAGAACAGTAACGATTGCTGTTATAGACTATCACTTTGCTCAATTAACGTATTGACAAGACAGAGTGCACTGTGTTAGGATTTCCGCGAAAGTATTGAGCCGTGTGAAGACAATAGGAGCAGAAATGTCTGCCTGCAGACCATTTCGTGGAAGCGCTGCAGGGCGGAGATCCGCGACCGGGATGTAGTATAATCGGCGAAAGAACGGCTCAGAAATTCAGAATGGAGAGCGATAGGCATGAAAGAGACGTTTGTCACAAAGGAAAAACTGGAGGAGATCACGAAGCAGTTCCCGACCCCGTTTCATCTCTACGACGAGAAGGGCATACGGGAGAATGCGAAGGAGCTCTATGAGGCGTTTTCCTGGAACAAAGGCTACAAGGAATATTTCGCGGTGAAGGCGACGCCGAATCCGTTTCTGATTAAAATACTGCACGAGTACGGCTGCGGCTGCGACTGCTCGTCGATGACGGAGCTGATGCTCTCGGAGGCGATCGGGATCAAGGGGCACGACATCATGTTCTCGTCAAACGATACGCCGGTCGAGGAGTTTAAGAAGGCGGCGGAGCTGGGCGGCATCATCAATCTGGACGACATCACGCACATCGAGAAGGTGGAGCAGGCGCTCGGAAGCCTGCCAAAGACGATGTCCTGTCGCTACAATCCGGGCGGGCTTTTCAAGATCAGCAACGATATCATGGACAACCCGGGCGACGCGAAGTACGGCATGACGACGGAGCAGATTGAGGAAGCGTTCCGCATCATGAAGAGTAAGGGCGTCGAGGAATTCGGTATCCACGCGTTCCTTGCCAGCAACACGGTGACGAACGACTATTATCCGCTGCTTGCGAAGGTGCTGTTTGAGCTTGCGGTGAAGCTCAAAGAGAAGACCGGGGCGAAGATCACCTTCATCAACCTCTCCGGCGG
>CANQWV010000063.1 GCA_947627645.1 uncultured Lachnospiraceae bacterium | reverse complement strand
CTGCCTGCTGGCGTCGTTCGGCATCGGCAACATGAGCCAGGTCAACAGCATGGTGGGCAATGTGAAGAACGTGCTCAGGATTCCTGAGACGGAATCGCCCGATCTCCGCGTCTATCTGATCGGTATCATCCTGATGATCGCGGTGGGACTCGTAATCATCGGCGGCATCAAGGTGATCGCGTCCGTGACGGAGAAGCTTGTTCCGTTCATGGTCGTCATCTACGTGATCGGTACGCTGGTCATCATCGCTGTACATTTCGAAACGGTTCCGGCTGTGTTCGCGGCGATCTTCAAGGGTGCGTTCGCGATGAAAGCGGTCGGCGGCGGCGTGGTAGGCTCGGGCATCGCTCTGGCGATCCAGCAGGGGATGAAGCGCGGCGTGTTCTCGAACGAGGCAGGCTTAGGCTCGTCCGTCATGGTGCACTCCAGCTCCAACGTCAAGGAGCCGGTTCGCCAGGGTATGTGGGGTATCTTCGAGGTGTTCGCGGACACGATCATCGTTTGTACGCTGACGGCGCTGACGCTTCTCACTTCCGGGCTGATCGACCTTGACACCGGCAAGCTCACGGAGGCTGGCGCTGCGATCAACAGCAACGCTCTGATCAGTGAGGCATTTTCAGAAACCTTCGGCGCTCCGGGCGCATGGTTCATCACACTGGCGATCCTGTTGTTCGCGTACTCGACGGTGCTCGGCTGGAGCCATTACGGCGCGACCGCGTGCGAGTATCTGTTCAAGACGAAGTCCGTGATCGTGTACCGCATTATCTTCGTGGTGATCGTGCTTGCGGGCTCTGTGATGGAGGCACAGCTTGCCTGGGATATCTCCGATACCTTCAACGGCCTGATGATGGTGCCGAACCTGATCGGCGTGCTCGTGCTCTCGCCAATCGTCATGAAGTGTACGAAGAACTATGTGGACCGCAGGATCCACGGCAAGAACGAAAAGCCGATGCTCTCTATGTTCCCGGAGATTCAGGCGGAGCAGGAGAAGGGGCTGGAGGACTGAAGTCCAGGCAAATTAGAAATAATAGATTGATACAAATAGAAAATAAGACTGCCGTAGGTTAACGCCGTTTGATATGTGAATGGGTTGTCCTGCGGCAGTTTCGTTTTTGTATAATGCCAACGGAAGCAAGATAGGGGGAATTATTACAATCAGGTCAGATGAATCCCTACCATAACAGCAAGAATTTTATTTGTTTCCCGTTCTTGCAGATAAATTGGATTCAGGTTGGTTTTTGAATATTTTAAATAGCTGTCCTGAGTTATGCGAATCAACAGGGTTGTAAAATAACGTTCCCACAGGTACGTCCGCTGATAACGGTACATTCTTTGTCGCAGTTTAATTCAACGGCACTGTCGTCGCCATTTTCAAAATGTTCACGAATCATATCCACTAATGCAGTCTTTCCGGTGGCACTGTCTCCTCGGATGACAGTAATGTTTCGATTAATTTCAAAATCATAGCGTATTCGTTTGTTTTGCACGATAATTCTATGCGTTCCCCTCATAATTTTCCGCCTTTCATACATACATACCGGCGATCGGAACAAGCTCCTTCATGTTGTGTACAATCTGCCCGGTATTTAAAATGCAAATATCGAATGCATTGTCCCCGAAGTCCATCAAGTGCCGGAGATTAATAGTAATGTCTTTGCCTGTGGCAAGCTTCAGAAGCCATTTTGCACAGTTATCACCGCAGGTCGAGGCGTTAAATATTTCAGAAGGTACATTGTGGATCAAAATTAATGTTTTTACACCGCCAGAAAGAGCGGTAGGAGCAATTTTTCCCATAACGGGGCTATCTATGACTGCACTGTCTAATACGGTAGATTTATCCACATCATAAATTATTTCCCGCGCAAGTGGGTCGGTGATCCATGCGTCTTCATATGCGTTTTTAAAATATACTGTTGTGTTGAAAATAGCCTCTGGCATATTTCCATAGTAGATGTTGAGCATATGCCACACCTCCGGTCTATATTTCTTATCAGCAGGGGCTTGCGTTATAGTATGTCTTGGACGATACTGTTCGGCGCTGAAATATTTTTTCCATTATAAATCGTAATCGAAGGATTGGCAATAGAAAACAAAGCCGTCGGAGTATATCCAACGGCTGTTATGTCGCTGTTCATTCCGGAACCAGCGACGCGAAGCTAGTCCTTTAGGGTAACGCGCAGTTTAGGCTACAAATTCGCTTCGCGAAGCCCAAAATTCCTCGTGAATTACTTTCTTGCGGTCTCAGCAGCAAGTGCTTCGGTCTGGTCTAAACAGTAACGCTGTTATCAAAATGACTCGTACAGGAATATTTTACTCAAGAATCATTTCCTTCAAAATCTCCACGCAGCGGTCGATGCCGAAACGCGAGGAGTCGAGGCATACGTCGTAGTATCTCGAATCGCCGAACTCCGTGTGCGTGTGGTAGGTGCAGTATTTTTTGCGTTGCTTGTCTACCCGGCGGATGCGGTCGAGGATCTGCTGGTCCGTCTGATCCGGCATTTCCTTTTTCATGCGCGCAAGGCGGAAGTCGATGCTTGCGTGGATGAAGACGTGCAGGGTTTTGTCGTACTCTTTCAGGATCGTGTTGGCGTTGCGGCCCACGATGATGCAGTTGCCCTTCTCGCCGACCTGCTGGATCGTCTCTTTCTGCGCCTGAAAGATGCGCTCGCTCAAGGGACGGTTGTAGAAGTCGAACAGGCTCTGCGTGAAGCCGAAATTGATCGGAACGCTCTCGTCCCACTTGATCAGGCTGTAGAGGTCTACGTTCCCTTTTCCGGCCCGCATCAGGATCAGTTCCTTGTCGTAATATTCCAGGCCGGTCTCCTCGGAGAGGCGGTAGCCGATCGTGCCGCCGCCCGCGCCGAATTCACGGCTGATCGTGACTATCTTTTTCATGGAAATCTCCTTTCCTGTTCATCCATTCCATTTTGATAGGACTAGCTTCGCGTCACAGTCGCTTTCTTCGAAAGCTCTCGCTGACTGACTGTGGCCGACGTGCGTTCTATAGCACTTTGTTGAGGAAGTCAATTGTGCGCGCTTCCTTCGGGTGGTTGAACACCTCGTCCGGCGTCCCTTCCTCGACGATGTAGCCGCCGTCCATGAAGATCACGCGGTTGGCGACCTCCCTCGCGAAGCCGATCTCATGCGTAACGACCAGCATCGTCATGCCGGACGCGGCGAGCTCTTTCATGACCTGCAGCACCTCGCCGACCATCTCCGGGTCGAGCGCCGAGGTCGGCTCGTCGAAGAGCATGATGTCCGGATTCATTGCGAGCGCGCGGGCGATCGCCACACGCTGCTTCTGGCCGCCGGAGAGCTGGGGCGGATAGACCTTCGCCTTCTCCTCCAGGCCGACGCGCTTCAGCAGCTCCATGCCGCGCTTCTCGGCCTCTTCCTTTGTCATCTTCTTCAGATCGACCGGGGCCAGCGTGATGTTGCGCAGCACGTCCATGTGCGGAAACAGATTGAAATGCTGGAACACCATGCCGATGTTTTCACGGTACTTGTTGATGTTTGTCTTTTTCGCGGTGATATCGATGCCGTCTACCACGACCTGGCCGCCGGTGATGTCCTCCAGACGGTTCAGACAGCGCAGGAAGGTAGACTTCCCGGAGCCGGACGGCCCGAGGATGACGACCACCTCGCCCTCGTAGAAATCGTGGGAGATGTCTTTGAGGACCTCCAGACTGCCGAAGGATTTTTTCAGATGGGATACATGGATCTTTACGTTATTTTTATTGACGTCCACGGTTCAGCCTCCTCTCCAGACGCTTTGCCGCAAAGGACAGAAGCGTGATGACGATCAGATACATGACGCCGACGACCAGCCAGGTCTGGAAGGACATGAAGGTGATCGCGACGACGTTCTTTGCCGTGTTGACGAGCTCCGGGAAGCCGATGACGGAAAGGATCGAGGTATCCTTCAGCGTGATGATGAACTGGTTGATGATCGTCGGGATCATCGTGCGGATCGCCTGCGGAAGGACGACGCGCACCATCGCGCGCCAGTACGGAAGGCCGAGGCTTCGCGCCGCCTCCATCTGACCAGCGTCGACCGACTGGATGCCCGCGCGGATGATCTCCGCCATGTACGCGCCGCAGTTCAGGGCGAGACAGGCGGTGCCGGCCTGCAGCGCCGAGAGCGTGAAGCCGCTCGCACCCAGAAGATTATTGACGCCGTACGGTACGCCGAAATAGATAAAGTAGGCGAGGACGATCAGCGGGACGCCGCGGATCACATCCACGAACACGCTCTCGACGATGTTGCAGATCCTGTTCTTCACGACACCCAGCAGACCGAAGATCATGCCGATGATGCAGGCAAAGAACAGGCCCCACAGCGCGAGCAGCAGTGTCTGGCCCATCGCGCGCAGCAGAAGAGGGCCGTAGACCGTGATAATTTTAGCCATAAGCAGCTCCTTTCAAAAAAGGGCACTGAGCAAAACCTCAGTGCCCCTTGGATTACGACTTTGTAATCGGTGTAAATCTCCTGAAATTACTCAGCAGCCTCTGCGGCCGTGGTCTCGAGCTCTGTCTCAGCTTCCGCGGCATCGCCAAGGTACTTCGCAAGGATCTCGTCGTATGTGCCGTTCTCCTTGATGTTCTTCAGGCCTGCGTTGAACATGTCGAGCAGCTCCTGGTTGTCCTCGTTGAAGATCGCGAAGCCGTACGGCGCGCCCTCGTTCTCGGAGCCCTCTACGATCTGCAGGGCGAGATCTCCGCTCTTGATAGAGTCCGCCATGATCGGCGTATCCTCGAAGCAGGCTACCACCTGACCGCCGAGCACTGCCTGGTACATGGTCGGTGAATCCTCAAAGTATGTAATCTCGAAGCCGTTCTCCTCCTTCAGGCTCTCCGCGTAAGCAGCGCCCTGTGTGCCGGTCTTCACGCCGACGGTCTTGCCCTCGAGGTCCGCGAAGCTCGTGATATCGGAGCCCTCCTGAACCGTCATGGACTGGGTGGCGTTATAGTAGCCGTCGGAGAACATCCAGCCGCTCTCTTTTCTCTCATCCGTGATGGAAGCGCCGGCGATCATGCCGTTCGCCTGACCGGACTGGCAGGCAGCGATGGCAGAATCCCAGCCAAGGCTCTGCATCTCGTACTTGAAGCCCTGATCCTCCGCGATCGCGGCTACGATGTCAACGTCGATGCCGACGAACTCGCCGTCCTCATTCGTGAACTCGAACGGGCGGAACACGGTGTCGGTCGCGATGACCCAGGTCTTGTCCTCCTCGGCCATAGCCGGAACGACAGCGGTGACCGCGAGTGCGGCGCCAAGTCCAAGTGCAGCAAATGCTTTTGTCCATTTTTTCATAATAATCATCCTCCTTTAAAAAAATACTCAGCAGATTTGCCTACAGGATAAATAATAAAATAATGCTTTTTTCTTGTCAAGTTTTTTTGCAGATTCTTAAAATATTGCATTCGGGATATATCTGATGTAAAATAACTGAGAATATCTCAGTGGAAATTTGGAGGGGGTTTGAGTTTATGGAACAGAAAAATCAGGATTACAGGAAGCTTGGGCTGACGATCTTTGTCAGCCTGGCGGCGACGATCGTGTTCTTTTTCCTGTTGTTTCGCATGGGAAAGATCGGAGACGCGCTGGCGGTCATTCTCTCGGCGCTCAAGCCGCTGCTGATCGGCATGGTGCTGGCGTACCTGTTGTGCCCGATCGCGGCGTTTTTTGAGAAAGCGTTCCGCAGGCTTGGGAAGCTTGCGCGGATCGCGGCGGTGTTTGTCACGCTGCTTCTTGCGCTCGCGGTGGTCGGCCTTTTCTGCGCGATCGTGCTTCCGCAGCTTGTAGTCAGCGTGAGCAGCCTCGTCGGGGAGCTGCCCGGACAGGTGCAGGCGCAGCTTGAGCGGCTCAGCGCCTATCTGGAGTCGGACAGCGAGGCGGGCACTGCGGTGATGCAGATGCTGGAGTCCGTCGAGAACTATCTGTCGAACTGGATCCGGACGAACCTCTTCTCTACGGTTTCCTCGATCTCCGGGCAGGTGCTGTCGATCGGCTCCATGATGGTCAGCCTTGTCGTGGCGGTCATCGTCTCGATTTACCTGCTGCTGGACCGGGAACGCTACATCGCGCAGTGCCGCAAGCTGTTCTTTTCTGTCAGCCGGAATAAGCGTTTCAATGACGCCGTGCTGGACGCGGTGAGACAGACCGACCGCATTTTCAGCGGCTTTATCTCTGGCAAGCTGGTGGATTCCCTGATCGTGGGCGTGATCTGCTTTGTCTGCCTCACGCTCCTGCGGATGCCGTATGCGCTGCTCGTGAGCGTGATCGTCGGCGTGACGAACATCATTCCGATGTTCGGGCCGTTCATCGGCGCGGTTCCGAGCGCGTTCCTCATTCTTCTGGTTTCACCGGCGAAGTGCGTCATCTTCATCATTTTTGTCGTCGTTCTGCAACAGGTCGACGGCAACATCATCGGACCCAGAATCCTTGGCAATTCGACCGGGCTCTCTGCGCTCTATGTGACGGTGTCGATGCTGCTGTTCGGGAAGCTTCTGGGCTTTCTCGGCATGATCGTCGGGGTTCCGCTCTTTGCGACGCTGTATTATATTGTGAAGCGGCTTGCGGAGCATTCTCTGCGCGTGCAGAATCTGCCGGTCGAGACGGAGGCGTACATCGTGCCGGAGCCGGGGAGAGCAGAGAAGTAAACGCTGTGGATCAAACTGCGGTGCTTTGAAGTTCGCAGGAGAATGTGATAAGAAAAGGGGAACGGTATGGGACATGGAGAAAAACAAGCTTACCTTATTGTAAATGGAGAGGTTTATCTCAACCATGGATTCGAGCCCGCCGCGCTTGAGCTTTCGGAGGGGAAGCTCCGGATCCTGCGAGGCGGTGAGGAGCATGCGCCTGCTTCGCGTTGTGAGATCGTCGACGCTGCGGGGCAGAAGATCATCCCGGGCATGATCGACATCCACACGCACGGAGCGGTCGGCGTCGACGTGAACGGTGCGGATGCGGACGGCCTCAGAAAAATCGGCGCGTTTTTTGCGTCGAACGGCACGACCTCATGGCTGGCTTCCGTGCTGACGGATACGGTGGAGCAGACAGAGTGGTGCATCGACCAGCTGCTCGCGTGGGATCAGTCCGGCGCAGACGCCGCGCAGCTGCTGGGCCTTCACCTGGAGGGACCGTTCCTCGCAAAGGAGTACAAGGGCGCGATGCCGGAACAGCTGCTGCAAAAGCCACAGATCGGGCTTGTGAAGAGATACCAGGAGCGCGCGAAGGGAAAGATCCGCTATATGACGGTCGCCCCGGAGCTCGAGGGGGCGGAGCGGCTGATTGCAAAGCTTGGGGAGCTTGGCATTGTGGCGGCGATCGGGCACTCCGGCGCGGACTATGAGACGGCGAAGCGTGCGATCGCGGCGGGGGCGGCCTGCAGCACGCACACGGGCAACGCCATGCGGGCTCTGGACCGGCACGAGCCCGGGATCCTGGGAGCGGCGCTGGAGTCTGACATTTACAGCGAGATGATCTGCGACGGCCTGCATCTTCATCCGGGGATCGTGAGGCTCTGGCTGAAGGTGAAGGGCTGGAACCGCATGGTGGCGGTTACAGATTCGATCATGGCGGCGGGCCTGCCGGACGGAACTTACCACCTTGGCGTCAATGAGGTCGAGGTCAGGGACGGGGATGCGCGGCTTGCTGACGGCGGCGCGAGGGCGGGCAGCACGCTGACCCAGATCCGGGCGCTGCGCAACGTGCTTGCGTTCACCGGCGAGCCTTTGGCGAAGGTGCTTCCGCTTTTCACGGAGAATCCTGCGAAGCTGATCGGCGTCTACGACCGCAAAGGCTCCATCGAGGACGGCAAGGACGCGGATCTTGTCGTGCTGGACGATCATCTGGAGATTCAGTCTGTGTTCCTGCGGGGGCATAGGTTTCATTCAGGCACATTCAAGAGGTAGCTTATGTCATTGCAGCTGATTGTCGGAAATTCCGGGAGCGGCAAGTCGCACAGGCTTTATGAGAAGCTGATCGCACAGTCGCGCGAACACCCGGAGGAAAATTATATTGTGATCGTCCCGGAGCAGTTTACGATGCAGACCCAGAGGGATCTGGTCATGCTGCATCCGGACGGCGGCATCCGGAACATCGATGTTCTGAGCTTCCAGCGCCTGGCGCACCGCATTTTCGAGGAGGTCGGGGCGGACCGCAGAAGCGTGCTCACGGAGACCGGGAAAAACCTGATGCTGCGCAAGGTGGCGATGGAGCAGAAGGACGCCCTGCAGGTGCTGGGCGGCAGGATGAACCGGCCCGGCTATATCTCCGAGGTCAAATCCATGCTTTCTGAACTGATGCAGTATGAGATCACCGATTTCGAGCTGCAGCAGATGATAGAGTTTGCCGGGGGAAGGCCGCTGCTGCGCGCGAAGCTCGCGGATCTGCGGGTGTTGTACCGCGCCTTCCTGGACTATCAGAGGGAGCGTTTCATGAAGCCGGAAGAGCTTATGGATGTACTGTGCCAGGTGGCGGGAGACTCCCGGCTTCTGCGGCGGAGCGTGCTGGCCTTTGACGGCTTTGCCGGGTTCGCGCCGTCCCAGCTGAAGGTGCTGCGCGAGCTGCTGGCCATCTGCCCGAAGGTCTGGGTGACGGTGACGATTGACGTCCGGGAGGCTTTTTTCGGAGAGATCCAGGAGCACGAGCTGTTCGCGCTCAGCAAGAAGCTGATACGCGGGGTTGAGAAGGTGGCGCGGGAGGTCACGCAGATCGACGATATGCTCCTGTGCGGGAAGGCCGGACTTCCGCGCTTCAGGGAGGGCGGGATGCTGCTTCATCTGGAGCAGAACCTGTTCCGCCGCAGGCGGGAGGTTTATGGGAAAACAGCTGCCGCTCTGCCGTCTGCCCGGCCAGATGGGGCAGCAGGACGAACCGGGCGGCAGGGATTTACGGACGACATAGAAGGTTTTGAACTGAAAACGGAGAATCCCAGAGCAGAAGCTCCGGCTTCAGGAGAGGCGGAGATCTCCCTGCACAGCGCCTCCACGCCGATGCAGGAGGTGCACTTCGCGGCGCGCACGATCAGCCGTCTAGTGCGGGAAAGAGGCTATCGCTACCGCGAGATCGCGATCATTACAGGTAATTTAAGCTCTTACGACAGTTACATAAAAAAGCTTTTTCCGCTGTATGAGATTCCGGCGTTCCTCGACGAGACGAGGCATATCCTGCTGAATCCCTGCCTTGAGTTTGTGCGCGGCGCGCTGAATGCGGCGGAGAAGGATTTTTCCTGCGAGGCGGTCTTCCGCTTCCTGCGCACCGGGATGACGGACGTGACGCCGGAGGAGACAGACCGGCTGGAGAATTATGTGCTTGCGGCGGGGATCCGCGGGCGCAGCCGCTGGGAGCGGGAGTGGACGTATCTGCCGAAGGGGATGAGCCCGGAGGAGCTTGCGCGCTGCAATGAGTGGCGGCAGCGCGCCATGCGCCAGCTTTTGCCGTTTGCGCATAAGCTGCGCCAGAAGGATGCGGCGCTGCGGCAGTACGCGGACGCGCTGTGCGAGCTGCTGGAGTCGTGCCAGGTGCAGCAGCGTCTGAAGAACAGGGAACTGGCGCTCGAGAGGGAAGGGGCGCGGGAAGAGGCGAAGGAATACAGCCAGATTTATCGGATCCTAATGGCGCTCCTCGACGAGATGGTCGACCTGCTCGGGGAGGAGCACGTCAGCGTGAGCGAGTTCTCTGAGATCCTCGACGCGGGGGTCGAGGAGGCGCGGGTCGGGATCATACCGCCCGGGATCGACCAGGTGCAGGTGGGCGACATCAGGCGTTCCCGCCTTGCGCATGTGAAACTATTATTTTTCCTCGGTCTGAACGACGGCTGGGTGCCCGCGCGCGGGGACGGGGGCGGAATCGTCTCCGACATGGAGCGGGAGCTTCTGCAGGACTCCGGGGTCGAGCTTGCCCCCTCCGTGCGGGAAAACAGTTATATGCAGCGTTTTTATCTGTACCAGAATCTGACAAAGCCCCAGGATCATCTGTATTTGTCGTGGTGTGCGATGAGCGGGGACGGCCAGGGAATGCGGCCCTCCTACCTGGTGTCCACGATCCGGAAGCTGTTCCCCGCGCTGGAGATCGTGCGGGAGCAGGACGCCGGGAGCTCGGTGTTCCAGCTGACGTCAAAGGAGAATGGGATGCTCTGCCTGACACGCGGACTGCAGGAGCTTCGGGAGGGAAGGCGGGATTCCTGCTGGCTGGAGCTGTACGCCTCCTACCTGAGGGATGAGCGGTACCGGGAGCATGTGCGGAGGCTTGCGAGGGCAGCGTTTGCGCAGGATGGGCAGGAAACTCTTTCTTATCATATCTCAAAAGAATTGTATGGCGAGGCGATCAAGGCGAGTGTGACGCGGCTGGAGCAGTTCGCGTCCTGCGCGTTCGCGCATTTTGCGCTGTACGGGTTGCGGCTTTCCGAGCGGGAGCTCTACGGGATCCGGGCGGTCGACCTCGGCATCCTTTTTCACTCTGCGCTCAAACGTTTTTCGGACAGACTCCAGACGGAAGGGCACGACTGGGCAGAGCTCGCGGACGAGGAGCAGGGCGCGCTCATGGAGAGCTGTGTGGATGAGGCTGTTCAGGAATATGGGGAGGAAGCCCTGTGCGGAAGCGCGCGGGAGGCGTACACCGTGCGCAGGGTGAAACGGATCCTCTGCCGCGCCGCATGGGCGATGCATGAGCAGCTTCGGGCCGGACAGTTCCGGCCGGCCGGGTTCGAAGTGTCCTTTGAGAATGTGGGCGATCTGGAGGCGGTGCACGTGCGCTTCGGCAAGAGCGGAACGATGCGGCTGCAGGGCAGGATCGACCGGATCGACACGGCGGAAACGGACGACGCCGTGTATGTCAAGATTGTGGACTATAAGTCCGGGGCGACGAAGTTTGACCCGGTTTCTCTCTATTACGGGCTGCAGCTGCAGCTTGTCGTCTATCTGAACGCGGCGCTGGAAATGGAGCGCAGGCTGCTGGAAGGAAAGCAGCAGGCGGCCGGACGGCAGGAAGAGGCTGCGGAAATGGCAGAGGTGCGTCAGAAAGCGCGCCGGGAAGGGAAGGCGCAGCAGGCGAACGTGATTCCGGCAGGCATTTTCTATTATCACCTGGATGATCCGATCCTCGAGTGGGAGGAAGGGGCGACAGACGAGCAGATGCAGGAAAAGCTTCTGAAGAAGCTGCGCCCGGACGGCCTGCTCAACAGCGACGAGACCGTGCTGCGTATGCTGGACGCCAGGCTTGCCGGGGATTCCCTGGTGATCCCGGCGGGCTACAGGAAGGATGGGACATTGAAGGCGGCCTCCAGTGCGGCGACGACGGAACAGTTCGCGCAGCTCTCCAGCTTTGTCTCAAAGAAAATGGCGGACATGGCCGGGGAGATCCTGCAGGGGAAGATCGAGGCCAGCCCCTTTGAGGATAAGACGCACAGCGCCTGCGATTACTGCGCCTATGCAGAGGTCTGCGGCTTCGACCGCAGGATTCCGGGCAGATGCAGGAAGCGCACGCCGCAGCTCTCCGGGGAGCAGGTGTGGGAGCAGATTGAGGCGGAGACAAGCGGGGAGAGGCAGGAAGCAAAGGCATGGCAGTGAAATGGACAGAGGAACAACAGAGGGTCATCGATACGCGCGGCTGCAGCATTCTTGTCTCCGCAGCCGCGGGCTCCGGCAAGACGGCGGTGCTGGTGGCCCGGATCCTGAATATGATCACAGGGGAGAATCCGATTGATATCGACCGGCTGCTCGTGGTGACCTTCACGAACGCGGCAGCCGCCGAGATGCGAGAGCGGATCCGCGACGCGTTGGAGCAGCGCGCCGAGGAAGAGCCGGAGAATGAACATCTGCAGCGGCAGCTTGTTCTGGTGCACAACGCGAAGATCACGACCATCCACAGCTTCTGCCTGGGAGTGCTGCGCAGCCATTTCCAGACGATCGGCATCGATCCGGCGTTCCGGGTCGCCGACGAGGGAGAGATGCTGCTTCTTGAACAGGATACAGCGAGAGAGACGGTGGATGACGCGTACGAGGACGCGGATGAGGAGTTTCATCAGTTCCTGGAGCAGTTTACGGCGGGAAAGAGCGACCAGGCGATCGAGGCGGCCGTCCTGAAGCTCTATCATTTCGC
This sequence comes from uncultured Lachnospiraceae bacterium, assembly GCA_947627645.1. GTDB lineage: Bacteria > Bacillota > Clostridia > Lachnospirales > Lachnospiraceae > Choladousia. The sequence goes on along the minus strand of CANQWV010000063.1, from coordinate 1,229 downwards.
GCTCGGACAGCCGTGGCCGCTGGAATGGCTGCGGGAGTGCAGGGCACAGTATGAGGGGGAGCGAAGAACAGAAGCTGCAAATTCATACTTTGCAAAAGAAGGGGTCGAGAATCGGCGGCAAATTTCCGAAGGGAACGGTTCGCGGAACAGATTTTTCACCGGAGCTGCGGGAATTTCAGAAGAGACAGACGCTCCCTGGCTTGTCTATATCCTGGAGGATACGGCGCGGCTGCTCACGGATCTGCACACTCAGGTCGAGGAGGCGATACGGATCGCGCAGGAGCCGGGCGGCCCCTATCCTTACCTTAGTGCGCTGGAATCCGACCTGGAGCTGCTGGAAGGGCTGGAGACCTGCGGGACGGACGGCTATGAGGGTTATGCCCGCGCGTTTGCGCAGATGGAGCCTTTTGCGCGGCTTAGCGCGAAGAGGGACGACTCTATCGATCCGGGGAAAAAGCAGCAGGTGCAGGCGATGCGCGGCGACGTCAAGGAGGCGCTTGCCGCCCTGAGGAAACGGTATTATTATGGGACGCCGGAGGCGCTTTGGCAGGAGCTTGAGAAGAGCGGGCTTTGGGTGCGCGTGCTGACGCGGCTGGCGGAGGATTTCATGGAGCGTCTCGCGCAGAAAAAGGCTGCGCAGAATCTGGCGGATTTCGGGGATCTGGAGCACTTTGCCCTGCAGATCCTTGTCGAGAAAAAGGACGGACAGGCGGTTCCGACCGCGGCGGCGAGAGAGTACGCGGAGAGCTTTGCGGAGATCATGATCGACGAGTACCAGGACAGCAACCTGGTGCAGGAGCTGATCCTGGACAGTGTTTCGGGCAAGGGCTGCGACGCGCAGAATCGCTTCATGGTCGGCGACGTCAAGCAGAGCATTTACCGCTTCCGCCTCGCGAGGCCGGAGCTGTTCATGGAAAAATATAAGACCTATCAGGCGGACTTGCCGCCTTCCAGGAAATCGGAAGCGCCGGCCGGAAGACAGGAGTCGGCTGGGCAGCAGGCTCCCGGCTGCCGCATCGACCTGCATCGGAATTTCCGAAGCCGGACACAGGTACTCGGCGGCGTGAACTATATCTTCCGGCAGATCATGACGGAACATCTGGGTGAGATCCGCTATGATGAGGACGCCGCGCTCTATCCGGGAGCGCAGTTCGCAAAGGGAGCCGACGAGTCGTTTCTTGCTTCGGCAGCTTCTGCTGCTCGACGGCCTTGAGAGCCGGGCCCGGATG
>CANQWV010000062.1 GCA_947627645.1 uncultured Lachnospiraceae bacterium | reverse complement strand
AGAAAAGGAGAACGGACATGGCAAAAGTGGGAATTGTAATGGGCAGGCTCACAAGAGCGGTGATGTAGTAGCCCGCGTAGTCATAGCAGATCCCGGCCCCCGGGATGCGGAGAAAAGAAAACATACTCAGCAGCGCGTTGTTGTTGCGGTTGGCCGCAAGCGCAAAGGATGTCACCTCGCCAATCTCCCCGGCATCGATGGCCCGACGGGCCGTCTGCACCGCCGCCCCGAGAAAAGTGTCCGGCGCGCTGCCAAGGTACAGCTGCTTTTCCTCCGCCAGCGCCGCCAGCTCCTTCGCCTTCACCGGATCGTCCGTCATCGTCTTCTCCGTGTAAACGTGCTTCCCCGCCTGCAATGCCCTGCGTATGATCTCATAGTGCGCTCCCACCGGGGTTAGGTTCAGGATCATATCGATGGAAGGATCCTCCAGCATCTCGTCCAATGTACAGGCTGTAAGCCCGAACTCCTCCGCCCTGCGTTTCGCGCTCTCCACGCGCGTCGCACAGACCGAGACGATCTCTATCATCGGAAACTTTTTCTGGATCGTGCCGATGTACCGTCCGCTGATCGCGCCAGCGCCGACCACTCCTACCCGAAATTTTCTGTTCATTACAGCACCTTCTTTCTTACCAATCCGATCATGTCAACTCATGTGAATCGATTCTGGGTTGGTATTTCTTTAACATCCTCATTAATAAAATTATGCTCCTGCTTTTTTAAGCAATGCATGATATTGCCCTATATTAAACTATTATACAGATATCAGGATTTTCATAAGTATCTGCTTTTTTTAAATTATAGCTGCCTTTTGTAAGCAAACGTTTCCATTGATTTTTCAGCGATATTACACTGAATCGCGAGAACGCCGCGCGCAATTTAGCTGACACCGCGGAGCAGGTCTTCCGGCTTGTGGAAAATCTGAATTCCTAAAACTCTACCGTAAACGTGCTCCCGACGCCTTTTTTGTATAGCTTAATCCTTTTTCATATAAACCGCATCGTTGCGGGAAAGCAGGTACACGCAATATTGGTTCATGCTGATACCTTCCTTTCTGGAATGCTCAGCCAGTGATCTATGCAGACTGCGAGGTATTCTCAGCTTAAATTGCCCCGAATAGTTTTCAAGATCATCCGGCATTTGGATAGAAATCCCTTCCTCCAGCGCTGCCGTGAGCCATTCTTTTTTTGCATCTACAGCGTTGGCAAGAGCAATTTCAATTGTCTCTCCACAAGTGATACAGCCGGGAAGATCTGGATAAGAAACCACAAATCCACCTTCGTCCTTGTCTTCTATAATTTCCATACGATAAGACAAAGCCATGTAATCATCAAGTGTTTTCATCATCCTCTGCCTCGCTTTCTACGATTTGCTTTACCAGTTCAACATATACCCTTTTAATTGGTTCATGCCTTGGAATTGTGATTGGTTGGCAACCAGGCTTTCGAAATGTAAAATGACTGCTGCAGCCCTTTGGTGCATTCATTTCATAGCCACAGCTTTCCAAAACTCTGCGCAGCTCTTCGAAACGGAGATCCTTTGACAACGAGCATATTTTCGTCAATAGTTTATCCCATTTTGGCATTCCGAATATCTCCTTAAATACATTATATGTGGTATCGTATTTGGTGTCAATCTTTTTATTCATTGGCGGCAGCCAAATCTTTCCCCGGCTCGCCCCATTCCCCGAGGTATCGCCCGTCAGTGGAACTTTGCGACAGCTTATTTTTGTGTGTCATTCAGTCAGATTTTCATAATTGCCCCAGTCTACCAGGCAAAAGAAGCGTTTTAACGGCCTTAGTTCAAAACCGATATGTCTTTGTCTCTTCCGTGAACGAACAGATCTGCGCCACGGCGTTTTTCAGATAATAGACCTCTGTGTTGCCGTCCCCGGGCTGATACTGCGCCTGCAGCGACGGGTAGTTGTCCAGCATATGCCGCTGCGCCTCGATATTGTCGTCCAGAACCGCCTCCGCGGACAGGCGAATCCACTTCCCGTCCGGCGTCATCCCGCTGATCTCGATTTTGCCGTTCGCCTTCAGCTGGTCCGCCACCGGCTTGCGCTTCCCGGTCTGGATATACAGCTTTCCATCAAACAGGTCGACCGTACCGAACGGCCGCACATGGGGCTGGTTCCCCTCCGCCGTCGCAAGGTAATAGACCCCGCATGCCTTCAGAAACTCATAAACCTCTTTCATCTTTGATCCCATCCTTTCTGTTTATTATCATAAATTTTCCAATAATCTCACATCCACAGGACGCTATTCCCGGCTCATGCCGGCCTTTTTCAGTCTGTCCTGCACATAGCGGAGGCTCTGAATATACTCCTCGTCCGCCGACAGATGCTCGATGATCAGCGGCATATCCGGGTCGTACTTGTCAATCAGCGAGACATACTTCTCTATGTTCAGGATCCCGTTCCCGCAGGCTGTCTCCTCCAAGCGAAACGTCAGCTCACTGCTCAGCCGGATGTCCTTTAAATGACAGCTGCAGATCTCCTGTCCGAGCTTCTCAAAGCATTCCTCCAGAAAATCGTCGCAGAAGAAATACCGTTTCGGACAGTTGATCATATTCACGACGTCCAGATGATTTTTTGCCGCATCCACATAGTCCGCGATCAGGTTTTCCGGCGCCGTATAGTCGAGCGGAATAAGTTTCCCTATTTCATAAGGTATACTTCTTTACACTTTCTGTCAACAAGAAACCTTACCTTTTGTGATTAATCGTTTTCCGTTGATTTTTCAGCGATATTACACTATGATAACAGCAGAGGCCAAACATCATAAGCACGATAAACGCGGAACAATCCGCAAGATATTTTCCGCTCTCAGCATCACATACCTTTTAAAACAGTAAAGCTGTTTCCCCACCTCAGGGGGAATTGCGGAATGTCCGGATGTAATCAAAGAAAGGAATCAACAATGAAAATCGTAATCGCGATCGACTCATTCAAAGGAAGCCTGACCTCCCTTGAGGCGGGCAAGGCTGCCCGAAAGGGCATCCTCCGGGTCTGTCCGGACGCCCGGATAAGCGTGCGGCCGCTCGCAGACGGAGGAGAGGGAACCGTCGCGGCACTCACCCTCGGAATGGGTGGGCACACGGAAAAGGTGACTGTCACGGGCCCGCTTGGCAGGCCAGTGGAATGTGCCTACGGAATACTTGGCGATGGTCAGACAGCCGTCATGGAAATGTCCGCCGCGGCGGGAATCACGCTTGTCCCCGCGGATGAGCGCAATCCTATGGCCACCACCACCTACGGGGTCGGTGAGGTAATCCGCGACGCCATCGCAAAGGGCTGCCGCCGTTTCATTGTGGGGATCGGCGGAAGCGCCACCAACGACGGCGGGATCGGGATGCTCCAGGCGCTGGGCTACGGTATGCTCAATGCAAATGGAGAGCAGGTCTCTTTCGGTGCAAAGGGACTCGGAGAGCTTCAGACGATCACCGACGATTCCGTGATCCCGGAGCTTTGCGAATGCAGCTTCCGCATCGCCTGCGATGTGACGAATCCCCTGTGTGGAAAGAATGGGGCGAGCGCTGTCTATGGGCCACAGAAGGGCTCATCCCCGTCCATGGTTCTTCAGATGGATCAGTGGCTTAACGCGTACGCAGACCTGATAGCCAGCCTGACATCCAACCCGAACGCCGACACAAAACAGACAGACTCGCAGCGGCTTCCCCAGCCCCTCAGCTTTAACAATGCCGAGCCTGCGCGCATTTTCGCAACATCGAAAAAATATCCCCGCGCTGACAAAAATCAGGCGGGGACAGGAGCCGCGGGCGGCCTCGGATTCGCGTTTCTCGCCTTCACAAACGCGGTGCTTGAATCCGGCGTCCGAATCGTGCTGGAAGAAACGCATATAGAAGACTATATAAAGGACGCCGACCTCATAGTCACAGGCGAGGGCAGGCTGGACGCCCAGACCGTGATGGGCAAAGCTCCGGCCGGCGTCGCACAGATCGCCAAAAAATACGGCAAGCCGGTGATCGCTTTCTCCGGCAGCGCCACATCGGACGCAGGCGCCTGCAACGACGCCGGCATCGACGCGTTCTTTCCCATTCTCCAAAGCGTTATCACGCTTGAGGAAGCTATGGATCGCGAAAACGCCGCACGCAATCTGGCCGACACTGCAGAGCAGGTCTTCCGGCTTGTGAAGCTTCTGGGTGCCCGCCAGGCAGCCGCAGAAAACTTGCTCTAACCGGCAATGTTCAGTCTTCCCACGGCCGGATGCGGTATCTCACGCCCAGCTGCCCGCAGATCGCGCGGCACTGCTCTTCTTCCTGCGCAGTCAGCGTCGTCGCCACGGTCGTCATCACCACCTGCGGCACATATTTCACACATTCCCGCGCGAAATCGAGCATCGCGTCAAACGACTGCTCTCCAAACTTCGGCCGCACGAGCTCATAATATTTCTTCCGATCCGGTGTGTTCAGGCTGATCGAGACCGTGTCGACAAGCCCCTGCAGAAGCGGCACGATATCTTTTCCGTTCACCAGATTGCCGAGCCCGTTCGTATTGATTCGAATCGGCTTTCCATAGCGCTCCTTCACGAAGCGCGCGGTCTGAAGCAGCACATCCAGGGCCTCCGTCGGCTCGCCGAAACCGCAGAAGACTACCTCCGCATATTTGTCCAGGTCAAATTTTCCGAACTCCGCCAGCACTTCGTCGAACGTCGGCGTGTGCTCCAGCCAGAGCGACCCCGACTCCTCCATGCTCTCGCGCGTCTGACGCAGGCAGAACGTGCACGCGCACGGACACTTGTTCGTCAGATTCACATACAGGTTGTCATGTACCTCATATAAGATCGTCATTGCAGTGTGTTTCATGGTATCGCGCTCCTTTTTTGCACTGAACTGGCAGAATCGTTTTACACCTTGCGCCGCTCCATCTCCGCGGCGATCTCTTTCAGCAGCTCCATCTCGCTCTGGTACTCGTGCGCGCTTCCGTCCACTCCGAACAGGACGCCCTGCCAGCCGGCCCTGCGGCGGCTCTCCACCATGACGTCAAACGTACAGCACGCACCTCTCCTCGCAAGGATCTCTTCATCTGTCAGATAAATCTCCGGCGCCGCATAATGACCCGGCCCGGCCGACACGCCGCCGCGGAAGCTCCGCTTCTCCTGAAAGGTCTGCGGATAACCGCGCTTGTCAAAAAGCTTGTCAGCCAGCACGATCAGCTCCCCGAAATCGTGGAAAACGATCGGATCGCGATTCATCCTGCTGTAAAATTTCCCCCGGAAATCATCCGCGTCGTCGCTGTCTATACAGATCCGGATCCCGTTCGCCGGATAAGTCCTGTCGTTCATCCAGTCTTCCATACAACTACTCTCCTAACTACTCCTGCTAACTGTTCCCGCTAACTATTCTCGCCTTCCTCCAGCCGCCCGGCCGTTCATTCGTTCATCTTCGCAAGCTTCGCCGCCTGATCCGCCGCGATGCAGCTGTCGATGATCTCCTGGATATCGCCATCCATAACCTTGTCCAGCTTGTAGAGCGTCAGGTTGATCCGGTGGTCCGTCACCCGCCCCTGCGGGAAATTGTAGGTGCGAATCTTCTCGGAACGATCCCCGGTGCCCACCTGGCTTCTGCGCAGCTCTGCCTCCGCGTCGTGCGCCTTCTGCTGCTCGATATCATACAGCTTCGCCCGCAGCAAAGCGAACGCCTTCGCCTTGTTCTGAAGCTGCGATTTCTCCGTCTGGCTGTAAACGACAATCCCCGTCGGGTAATGCGTCAGCCGCACCGCGGAATCTGTCGTGTTGACGCACTGGCCGCCGTTGCCCGACGCGCGCATCACATCGATGCGGATGTCCTTCTCGTCGATCACAACTTCAAACTCCTCCGCCTCCGGCATTACGGCCACCGTGATCGTCGACGTGTGGATCCTGCCGCCGGACTCTGTCTCCGGCACACGCTGCACGCGGTGCACGCCGGATTCGTATTTCAGCTTCGAGTACGCGCCCTGACCCGTGATCATGAAGCTGACATACTTCATACCGCCGATGCCGATCTCCTCGACGTCCATCGTCTCGACCTTCCAGCGCTGGCTTTCCGCGTAATGCACATACATACGGTAGATCTCCGCCGCAAACAGCGCCGCCTCGTCGCCGCCCGCACCCGCGCGGATCTCCACGATAACATTCTTGTCGTCGTTCGGATCCTTCGGCAGCAGAAGAATTTTCAGCTTCTGCTCCAATTCCTCGATCTGCTTCCGCGCCTGGGCAAGCTCCTCCTTGAGCATCTCGCGCATCTCCTCGTCCGACTCCTCGTCGAGCATCGCAAGGCTGTCGTCGATCGTTTCCCTGCATTTGCGGTACTCACGGTACGCATCCACGATCGGCTGCAGACTGGCCTGCTCCTTCATGAGCTTCTGAAACCTCGCCTGATCCGCGATCACCGCCGGATCGTTGAGCATATTCAGAATCTCCTCGAACCGCATCAGCAAGTCGTCTAATTTATCAAACATGGAAATTCCTCCTCCATCCTGTTTCCCAAACATCTCCTTCAACAATATCTTCCGCACACGACCCGGTCATTCCCGGCAAGATCGCGGATCACCTCGATCTCCGCAAAACCAGCCTCCGCCATCAGCCCGCGCACTGCCTCCGCCTGATCGTACCCGATTTCAAAAAGCAGCCAGCCGCCGTCCGTCAGATGCGCCGGACTCTGCCGCACGATCTCCCGGTAAAAATACAGGCCGTCATCTGAACCGTCGAGCGCCAGAACCGGCTCATGCAGCCGCACCTCCTCCGCCAGTTCCCCGATTACCGCTGTGCGGATGTAGGGTGGATTCGACACGATCATGTCGTATTGTCCGAAGAAACCGGTACTGCCACTGCCGGCCATTTCATTTATTTCAGACGTCCCATCTGTCCCGGTCATTTCATTCATCCGGTTCTTCCCGGCGATCTGTTCTTTCGCACCTATCCCATCAATATCCGCATAACAATTCGTTTCGATATTCCTATCTATTCCGTCGTAACTATTCGTTTCGGTAATTCCCGCGAACAGATTGCTCTCAATAAACCGCACCTGTGCGTCCAGCCGCTGTGCATTCTCCCGCGCAACCGCAACGGCTTCCGTGGAAATGTCCGAGGCGTCAATGTGAAATGCCGGATTCAGCGCTGCGCAGCCCTTTGCTTCCGAAGCCGACTCGCCATGCTCAGCGCTCGCCTCACGCTTCTGCAGCTTTTCATCCGCCGCCCTGTCTTTTTGCACCTGCCATGCAAGATGCTCCGGGCTCAGCTTCTGCAGCTCTGCATCCGCCGCCCTGTCTTTTTGTGCCTGCCGTGCGAGATACTCCGGACCCAGCTTCGCTAGGCTCACCGCAATGCACCCGGAACCGGTGCACAGATCGAGCACCCGCATACCCGGACGCAGCCGCGCAAGCGCCTCTTCCACAAGCGTTTCCGTGTCCTGCCGCGGGATCAGTACGTGCTTGTTCACCCGGAACGTCAGCCCCATGAACTCCTGCTCCCCGGTCAGATGCTGCAGGGGAATGTGTCCGCCGCGCTGCTCCAGAAGCTCACGGTACTCCCTGAATATCTCCGCAGCTACATCAGACGACCTTTTCACTCCATAGTTCATTCCAAGCTTGGAACCGGACGTTGCTTCCTCTTCACACAGAATCTCACGGCTCTTCTCCAACGACCTCGCCGTTCGCAGAGTCTCACAGACTCTCTCCAGCGGTTCCGCCGCCCGCGCCAGATACTGCGCACGGCTAAGACCCGTCACATACTCCAGCAGCAGCCACGCATCCACAGGCGCATCCGCAACACCGTGCTCCGCCAGATATTCTTCCCCGAAGCGCAGCATTTCACGCAGATTCGCCGGTTTCTCCCGACCGCCGGATCCTGTCTTCAATCCATCGTCCCGCCTTTCTTCTGCCAGCTGTTTCTCTCCTCTTCCGTCCGCGTCTCATCTCTCCTGTCAGCCGTTCGGCGCACTTTCCTCCGGCGCTGCCTTTTTCCGCCAACCGCAGGCTGTTTTCGTCGCTCACGCTTTTGCCTGCTCTTCACTCAGACTATCTCTTCCCCGGCCGGTGTCTCCTCCAGCTCATAGTGCGTCCCGAACTGCTCATTCTCAAATTTCTTCCAGTCGAACACCGCCTCGACCGACGCGATCGCCACCTCGATCATCGAGTCGTCCGGCTCCTTCGTCGTCATGTGCTGCAGCAACATCCCCGGTTTGCTCAGGATATTGACAAGCTTGCTGTCGCTCGTCCCCGCCAGCCGGATAAACTCATACGACACGCCCGCGATCAGCGGCAGCAGCGCCAGACGCAGCACAACGCGCCAGAACCCCGCGTGCACGTGAATCAGCGCGAACAGCGGAATACTGACCACCATAATAAACACAATACTCACAAACATCACGATAAAAAGAAAGCTTGTGCCGCAGCGCTTGTGCTCGCGCGAGCTCGCCCGCACATTCTCCACGTTCAGCTCCAGCCCGTGCTCAATGCAGTTGATGCACTTGTGCTCCGCGCCGTGGTACATGAAATTGCGCTGAATGTCCTTCATCCGCGAGATCAGGTACAGATAGCTGAAAAAGATCAGCAGCTTCACGATGCCCTCCGCCACCAGGATCAGCGTCTCGGACTCGATCACATTCCTCAGGAAACGCGACAGGAAATACGGCAACAAAATAAACAGCGCCACCGAGAACGCGAGCGAGAAGATCACCGTCGCCGTCATCAGCGCGTCGTCCCCGGAGGAATCCGGATTCTCAGCCTCTTTTTTCAGCTTCACCTCGCACTTGTCAAGCACCTTCTGCGCCTCGGCCTCTTTGCCCTGCGCCCTCAGCTTCTGCGCCTTGGCCTGCGCCTTTTTCCGCGCCTTGCCCTCGCGCTCCGAGCGCTCCTCGTCCGTCTCCTCCGCAAACAGCGTCGCCGAATACATCAGCGACTTCATGCCGAGCACCAGCGAGTCGACAAAATTGACCACGCCGCGGATGATCGGCAGCTTCACGAACTTCTGGTGCTTCCATTTCGAACTCTTGCAGTCCTGCACGTCCACCACGATCTGCTTGTCCGGCGTCCGCACTGCCACCGCGTACTTGCCGCCGTTGCGCATCATGACGCCCTCTATTACCGCCTGTCCTCCTATTCCGGATGGCTTCATCGCAATTCCTCCTTCTCCATAACCAAAAGCCCACGGATTGCTCCGCACATCGTGCTCCCGCAATCCTACCCCCTCATTCGTAAATCGCATCGCTCACTCCGTTCACGTTGCTTTTTTGCTCATGCGGGTTAGCGTCTCTCATGCAAAGTCAGTCCGGCAAGTAAACTTGCCGCCTGTCTTTCGCATGGAGACCGGGCTTTATCACATAAAAGCAAACGGGACTGCCGCAAAACAGCCCGTACCTCGCGAGCTCTACTTGACGACAGTCCCGTATGATCTCTGAACTATTTGGATTCAATCCCGTACTTCTTATTGAATCGCTCGATACGGCCGCGGGCTGCTGCAGTCTTCTGCTGACCCGTGTAGAACGAGTGGCACTTGGAGCAGATTTCCACGTGGATGTCCTTCTTCGTGGAACCAGTCACAAACGTGTTGCCACAGTTGCATGTCACAGTTGCCTGATAATACTCCGGATGGATTCCTTCCTTCATGATCTTCACCTCTTCTTCTTTGATCGTGAACTGCGGCCCGGCAAATCCTGCGGCCCATCCGCCGCCCGTCTTCCCGGCTATTCGCCCCGGCCCTTTTCCGGTCGATGCCGCTCGGATACTACCGCGGCAAGCCTCCCCGGACTAACCCTGCAAGTCCCTGCAGTTCGCGTTCCACATATTTATAGAACAGCTTGTAAATGATAGCATATTTCCCGTGAAATTGCAACCAAAAAATTTGTCGTCAGGCTATCCAAAATACCGATCGTTACTGTTCACTCCGTGAACAGTAACTGCGCTTCGCGATGCACAGAAATGCTGCATTCGCAGCATTTCTCGCTTCAACCCTCGGGATTTCCGTGCATTTTGCACGGAAATCACCTCGCGGGACAGTGGGGAGTGAACAGTAACTACCGATCACCAGCATCTTGCGTCACACAAACTTCTGCCTGCGCACCCGCTGCACGAGTTCGCGGTTGTCCTTCGTGTGCACGAACAGGTTCAGGATATTCTCGACTGCCTCATCCGACTTCAGGCCGTTCAGCGCCCGGCGCATGATGTAGACCGCCTCCTGCTCCTCACGGTCCAGCAAAAGATCCTCGCGCCGCGTCCCGGATTTCGGGATATCGATGGCCGGGAACACACGCCGCTCAGAAAGCTTGCGGTCCAGCACAAGCTCCATGTTGCCGGTACCCTTGAACTCCTCGTAAACGACGTCGTCCATCTTGCTGCCGGTGTCCACGAGCGCCGTCGCCAGGATCGTGAGGCTGCCGCCCTCGCGCATCTTGCGCGCCGCGCCAAAGAAACGCTTCGGCATATGCAGCGCCGCCGGATCCAGACCGCCCGAGAGCGTCCTGCCGCTTGGCGGAACCGTGAGGTTGTACGCGCGGGCCAGACGCGTGATGCTGTCGAGCAGGATCGTCACATTTTCCCGCTGCTCCACGAGCCGCTTCGCGCGCTCGATCACCATCTCAGACACACGCTTGTGATGCTCCGGCAGCTCATCGAAGGTCGAATAAATAACCTCGACATTGTCGCCGCGGATGGCCTCCTTGATGTCCGTGACCTCCTCCGGACGCTCATCGATCAACAGGATCAGCAGCTTCATGTCCGGATCGTTCTCCAGGATCGACCGGGCCACATCCTTCAAAAGCGTCGTCTTGCCGGCCTTCGGCGGCGAGACGATCATGCCCCTCTGCCCCTTGCCGATCGGGGAAAACAGATCGACGATCCGCATCGCGACTGCCCTGGACGCGCGCTCCATGCGCAGACGCTCGTTCGGGAAAATCGGCGTCATGTCCTCGAAATTATAACGCTTCATCGCCTCGGAAGGCACTTTGCCATTGATTGTCTTCAGATACAGCAGCGCGCTGAACTTCTCCTGCTGCGCCTTGATCCTCGTGTTGCCAGAAATGATGTCGCCGGTCTTCAGGTTAAATTTGCGGATCTGAGACGGAGAAACGTACACATCGTTCTCGCCCGGCATATAGTTGTCGCTGCGGATGAAGCCGAAGCCGTCCTGCATGACCTCCAGAATGCCCATCGCCACTTGTCCGCTGTCGAGCTGCGAGAGCTCTGTGGGCGGCTTGTCGCGGTTGTCCTGCCGCGGCGTATTCATCTCGATTCGATTGTCCGGCCTTGGCCCGTTCGTCTCCGCGCGGCTGTCGCGCTCTGTGCCCTGCCTGGCCGACCCTGCCTCCGCGCGGCTGTCCTGCCGCGGCGCATTCATCTCGGTGCGATTGTCCGGCCTTGGCCCGTTCGTCTCCGCGCGGCTGTCGCGCTCTGCGCCCTGCCTGGCCGACCCTGCCTCTGCGCGGCTGTCGCGCTCTGTGCCCTGCCTGGCCGACCCTGCCTCCGCGCGGCTGTCGCGTTCTGTGCCCTGCCTGGCCGACCCTGCCTCCGCGCGGTTGTCGCGTTCCGGATTCTGCCTGCTTTCCGTTTCAACAGCACTCGTATCCTCCGGCTGCGGCACATGGTCTGCCTTTCCACGGCCCTTCTGAACCCGCGCACCCGCCTTCTTCTCCGGTGCGACAGTCTGCGCCTTTGCCTTCGCTTTCTGCGCCCCATCGACGCCCTGCGCCTCGCCGCCTATTCTCGCGCGGCCCGCCTGCGCTTCACTCTCCGCCTTCCCGCGGCCCGCCTGCGCCTCGTTCTCTGCCTTCCCGCGGCTTACCTGCGCTTCACTCTCCGCCTTCCCGCGGCCTGCCTGCGCTTCACTCTCCGCCTTCCCGCGGCTTGCCTGCGCCTCACTCTCCGCCTTCCCGCGGCCCGCCTGCGCCTCGCTCTCTGCTTTCCCACGGCTCTTGCGTGTCTGCGTCTCTGTCTTCTCTTTCTTCGGCGCGGCAGTTTTTCCCTTCGCGGCCTTCTTGTCCTCCTCGTCCTGCGCAAGCATCGCTTCCACGAGCTCCGCCTTCTTCATTCCCGAGATGCCTTTCATGCCCCTGGCCTTTGCCAGATCCTTCAGCACAGCCAATGACAACGATTCATACTTCTCTTTCATATTCACCTCATAAAATATATTATTTGTTTATCATTCACTCTTGAAAATAATTTTTGAAAATTCACGCTGAATATAGAATGTCCTGTTGGAATAATTGTCTGAATCGACAGAAACGAATCCCCGATAAACATTGCTTTTTTTTATCTTAACACACGACTTGAAAAAAGAAAAGAGGAAACTTCTCAGAAGATGCCGCAGAAAGAAATGTAATATTTCAAAAATAATATGACAAAAATAGCCGTCCTGTTCTCGCCAAGGTTCAGGAACGGCTATTTCTTGCCAAACAATGTTCATTCGTCCTTCATCTTCGGATTGAAGATCCAGCTCGCCAGATAGGAGAAGATCAGCGCCGCGCTGATGCCGACCGCGCTCGCCTTGAAGCCGCCCTGGAATAATCCGAGCAGGCCGTTTTCATCGACTGCCTCTTTCACGCCCTTCCAGAGTACGTTCCCGAATCCGGGAAGCGGCACGGACGCCCCCGCGCCGGCGAACTCGTTCAGCGGCTCATAGACGCCGAATGCGCCAAGCACCGCGCCCAGGCACACCAGGATTACCATCACCCGACCCGGCAGCAGCGTTGTTTTCTCCAGTAGGATCTGAACCAGCGCGCAGATCAGCCCGCCGACCCAGAATGCATTGATATAGTCCATCGTCTCTCTCCTTCCACTCCCACAAATACTGCGTTCATAGAGCCGCAGCTCAGCAGTGCTCCAGCACGACCGCGTGCGCAATGCCCGGGATCGTCTGCCCCTCGTTGAAGCTCACCTTCGAGAGCAGCGCCCCGGTCGGCACGAACAGCACGCGCTTCCAGAGCCCCTGCTGCACCTTCGGCAGGATCAGCGCCGCGAGCACCACTGCCGAACAGCCGCAGCCGCTTCCGCCCGCGTGCGTGTCCTGCTCCTCGGCGTCGTAGATCTCGATGCCGCAGTCTGTGTGCTGCTGCGAGATGTCGAAGCCCTGTTTCCTGAGAAGGTCGATCAGGATCCGCTGCCCGACTGTCCCGAGGTCGCCCGTGATAATCTTATCGTAATCGGATGGCTGTCGCCCGAAATCCATGAGATTCTGCGCGATCGTGTCGCAAGCCGCCGGCGCCATGCACGCGCCCATATTCATGTTGTCCTTCACGCCCATGTCAACGATCTTCCCGGGCGTCGCGCCGCTGATCCTTACATGGCTCTTCTGGGAGGAAAGTACAAATGCTCCGCTCCCGGTGACCGTCCAGGTAGCTGAAAGGGGACGCTGATTTCCGTATCCCAGGGGAAACCGAAACTCCTTCTCGGCGCT
>CANQWV010000061.1 GCA_947627645.1 uncultured Lachnospiraceae bacterium | reverse complement strand
GTGTACATACCGGAGCAGGAACCGCAGGTCGGGCAGACCTTCTCCTCGTATTCCGCGACCTCCTCCGCAGTCATCTTCCCCGCGGTGTGCTCGCCGACCGCCTCAAACATACTCGAAAGGCTTCTCTTGCGGCCTTTCAGATGACCGGCAAGCATCGGGCCTCCGCTCACGAAAATCGTCGGGATGTTCAGTCTGGCCGCCGCCATCAGAAGCCCCGGGACGTTCTTGTCGCAGTTCGGGATCATGACGAGCGCGTCAAACTGGTGCGCGATCGCCATACACTCGGTGGAATCCGCGATCAGGTCGCGCGTCACGAGCGAATACTTCATGCCGACATGGCCCATCGCGATGCCGTCGCAGACCGCGATCGCCGGGAACTCCCTCGGCACGCCGCCCGCCATCGCGACGCCCAGCTTGACCGCCTCTGTGATCTTATCCAGGTTCATATGCCCCGGCACTACTTCATTGTAGGAATTGACAATACCGATGAGCGGGCGCTTCATCTCCTCCTCCGTCAGTCCCAGCGCGTGGAACAGCGAACGGTGCGGCGCCTGCTGAATACCTTTCTTTACCGCGTCACTTTTCATGATTGATCCTCCTTAATTTTTACACCCGCGCCGCGATCAGGTCGCCCATCTCTACGGTGCCGACCTGCGTGCAGCCCTCGGACATGATATCGCCGGTGCGGTAGCCTTCCTTCAGCACCTGCTTCACCGCGGCCTCGACCGCGTCCGCAGCCTCGTCGAGATCCAGCGAATAGCGCAGCATCATCGCCGCGGACAGAATCGTCGCGATCGGATTCGCGATGCCCTTGCCCGCGATGTCCGGCGCGGAGCCGTGGCTCGGCTCGTAGAGGCCGAACTTCGTCTCGTTGAGCGACGCGGACGAAAGCATTCCGATCGAGCCGGTCACCATACTCGCCTCGTCGGAAAGAATGTCCCCAAACATATTTTCCGTCAGGATCACGTCGAACTGCTTTGGATCCTTCACCAGCTGCATCGCGCAGTTGTCTACAAGCATATGGGTCAGCTCGACGTCCGGATAATCCTTCGCGACTTCCTCGACGACCGCTCTCCACAGACGCGAGGAATCCAGCACGTTCGCCTTGTCGACGCTGCAGACCTTTCTGCGGCGCTTGCGCGCGATGTCAAAGCCCTTGATCGCAATCCTGCGAATCTCATTCTCATTATAGACCAGCGTGTCCTTCGCCCTGCGCACGCCGTTCTCCTCCACGGTCTCGCGCTCGCCAAAGTATAAGCCACCGGTCAGCTCGCGCATGATCATCATATCGAAGCCGTCTCCGATGATCTCGTCGCGCAGCGGGCAGGCCGCTCTCAGCTCGTCATACAGATACGCCGGGCGCAGGTTCGCGAACAGATTT
Source organism: uncultured Lachnospiraceae bacterium (assembly GCA_947627645.1). Lineage (GTDB taxonomy): Bacteria > Bacillota > Clostridia > Lachnospirales > Lachnospiraceae > Choladousia. Next base: position 12,089 of record CANQWV010000061.1, on the reverse strand, counting down.
AGCGATTTGCGGATCTTCAGAAGGCCCGCCTCCGGCCGCAGCTGCGGATCCAGCCGATACCACGGAGAGGTCTTCGCGTCGCCGCCGATAGAGCCCATCAGCACCGCCTCGCTCGCCTTCGCCTCCGCGATCGTCTCGTCCGTCAACGGTACACCATGCACATCAATCGACGCGCCGCCCATCAACAGTTTCTTATATTCCAGCTCAAAACCAAACTTTGCCGCGGCGGCATCCAGCACCTTGCACGCCTCCGCGACGATCTCCGGGCCGATCCCATCGCCAGGGATCAGCGCAATCCTGTGTTTCATTGTTGTTCTCATCCTTTCCCAATATAAATGCTCCAAAAAAGCCTTATCCAATATAATAATGTATTTCCCTTTTGATTTCAACTGTTTAATGATACAAATTCATGCAAAAAAAGTCTCCGAATCGTTCAAAACGACCAAGATAAAATTAAATCTGATCTTTGAATATGCAGAAAAATACGGTGAAAGAAAGAAAACTCTTCTCCGGCAGAAATGATATGATACGTGCTCTCTTTTATATGATAAAATTATAATCGCACCTTGACATACGTGTCCACACGTATTATAATCTGTTTAAAGAAAGGAGATAATATGAAAACGCAGGAATTAATCAAACTTTGATCTTGCTTTATTATTTGTGCGGAGGAATATAAATATGGCAAAATATGTTTATCCGGCAATTTTCGCGCCGGAAGAAAATGGAACATTTTCAATTACTTTTCCGGACTTGGAAGGATGTTATACTTGCGGAGATAATCTGGAGGACGGTCTTGAGATGGCTGAGGATGCACTTGCTCTTGTTTTGTATGGGTATGAAAAAGATAATCGTAAGATTCCTGCTCCGTCAGAACGTAATGAATTAAAAGTTTCAGGGGATGAATTTATAAATTATATTTCCTGTGATACAATGGCGTATCGAAAAAGATTTAATAATAAAGCAATTAAAAAAACGCTTACGATCCCTGAATGGATGAATGAAGAAGCGGTCGCACTGGGATTGAATTTTTCCCAGATTTTGCAGGATGCTTTGCTTCAAAAAATGCATCTGTGATATTTATAAGCAATGAAAGTACGATAATACGAAAGACGGCAGGAACAATTGATGTATCATGTGATTGTAAATCCGGCGTCCCGCTCCGGAAAAGGACTTAAAATTTGGCAGGAACAGATCGAACCCACACTAAAAAGAGAAAATCTTCCTTACGATGTACACTTCTCGAAAGAAAAGGGCGATGTCACAAGAATCGCGGCAGAGCTTTGCCATCAGGACGGGCAGGCGATTTCCTTGATCGTTCTGGGCGGCGACGGCACCATGAACGAAGCCGTCCAGGAGCTTCCCCCGGACGGCTCCGTGACACTTGGCTATATCCCCACCGGCTCCAGCAACGACCTGGCCAGAGATCTGGGCATTCCGCGGGATCCGGCGAAAGCCCTGAATGTGATTCTGCACAGCGGGAAACCACGCCCGATGGATCTCGGGCTTCTCAGCTGCGCTGAGGGCGGGGAACGCCGTTTCTGTGTCAGCTGCGGGCTGGGCTACGATGCGGCTGTCTGCGAGGAGGTCCAGCGCTCCCGGATGAAGGCAGTTTTCAATCGAATCGGACTCGGAAAGCTGAGCTATCTCGGCATTGCTTTAAAACAGCTTTTTTCAACGAAAGCAATCTCCGGCAGGCTGAGCCTGGATGAAGGTATGTCCGTTGACATCGGAACCATGCTTTTTGTCGCGGGCATGATCCATCGATTTGAAGGCGGAGGGTTCATGTTCTGTCCAAAAGCGGACGACTCCGACGGTCTTTTGGACCTGTGCGCGGTGGGTGATCTGCCGAAATTGCTCGTATTGTTTGCCCTGCCGACTGCCTTTCGAGGAAAGCACTATCGCTTTCAGGGCATCACTGCCTACCGCGCCAGACAGTTCACCCTCGAGGCGGACGCTCCCCTCTGGGTGCACACGGACGGCGAGGTGAGCTGCCGCTCTCAAAAGATCGCGGTATCCTGCCTGCGCCATGCCGTGCAGATCATAAGACCATAAAAGGAGCCGACAAAAAAATTCATCAGCTCCATCTGTATTTATATATAATTTAGGAACACTGTCTGTCGATGTTTCCCGTCAAGCATTTACCCGCTCGATTACGCAGCTGTGCTTTCGCGTCTCCTTGTCATAATTTATACCTGCCAGAAGCAGATTTCCACGATAATCCTTCAAGGCGTCCACATATCGCTTGTTTTTGATCTGCGCAATGGCGCCTTCGGCAGTCTTATCCCATTTCAGTTCCAGAATCGCAGCAGGTTTGTCTGCATGAGCTTTCCTCGGAATCAGGCAGATATCCGCAAATCCCTTTCCCGTCGGCAGTTCGCGGATGACTGTATAATATTCACGCGCAAAGTAGAATGCGAGATTGATCGTGCAACTCAGCGCGTTCTCATTATTGTACTGAAGCACCGATATCTCATCATGCGCCCGGTCAATCCCCTCTGCCACGGCGGACGCGTCTTCATTCCAGAGCGCTACCAGCAGCCTGCGTGAATCATTTACCGAACGGATCACTTCGCTCCAATCCATTGTGCTGATCGCATTAACATATTCCTGGGAGACTTCCTTGTTTGGGATAGATGTCGTCTCCACAACGCTGTCATAGCTCAGATAGCCCAGATGAACAAGCAATGTCAGCACATCGTCCCGGGTCGCGAATGTCGTCATGTCATTTGTGAATGTACCGGTATTAATGCGGACGCTGTCACCCGCCAGCATTTTCACCACGGCATCCTTCAGGCCATCCATATTCATCTGAATATAGATTTTCAGCGCCTCATAGGTTTCTGTCTGGTTCCAGTACGGCCCGAATTTATGGCGCAGCATAGCTTCTACCACAGACTTTGGATTGTACATGGAGAAAACACGGTCTCCAAAGCGGCTGTGCGACACAAGCCGATAGCCGTTATACCAGGCCTTGGTTTCCTCGAAGCTCATTTGCCAGATGTCACACAAGCCTTTTACCTCGTCCTCCGTAAAGCCGAAATACTCAGCAAAATCCCACGGATCTGCCATGGAATATTCGATGAACATATTCAAGGCAGAATGTGTCCCATACTTTTTTACGGGCAGGATTCCCGTCATATAGGCAAGCCCTACATAATCTTTATCTTTGAGCCATACGCGCAGAAAGTCGAGAAATCTCCTCTGAGACGCGAGATCGTCTTTATATTCGCGAAACAGGCAATCCCACTCGTCAATCAGAATGATGAACGGATGATGGGTTTTGGCATAAATATCCTGCATGGCAAATACAAGGGGCCGGTCCTTTGCACATTCCGGGTACTGTTCACTCAGCTCAGACAGTATCCTCCTCTGGAGGATTGAGAGCATTTCATCCACATTTTTCGCCATGCTGAGAAAATCCTGTATGTTGACTTTGATGACATCATACTGATTCATATGTTCCCTGTAAGAGGACGCGTGACTGATCTTCAGTCCGTCAAACATGGCGGACGTGTCCTCGGAACGATCGTAATATGCCGCCAGCATTTCCATCGCCATCGACTTACCGAATCTTCTCGGACGGCTTAGACAGATATATTTCTGTGCCGTCCGGATCTTTTCGTTTGTACGTTCAATCAAGCCAGTCTTGTCTACATAGATTTGGGATCTTATGCATTCGCAAAATCTTCCGCTTCCGGGATTCAGATAACTGCCCATCTCTATCCTCCGTTCACAGCAGAAATGAAACTACTTCTACGAAACTACTTCTGAACCGTCAGCTGTACGACTACTTTCTTGCTGCCGGACCTGACGGTGATCTTTGCCTTTCCAGGCTTCTTCGCCTTGATCACGCCCTTCTTGCTCACCGTCGCCACCTTGCTGTCAGAAGAGAGGTAGCTGAGCTTCTGCAGGGAGGTGAACGGGTTCACCGTGGCTTTCAGGCTGAACTTCGCACCTTTCTTCAGCGAAATTTTTTTGGATTTTACAGAGATCTTTTTGGTCTTCACCGCGCTTTTTTTAATCACAACCTTGATCTTCTGTTTCTTTCCGCTCGCAAGAGTGACCGTGATGGTAGCCTTTCCGGCTTTTTTCGCCTTGATCTTCCCTTTCTTGCTGACCGTCACGATCTTCTTGTTGGAAGACTTCCAGGACTTCACGTAATCGCCCGCGGCAAGCCCGCTTACTTTCAGCTTCTTAGTGGACTGGCCCACCTTCAGTGGAACCTTCGCCGCATTCACCTTAACCGTCGGCTCCAGGACAGGCAGGGAGTTCGTCTCCTTCGCGCCGCAGACAGCGCAGACACGCTGCTGTGTGCCCTCGTCAAATACCGTCGCTTCTGCCGTGACCGTCCACGCGCCCCAGCTGTGCTCTGCGCTCTTGCTTCCGTACGGTGTGCCGCAGACCTCACAGGCTGCCGGCTCCTTGCAGCTGGCCTTACCGCCTCTGTGCTCGTGATTCCATTTGCCGCAGGCGGTGCACTGTCCCTTTTTGTCGAAGGTATGCGGATCTCTCAGCGTATTGTCGCAGCCCGTGCAGGTATGCCAGTGTTCCTTGTCGTTTGTCTCCCATACGCCGTAGGTGTGCGCGCTGACGCTCGCCTCATCTCTCACGCCGCAAGCGCACTCCAGCCAATGGCGCTCGCTGTCCGAAACGTGCACGTTGAATTCATGCTTGTGCGACGGCTCAAGCTTCGGGATAATCGCGCCCTTTTCCAGCACGCCCCCGCAGTGTCGGCAGACCTTATCGCCGGTGTAGCCCTCCTGCAGCTCCGTAGGCTCTACGTTTCGGACAAGCTCGCCTTCCTTGTCCGCGTGATTCTCCGGGTTCACAGAACCATAGGATTTGCCGCAGACACTGCAGTTCGCCTGGGATACGCAGGTCGCGCTGTCCGCATCGGCGTGGGGTTCCTCGGTTCCCACATAGGTACAGCCCTCATTCTGGCAGACTCTCCAGTGCCCGGTCTCGCTGGAGAAATATTTGCTGCCCTCGAGCTTGTGCTCCTTCGCCTCTGTAGTCACTGCGCCGCAGGCCGTGCAGACGACCGGCGTCGTGCACAGATGGTCGTCCGTGCCCGGTGTGTGCGCCTCTGTGCGCTTCTGCTGACAGCCCATGTTCAGGCAGGCCTGGGAATGTCCGCTGCCGTCCGCCTCCGCGCTCCACACAGTATCGTAATTATGTCCGCTCATCGCCGCCGTGACGGTATAACCGCAGGTCTCGCACACTTCCGCGACTGTACAGTCGCCTTTCTCTTTGTCCGGAACTATATGCTCCACCGTCCCGCTGACGACGCCGCAGTCTTCGTTCTGACAGATCTGCCAGTGACCCTCCACGCTGGAGAGATATGCGCCGCCGAAGCTGTGCTCTTTTGCGGCTGTCATCGTATAGCCGCAGGTCTCGCATACGACAGGCGTCGAGCAGTCGTTGTCATATTCCTTCGCGATGTGCGGCAGAGCCCCGGTCGCAGAATCCTTTGTGCTGTAGCCACAGATCGTGCAGACCTGCCAGTGACCGCTCTCATCGTGCTCGTAACCGTCATAACTGTGCGGTACCACACGGCTCTCATCGATCTCGCCGCATTTGCTGCACTGATACCAGGACTGCTTATCATCCTTAAACTGTAAGAAGAGGCTCTCCCCGTCCGCACCCGTATGCGTACATACCGCTTCCAGCCTGGGAATCTCCTGCCCATATTCCAGAACAGCGTCGCAGCCGGTGCAGACCTTATCGCCGGTGTAGCCGGCTTCTTCCTCCGTGGCCGGGCTCTCATTCCTCATCTCGACATTGCCTTCATGATTCTGCGGATTCCGCGCGCCGTACGCCATATGGCACACCTCGCATTCGGCCTGCCGGACGCAGGTCGCGGTTCCGCCCGTATGGATTTCCGGCGTGTCTGTCGCCTCGCAGCCCTCGTTCTGGCAGACTTTCCAGTGCCCTGCATGGTTCTCTGCGCTGTAGTAAGGCGAGCCGTCAAACTTGTGCCCGTCGGCTCCTTTCCGCGCGATATATCCGCAGTCCGCACAGGAGATATCCGCTGTGCAGTCTTTCGTATCGCCGGTCAGGCTGTGCGCCGCTATGTCTTCCTTCTGGCTGCAGTCCTCATTCATACATTCACGCCAGTGATTCTCTCCGTCGAAGGTGTAAACAGGATTCCAGTTATGCTCCTTCGCCGCGACTACGATGGTATCGCAGGTCTTACATTTCACTTCCGTCGCACAGTTGTGATCGTCCTCGACCTCATGCACTGTCTTCGCTTCCTCGTAGCTGCAGCCTTCCTGCGTGCAGGCCAGCCAGTGGTAGGTTCTGTCGCTGCGCAGCTCCAGCTTGTGTGCCGCTTTCCCTGCAATGTGCCCGCAGGCTGTGCATACCTGCCAGTGCTCTTCGTCGCCGGTGCACCACTCATACGTGTGGGCGGACGCGTTTGCCGTCTCGCCGCAGCTGATGCATACCTGCTCATGTCCCGCGTCGTCCGACTTCCACTCATATATATGCTCGTGTATCTCCTGTCTGTATCCGCAGATGGTGCAGGCGCCGTCTTCATACGTATGGCTGCCCTGTCCTTCCACAGCTTCACAGCCAGAGCATACGTGCCAGTGGTGGGTGCTGTCGCTCTGCCATTCGCCAAAGCCATGCTCTTTAAGATCCTGCTGTGCGCCGCACGGACATTCCATCCAGTGGTATGTGCCGTCATACCTCGGCAGGTCGTAGCTGTGTTCATGCTCCTCCTGAAGCTTATCCAGAATATAGCCGGCTTCAAGCATTTTCCCACAGCCAAGGCAGTAGGTGTCTCCGGAGAAGCCCTCTTCCTCCAGTGTTGGCTCCTTGTACTCGCGCAGCTCCGTGCCGCCCGCGTGATAATCGGGATCCAGCGGACCGTACGCCGTGCCGCAGATCTCACAGACGGCCTGCTTCCGGCAGCTTGCCGTCCCGCCGGTATGCTCGTTCTCCCCGGAAACCGCTTCACAGCCGGCGTTCTGACACTTCTGCCAGTGACCGTCCTCATCGGTGAGATACGCGCCGCCAAACTCATGCGCGGCTTCGCCTGCAGCCTGCACATAATTGCAGACGGTGCAGACGACCGGAGTGGTGCAGTCCTTATCGTCCTGTGTCCAGGTATGCTCTTCCCGCTTCACCTCCGTACAACCGCTGTTGATGCAGTTCTGGTAATGTCCGTTCTCATCTGTCTCCCAGACGCCCGAATACTGATGGCTTTCCGCTTTCGCGAACATCACGAATCCGCAGTCCCGGCAGACCACGTCGGTCATGCAGTTTCCATCGTCCTCCTGCGCTATATGCGTCTGTACCGGGCTGGTCCGGTCGCAGTTCTCGTTTTCACACTCTTTCCAGTGTCCGTCCGTCCCGGACAAGAAGGTATCGCCATAGCTATGCTCTGCCGCCGCTACGATCTCATACCCGCATTCCTTACAATTCAGGCTTGTGGTGCAGTCGTAGTCCTCCTCAGCCGGCACATGAGGCGCAAGAGTGGTCGTATACTTGCAGCTTATGCACTGCTGCTGATGTCCCTCAGGGCTTACGATCGTCTGGAAGCTGTGGTAGACCTTCTCCTTCTCGTGGCCGCAGTGTATGCAGCTCTCCCAGCATTTTTCCGCGTCATACAGCTTCTCGTATTCATGGTTACATTCCTTCTGGAGCTGCGGGATCTCCTGGCCTTTTGCCAGAACTGTGCCACACTCCTTGCAGACCTCATCGCCGGTGTAGCCCGGCGCGTCCTCGGTCGCTTCCTTCTCACCCTCAATCACTTTGTCCGGATGGTTCGCCGCGTCCACCGCGCCGTACGGCTGATGGCAGACGTCGCAGACCGCCGGCTGCGTGCAGGTGGCCTTGCCTCCGCTATGCTCGCCCACACGTTTCCTCGCCGAGCAATTGTAGTTGCGGCAAAGTTGGAAATGCCCTTCTGCATCGCTGTAAATGGTGTCGGCATAGCTGTGTTCCGTTGCAGGGGCATACAGCTGGTAACCGCAGAGCGTGCAGCGGATTCCCTGCGTACAATCCCTTACTTTGGGGTAGACATGATCGCCATACTCCTCGTCCCCGTATCGGGTACGCATCGTACAGCCCTCATTCCGGCATTTTTTCCAGTGTACGTTCGAGTAAGTGTTTACCCATACGTAATCATGCGCGTCCTGCGCCGGCAGCTTCACATAGCCGCAGCTTTGGCAGACCATACCCTCCGTACAGTCATAATTGCTCACATTGCCATAATAGTGGGTGGCTTTGCTGCTCATATAGGTGCAGCCTTCATTGGTGCACTCCATCCAGTGGCAGGCGCCCTCCTCGTCCTGCACCCATCGGATCGCGTGCTTCTCATTGCCCGGCATTCCGTAGCCGCAGTCGGAACAGTTCCAGCTCTTCGTACAGTTATACGCCTTCGACCGGCTCTTGTGCGGAATAAGCTCCGTTTTCGCCTGGCAGCCCTCCACGGTACAGACCTTCCAGTGTCCGCTGCCGTCCTTCTGGTATGCCTGGCTCCAGCTGTGCTCCTTATTTCCCGGAAGCTCCGCACCACAGACGCCGCAGCTGCCTCCCTTGGTGCAGTCGCCGGACGTCGATGCAAGCACATGACCCTTCGCCGGGATCTCCATCGTCACTCTTACCGCGTCACATTTCCTGCATCTGTAGCCCTTTTGGCCGGCTTCCGTACAGCTGGCTTCTTTTAATACCACCAGCGTATCGTCCCAGGAATGGCTGCCTGCGTTCATGGTGCGTGTTTCCGTCAAAGTGCAGCCTTCCCGCATACATCTCCGCTCCTGCTTATACCCCGACGTACAGGTCGTCTCCTGTCCCTCGGCCGTGGTCCACTCGCCTATGAGGTGGCCAAGCGGCTGAAGCGACTTCGCCGTCTCAGTCAGGGTTTTTCCGTCTTCCTCCCTGTCCAGGCTGGTAGCGGTGATCTTTTTCATATGGCATTTGCCGCATTCCTGATAGAGATATCCGGGCTCCGTACACGTCGGATTCTTTTTCTTGGGCTCCGACCACTGATGCTCAGAGCCTTCCTGAGGCTTGTAGATCTTGCCGGTACTTTCATCGATCAGCTCGCCGCAGGTCGTGCAGCGGCGAAGCAGGATTTTCCCGCTTTCCGCCCCGCAGACCTCGACCGCTTCCGCCGGCTCTGTGAACTCATGCCCTTTCGCCGGAGTTTTCGCCTTATACTCTCCGGGGTTATCCGGATCCGCTACCACGACCGTGGATATGCTATGTCCATACTCCTTTCCACAAATCCCGCAGATAAAATAGCTGACTCTCTTGGCAGGCTCTGTGCAGGTCGCAGGGAGATCCGTTCTGCGAAGGCTTTTGATGCTGTGACTGTCGTAAATGACTCTCGTCGTCTCGTTGCCGGAAGAGTCCCTCGCGGTGATCGTGACAGAGCCCATTTCGTCTTTCAGGACGACCGTTCCCGTTTTTCCCTCGTCCGTGATCGTTCCGTTTATCGTCTCGCTGTAGGATTTCGCGACGATGCTCACAAGGTTTCCGCCCGCGTCTGCGACCGTCACCGTGGGAGCGGTACAATAATAAATCTGGCCGTCCGGATCGACCGTGATGACAGGCGGCGTGACATCCCTGACCAGAGACGGGCCAGGCGTCTCTTCCCCCGGATCTCCCTGCGGCTCGTCCCCCGGGGCTTCGCCCGGCGCTGGGCTCTCTCCGGCCTCGGGAGTCGAACCAGGAGCCGGACTTTCCCCGGTTCCCGGTGTTGCATCCGGGGAAGCTGTTTCACCCGCCTGAGGATCAGCCGTCGGCTCTGTGCTCGGGACAGGACTTGCAGCTTCCTCCGGACTCGGCGCAGGCTCTGCGTTTGGAGCAGGACTTGTCTCTTCTTCCGGGTTTGCGGTCGGCGTTGCGCCCGGCGTGGAACCCGCCTCCTTCTCCGGGTCTGCGGTCGGCGTTGCGCCCGGCGTGGAACCTGCCTCCTTCTCCGGGTTTGCGGTCGGCGCAGCATCCGGCGTGGAATCTGCCTCTTCCTCCGGGTCTGCGGTCGGTGCCGCATCCGGCGTGGAATCTGCCTCTTCCTCCGGGTCTGTTGTCGGTGTCGCGTCCGTATCCGGATTTTCGTCCGGCGCCGGGCTTTCGGTAACCTGTGGATCAGCCGAGGGCTGCACGTCAGGCGTCAGCGTCTCCTGATCTTCCAGAATTTGCAGAAGATCCCCGATCTCTGCGTCATGAATGTGCCCTGTGTGCTCCTGTACTTCCATGCTCTGCCCGATCTGGACATCCTCTGCCAAAACGGACATACCCAGATTTGAGCCAAGCATCGCCACACAGAGCGACAGGGATAATACTTTGTGCCACTTCTTTTTCATACCTGCTGAATCCCCCTTGTCTGTAATATTGTTTTCTCTTTTCCTTTTTTATCGGAGCATAACTGCCGATTGTTCCCACGCAGGCTCATCATATCATATTTTTTCCAATATCACAACAGCAGGATCGCTGAAAGGAAAAGAAAAGAGTCTCATCGAAAATCCCCGCAAAAAAGCAGGGAGGGCTTCTGAAAATTCCGGAAGCTTTCCCTGCTCATTCTGCATACCTGCTTTCCTTATACTTTCTGTTCTGAACCTGCCGGACGGCAGGCGCTCCTGCTCTTCGCAAAGCCCTGAAAGACGATTACTCCTGTCCAGGCTTCTCGACCTCGGCGATCGCGGCCTTGCGCATCGGGATGCGGCAGTTCTTGTTGCTGCCGAACTCAACGATGCAGTCCTCGTCCGTGATATCGATCACAACGCCGTAGAAACCGCTTGTTGTCACGACCGTGTCGCCGACCTCCATCGAAGAGAGGAGCGCCTGCATCCTCTTCTGCTCCTTCTTCTGCGGACGAATCGCAAAGAAGTACATGGCCGCGCCGATCACCACAATGTACAGAACCATCAGCAGCAATCCGCCGCCTGCGGAGCCGGCCGCCGCCGCGCTGTCCTCTGTCATAAGATAAAACATATCAAATCCTCCTTTTGTCCTAAAGCTGCCGCAAAGAATGCGCCGGGATGCGATCAATCGCTCAAGCAATCCTTTGATCTATTTTCATCAATTTTCATCAATGCTTCGATTCATCTGTCCTGTATTTTTGCGGCTGCCTTGTCCTTTATTCTGTTCTCCTGGCTCGAAGCCACTGCTACACATCATACACAATTCATGCATATAAATCAAGCTGTTTTTCCTGTTTTTCCGAAAAGTTGTCTTATGAAAAACTATTCACAAATATTATTCGGAAAACCGGAACCACGAGAAGTCGAAATTCGAGCCCGGCAGGAATACGAAGCGCACGGTTCCCTTGCCGCTCAGCCGCCCGATTGTGAAGCGCTGCTCGCTTTGCCCCTTCGCGAATTCCAGGATCCGGCGTTCCTCGTGCCCGTCGCAGCTGAAGCTCAGGATGATCGTATTCTTTTCCAGCGGCGTGTTCCCGCAGACCGTGATCTGCCCCGCGCCCGCCGTGCCGAAGTCCATCTGCGCGAACTCGATCGTCACATTGTTGCCGATGCCGCGGATCTGTTCCGGCTCCCTTTGGAAGCTGTCCCCGTAGATCGCGTCGCACTCCGTGGCGTTAAGCTTCTCAAACGCATAATTCTGCCGGAAGGAAAAGCCCTTCAGATGAATTTTTTTCTCCGTCACAAAGCTGATGCTTGTCACGCCCTTCAGCCTCTTGTTCAGACGGTAGGTCTCCTCCTGGTACACGTTCCAGATCGACGGCTTCTGGTAGATCACGTCGCCGATCAGCTCTGAGCCCTCCTCGTCCGCCATGCCCTCGTAAATGCGGATGCGGTAAGGCTCGGCGTTCAGTGCGAAGATCGGCAGGCAGATCTCATCCGAGCCGTGCGGGCCGAAGTCGATCCCGTGATAGCCGAACAGCCCGTTCCCGTCGGACGGCGTAGCCACGCCCCGCTCATTGCCGTTCCCCACGTCTCCGCGGCTGTAATCGTAGAGACCGCCGGTGATAAAGCCGTAGGGATCCAGGTAGGTCTGTCCCAGACCCTCGATCTCGAATTCCAGCTGGGAGATGATGCGCACCTTCTCCGTGCCGCAGCGGGACATACAGCGCAGGCGGAACGCCCTGCGCCCTTTGAAATCCGGTGTGCAGCGCG
>CANQWV010000060.1 GCA_947627645.1 uncultured Lachnospiraceae bacterium | reverse complement strand
GACGATCACGCCGCAGGCGGCGTATCAGTTCTCGAACGACCGCAAGGATCTGGAGCAGTATTTATAACAGGCAAATTTCCTCTTGAATTTTTCCGTTCCTGCGCTATAATTGACCGGGAATAATCGAAAAGGGAAAGAGGAGACGTATTATGGAACAATTATTCAGCCTGAGTGTCGCGATGATGGCGGGACTTCTGATGTCGCGTGTGGCGAAGGTTCTGAAGCTGCCGGCTGTGACCGCATATCTCGTGGCGGGTATACTGGTGGGACCCTATGTGCTGGGACAGCTCGGCATTGCGGGCCTCGGTTTTCTGAGCGCGGCAAACGTGAAGGAGTATTCGGTCTTTTGCGATGTGGCGCTTGGTTTTATTGCGTTTGATATCGGAAATGAGTTCCGCGTTCCGCAGCTGAAGAAGATCGGGCGGCAGGCGACCGTGATCGCGTTTACGCAGGCATTGGCCGCGACGGTGCTGGTTGATCTTGCGATGCTCGGGCTGCACGCCCTGATGCCGAATGTAATCAGTGTGTCGATGGCGCTGGTGCTCGGCGCGATCGCGACGGCGACGGCTCCGGCCGCGACGCTGATGGTCGTGCGGCAGTACAAGGCGGACGGACCTCTGACAAGGATCCTGCTCCCGATTGTCGCGCTGGACGACGCGATCGGGCTGGTGGTGTTTGCGGTGTCGACCGGCGTCGCGTCGGCGCTGGAGAGCGGTACGATCAGCGTGGTGTCGGTGCTCGTGGAGCCGTTGCTCGAGGTGATTCTGTCGCTGCTGCTCGGCGCGGTGATGGGCGCGTTTCTGACTGTGGCGGAGCGCTATTTTGAGTCGAACAGCCGCCGTCTGTCGATCATCATCACGTTTGTGCTGTTCACGGTGGCGCTGTCGATGGCGAAGTTTGAGATCGGAGGATTGAAGATCGGCTTCTCCTCGCTCCTCGTGTGCATGATGCTCGGCACTGTGTTCTGCAATATCTGCGATTTCTCGGAGGATATGATGGCGAGGGCGGACCGCTGGACGGCTCCGCTGTTCGTGCTGTTCTTTGTCTTAAGCGGCGCGGAGCTGGAGCTCAGTGTGTTCGCGAATGTGGCGATCGTCGGCATCGGCGTGACCTATATTGTGTTCCGCTCCTTCGGCAAATACATTGGCGCGTTCTTTGGCGCCCGCTGGATGAAGTGCAGCGCTGAGATCCGCAAATACCTTGGTATCACGCTGCTTCCGCAGGCGGGCGTGGCGCTCGGGATGTCGATGACCGTGACCGAGACGATGGGCGAGGCCGGGCGGCTAATCCGCAACATTACGCTGTTCTCCGTGCTGATCTATGAGCTGGCAGGACCGCTCATGACGAAGATTGCGCTCACGAAGGCCGGAGAGATTTCGCCGAGGCCGGAGATCGTCAAGCAGCCGAACCGGAAGGATGCGTAGACCAGATGGGCCAATAGCCAGAAAAGCATGAAAGGGCAAAATCGCGATAAAATAGAGTGATAAAATATAAGAAAAACCGGATGCTTTTCTGACGTTTTTGTGTTATAGTAAAAGAAAATAGCGATTATATCTAATTTCAAAGGAGGGCGGACAGATGGAAGTTCAGAAGAGGAGTTATGTAAAATATTGGTTGATTCCGGTTCTTGCGGCGTTGGTCTTGTGTTTTTTTGCAGCGGGAAAGACGCGTGCGGCCGAGTATAACCTGGCGTTGAACAATGAGTGGGTAGAAGGAACGATCGTCAATTCGGGAGATGCGAATTTTTATAAATTCGTCCTGCCGAGCGCGGGTTTTCTCCATTTCGATTACCAGGGATGGGACATATATGATTCTTACTTTGAGGTGCGGGATGAGAGCTGGGCGACACGTTACAGTAAGGACGAGGTTAACTACACCAGCAATACAGATCCGAAAACGGTATCAAGGGATTTGATATTTGAAGCAGGAACCTACTATGTGAAAGTGTATGCTTACAGCGCCCATACAGGCAATTATAAGCTGAGGGGTTCGTTCACCCCGGCCAATAATACGGAACAGGAGCCGAACAATGGGTTCGATCAGGCAATGCCTTTGACCAGAGGGAACAAAATCACCGGTCTCATATCGCAGATGGACAGAGTGGATTTTTACCGTATTGAGATACCCTATGAGCAGAAAGTTTCGTTTACCTATACGTCAACGCTTAATGATTCCTATCTGACCATATGGAACCAGGATTTTATCATGCAAGGCGATCGCAATGAGGTATGCTACTGCTCTGCAGACAATCCGAAGACTGGAGTTTTCGAAAGGCAGCTGCAAAAGGGAACTTACTATATCAAAATAGAGCCGTATAACAGTAATGATAATAATAACGGACGTTATTATCTATCCTGGAGCGGGGAACAGAAAGCAGTCACATCCGTGAAAATCTCAGGAAAGAAGAAGGCAGCGGCAGGTAGCAGCTTTACGCTAAAGGCTGATGTCCAGCCAGAGGATGCCACGAATACAGCGGTGACCTGGAAATCAAGTGCGTCGGCTGTTGCGTCTGTCGATGAGAGCGGCAAGGTTACGGCGAAACGGGCAGGTAAGGCGACGATTACTGCGACGGCAGAGGACGGAAGCGGGGTACAGGATTCCGTACAGGTGATTGTTAGCCCGAAGGGGATGTCAGCTCCGAAGCTAAAGAGATTGGGCCGCGGACAAGTGAAGGTAAGCTGGAAAAAGCAGGCCGGTGTAGCGGAATACCAGATTCAGTACAGCCGCAAGTCGAATATGAAGGGCTCAAAGAAGAAAACGGTTGCCGGAGCTAAGAAAACTACTTTGTCTGGCTTAAAGAAAAATAAGACATATTATGTAAGGATCCGGGCAATCTGCAAGATTGACTCGAAGAAATACACAGGAGCCTGGAGTTCTGTTGTAAAGATTAAAGTAAAATAAATAAGAAACAAATATACTGTACAGGTGCGTTTTGATTTGCGTACTTTCAGAGACTCCTTCCGGACGGATTGGCAGGTAAGCTTATTTGGCCGGAAGGAGTTTTTTCATAGGATTTTTCGCCCTTGAAAGTTTGCAGCCGGAGTCTCGCGGTATATGCTGCGTGTGGAGACTATTTGTAAAAGTAAGAAAATGATGAGAGTTAGAATTTCAGGCCTTTCCAGTGGACAGAGGATCTGTTAAAGTGGGAACAAAAGGTCGCCTCAGGATTGCGGCGACGGAGGAGAAAGGGGTTTGCATAGATGAATGAGAAGAAAAAAAGCTGGCTTCTGGATGTTCTGGTGGACGTGTGCAGCGGCGTCCTGCTGGCGACGGCGATCTACAGCTTTGCGATACCGGCGGGATTTCCGATGTCGGGCGTATCCGGCCTGGCGCTGATCCTTTACCGCCTGTTCCGGGCGCCGGTCGGGACAATGACGATTCTGCTGAATATTCCGATCGCACTTGTGTGTTACCGGACTTTGGGGCGGCATTTCTACCTGCGCTCGCTGAAGACCGTGGCGATTACCTCGATGATCATGGATGCAGTGGGACCGCGGCTCCCGGCCTACCACGGAGAGCTTCTGCTCGCCGCGATCTGCGCGGGCGTGCTCTGTGGCATCGGCTATGGCATCGTGTTCGCGCGAGGATCGTCGACGGGCGGCTTTGATTTTATCATCATGACGGTTCGGCATTACAAACCGCATCTCTCGGCCGGAAGGATCGCGTTTGTGCAGGACGCGGCCGTGATCGGGGTGGGCGCAGCCCTGCTCGGGAGCGTGGACGCGGCAATTTACGGCTGGATCCTGTCGTATCTCTATTCACGTGTCATGGACAGGGTGCTCTACGGCGGAGGCGGTAAGCTGACGATGATCATCACGGACTGCCCGCGGGAGATGGTGCGCGCCGTGGACGAGATTGCCGGGCGCGGCGCGACGATCCTCAAGGCGACGGGCGGCTATTCCGGGGAGGACAAGGAGGTGGTGCTCTGCGCGAGCAACAATAAGGAGATGTATGCGATCCGCAGGCGCGCGCATGAGGTAGATCCCGGCGCGTTCGTGATCATCGTGGAGTCGAACGAGGTGATCGGGGAGGGCTTCCAGGAGCCGGAGCAGGCGTGAGAATGTTTGTGTTTTGCTTGTGGACATTCCGAATCTGTGGTACGATAGGCCGAGAATAGGAAACGGAGAGCTTGCGTTATGATAAAGATTTTGATTGTGGACGACGAGGAGGCGATCGCAAACCTGATTCGCATGAACCTGGTGAAGGCTGGGTATCAGTGCGAGGTCGCTTCGGATGGGGAAGAGGCAGCCAACGCGATTGAGGACCGTCCGTACGACCTGATCCTGCTGGACATCATGCTGCCGAAGCTGAACGGCTATGAGGTGCTGGAGTATGCGAAGTCGATGGACATCCCGGTGATCTTCCTGACGGCGATGGGCGAGACGCAGCAGAAGGTGAAAGGACTGAAGCTGGGCGCGGAGGATTACATTGCGAAGCCGTTTGAGATTGCGGAGCTTCTGGCCCGCGTGGAGACGGTGCTGCGCCGGTACAAGAAGACGGAGCGGCGGATCCGCATCCTGAATATCGAGATTGACACGGATTCCAGGACGGTTCTGCAGGGCGGACGACCGGTTGACCTGACGACGAAGGAGTATGAGCTGCTTCTTCTGTTTGTGCGCAACAAGAACCGTGCGCTGTACCGCGAGACGATCTATGAAAATGTCTGGGGCGGCGAGTACAGCGGGACGGGCCGGACCGTGGATCTGCACGTGCAGCGGCTCAAGAAGAAGCTGGGCCTGGAGGAACACATCACGGCGATTTACAAGGTGGGATACCGGTTCTCAGACGAATAGGAGCCGGATCGTGCGCTGCCCGTACCGATCCTGGAAGCATAGGAGCCAGATAAGGGTATACTGGGAGAATCAATAGATAATCAATAGATAACAGAGCTGAACTTTACCAGCGCGAAGAGACGGGGCTGGCCTGTTAATCTGCGGCGGATCATACACGTACTGCCACAAGTGTGATACGAAGCTGGGGCAGAGGGACCGGAGAGGAGGAGCGGGATGCGTTTATCCTGGAAAATATTTTTCATCACGACGCCGATCTTTGTGTTCTTTCTGACCTTTTTTGGCCTGTGGATGATCCAGGACAATTTCAACAGCAGCCTGGACCGCGAGGTGGAGCGCTGTATGATCGAGAACCAGATGTTTCAGAATTCCTATGAGCTGACGCTGCACAGCCTGTCGGAGGGGCAGAGGGCGCAGGCGTCGGTGCGGCAGCTGGTCGAGAGCTTTCACCAGCGGGGCGACGAGGCTGGCGGGAACGCGCGAATCTACGGCTCAGACGGCAAGATTTTGTATCAGGACAACGTGCTTTCGGTGGAGAATTCGATCGAGGGGGAGCTGGACGAGGAGCACAATACGGGATACGAGATCGTGCGGCAGGGCGACGAGACCTATCTGGTCGTGCAAGCAAAGAGCGGCTCCGGCATCCGGATTGAGACGACGAAAAACATCTCGGAAATTTATGAAGGGCGGTCGGCGATGTACGCGCGGTATCAGGTCGGCGTGCTGATCCTTTCGGTGCTGGTGGGCGGACTGATCCTGCTGGCGCTGTTTCTCGTGATGCGCAATATGCAGAAGCTCTCCAGCGCGGCGCGGCGCTTCGCGACGGGGCGGTATGACACGCGCGTGAAGATTGGCAGCACGGACGAGATCGGCCGGCTCGCGGAGGATTTCAACTGGATGGCGAACACGATGAATACGCAGATGGAGCAGCTTCAGAATGAGGTAGCCAGGCAGGAGGAGTTTACCGCCGCCTTTGCGCATGAGCTGAAGACGCCGCTGACGTCGATCATCGGGTATGCGGACACGATCCGTCAGATGGACCTGTCGCCGGAGGAGACGGATATGTGCGCAGACTATATCTTCCGGCAAGGGAAGCGGCTGCAGTCGCTGTCCTACAAGCTGCTCGATCTGACGATGGCGGGCAGAGAGGACATCCTGCTGCGGGAGATCCGCGCGGAAGAGCTGCTGAAGGAGGTGGAGCGGACGGTGCTTCCGTCGCTGCTCGAGAAGCAGCTTACGATCCAGACGGAGGCGCAGGACGGTTTTATCTATGGGGATCGCGACCTGCTGATCTCGCTGTTTATCAATCTGATCGACAACGCGCGCAAAGCGTCCGACCCGGGCAAACGGATCCGGGTCGTCGGAGTGAACCTTCCAGACGGCTATTTGGTCAGCGTGGAGGATGAAGGCCGGGGCATTCCGCCCGAGGAGCTCTCGCGGATCACGGAGGCATTCTATATGGTGGACAAGTCACGCGCCCGCAAGGAGGGCGGCGCAGGTCTCGGCCTGGCGCTCTGTCAGAAAATCGTGGAGCTTCACCAGGCAGTCTGGCAGATGGAGAGCGAGCCGGGCGCCGGGTTGAAGGTGACGGTGCGTTTCGCGTATCCGGAGGAGGAGCGCGGACGCAGGCGGGACAGGAGAAGGGCGCGCCCGCAGGAAAAGACGGAACGTGGGGAAAAACCCAATGCAGAATGATTAGGGCGAGAGAAGGAATAAAACGTCCGGTCTCGGAGAGATGCTGACAAAGCATGAAATTTTTGGGAGAGAGTACCCCGCAGAACGAATTGGAAAAGTGCTGACAGAGAACGAGATTTCGCGGAGGGTGTATTGCAAAGTGAATTGCGGAAAACTTGAGAAAAGCATCGGCTAGATATGGCGGGGCTCAGAAGGGAGGAGGACGTATGGCGAAGCGCGGAGGCTGGAAAACGGTTTTGAAATATGCGGCGGGGATCCTTGCGCTCTCGGCGTCCGTGGCAGCCGCATGGTTCCTGCCTGGGCTGTACGCGAACTGGCAGGACGCGCAGACGGAAGGGCGTGTGGTGCTCTCACGGCGGGAAAGCATTCAGTTTCTCGACACTGCCTCGCTTGATATCGCAGACCGGCTGCAGATGCTGCAGGAAACGGAGGATTTTTCCTGGGACTGGGGCGTCGCTCTGGGGCTGGAAAAGCCCGCGGAGGAGATAATCAACCGCTGTTATGACGTGATGGAGGACTGGTGCGGGGCGGGATTGTTTCCTGAGGGCGCGCTGGCAGGGATTGTTTCGGAAAATCTGTATCTGGTTAATGTCGCCACTGTCCATCTTGCCGATACGACGCTGCCGGTCTACTGCTTCCGCTTTCACGATGTAGACGGCTACGCGGTCACGCTTGTGACGGATATGGATGTGGGCATGATTTATTATGCGTCGGTAAGCGGGCCGCCGATGCTGGATCTGATCGCGGAGGATCTGGGATACGAATCCCTTTCTGCGATGGGCAGATATGAGCTGAAAATGCTGGAAGAAGCGGGGATCGATCCGAAGGAGTTTCTGGATGGCAATCTATATGAGGACGCGATTGATTTTCTGCTCTATATGTCGGAAACCATCCGCCCCGTCTCAGCATCCGATTATGATTTTGCGGCCGTCTGCGGGGCGCAGGGGATGAATGCGGAACGGAAGGCGGCAAATCTGGAGCTGGATGTGGAGCTCTCATTTGAGACATTTACGGGGCATGCATATCGCTGCCTGATCGAGACAGATTATAATATGGATCCGAATAAGATAGGCGTGGGATTCGCGGTGATGTACGGTACGCTGCGGTGGACAGAACTCGCCGAAGACTTTTCGGGGATGGCGGGAGCCATGGAATTTGCGCCGGACGATGCGCTGGAATTCTATGACATTGGGTTTCGCTGCGCGCTCGGGGATGCTGAGGCGATGGGGTATCTGGATTACCCGGTGCAGACGTCCGGGATCGAAGCGTACGACGCGGCGCAGGGTCTGGCCGGGAGCAAGGCATATGACGCGGAGCAGGGTCTGGCCGGGAGCAAGGCATATGATATGGTGCAGAGTCTGGCCGGGAGCGGAATGTACGACGCCAGCGCTGGTCTGGCCGGGAGCGGAATGTACGGCGCTGGCGCTGGTCTGGCCGGGAGCGGAATGTACGGCGCTGGCGTTGGTCTGGCCGGGAGCGAAGCGTATGGCGCTGGCGATGGCCTGGCCGGAAGCAGCGCGAGTGATGTCGGAATGGCGCAGGAAGCCGGAGCCGGGTACTCCGAGGCGGAGATGTAGAAAGAAATTAAGGACTGTAAAAAGTATTATTACATCAATTTTCAAAGGGGCTTCGAAATGACACTTCTTACAATCTTTTCTATTTTTCTGAATGTGGTTTATAATAACCACTATGACAAAATTAAATGTGATAGATTACTACTTTGTTGCATTAACTTAAGAAATATTTAATATCTATGCTTTTTGAGATATGATATAATTAATTTGTTAATTTAAAAAAGGAGATGGTTATTATAGAGAATGAACCGAAAAATTTTAAATTAGAGGAAACAACTATCTGGGCATTTCCAGATAGAGGAAAATGGGCAACACATTCTGGTAAGTATCGAGGCAATTGGTCTCCCTATATTCCTAGGAATCTAATACTGAGATATACAAACGAAGGTGATTGGATATTGGATCAATTTTTAGGGAGCGGCACTACTTTGATAGAAGCAAAACTGTTGAACAGAAATGCGATAGGTATTGATATCAATCCGTATTCCATTAAATTGTCAAGCCAAAATCTAAATTTTGAAATTCGCGATGGTCCTAAAATTTTCACTAAACTTGGAAATGCCAGAAATTTATTATTCATAAAGGATGAAAGTATAGATATGGTCTGTACACATCCTCCTTATGCGAATATCATTCATTACAGTACATCTATAGAAGAAGATATATCTCATTTGGGATATAATGAATTTCTGGAAGCAATGAAGGATGTAGCTGAAGAAGCGTTCCGCGTTCTCAAGAATGGTAAGATATGCGCATTTATGATGGGTGATGTCAGAGAACACTCTTATGTTAAACCGTTAGGGATGGATACAATGCAGCTTTTTATCAACGTCGGTTTTCGATTAAAAGAAATCATTATTAAGGAACAGCATAATTGCCGTTCTGCAGATTATTGGCAGGGAAAGCAAGTAAACTTTTTGATGTTAGCTCACGAATATATTTTCGTTCTTGAAAAAATCAGTGTTTGCTGAATTTTTACTATTGCGACCAAGGATAATATGTCATATACTAAGCATACATGATCAGATGTTCGGTTTTCGTGTTTGGCATCAGGTAACGGCCATGTATCTGTGAAAAGCTTGGAAGGAACGAGAATGCCACTATAGAAGTCTTGTTAAAAATGTGCAAAGCTTCTAATTATGACATAGGTGATATTATGGAAATATCAAAAATTAGGTAGAGTTGAGAGGTGGGAAGGTAATGAAACAAATATTAGAAAAAAAAAATATTTCCGCAAAACCCATCCTCAAATGGGCTGGTGGAAAAACACAGTTATTGAAAGAACTATCAAAAAAAATACCTGCATCATACGGGCGATATATCGAACCGTTTATTGGTGGAGGAGCTTTATTCTTTGCGTTAAATCCAGAGGATTCTATAATTGCAGATAGTAATCCGGAATTGATCAATGTGTATCGACAAGTAGCAGACAATACATCGGAGGTTATAGAATATCTACATCAGTATCAGAATACAAAGGAGATGTTCTATGAGGTCAGAGCACTTGACTGGCAAAAACTTTCCGGAGCGGAGGCTGCAGCCAGAACTATTTATTTAAACAAGACATGTTTTAACGGGCTGTACCGTGTAAACAGAAGAGGACAATTTAATGTACCGTATGGAGATTATAAATCTCCCAATTTCTGTGATGAGGATGGCCTATATGCAGCTGCTGACGTGTTGAAAAAAGCAGAGATTGTCTGTGGAGATTATCTGCAGATATTAAGAAAGTATGCAAAACCGAGGGATTTTGTGTTTCTTGATCCGCCGTATCTTCCAATTTCTACTTATGGGGACTTTAAGCGTTATACGAAAGAGCAGTTTTATGAGGAAGATCATGTGGAACTTGCAAAAGAGGTAGTTCGTTTGCAGGAAATTGGCTGTTATGTGATTTTAACAAATTCAAATCATCCGCTTGTTCATGAATTATACAAAGATTTTACAATTGATGTGATTCCGACAAAACGATTTATTTCGTGTAATGGGGCAAAACGGAAAGGCGAGGATGTAATTGTTACAATACCTCCGAAAAAGAAAACTTTATTTAAGGTTGTCCCTAAACCATTGCCAGAACAAGTGGATAAGTATCCGTCTACACGATTTATGGGGTCAAAGAGTAAGTTATTATCACAAATTTGGGCAGTATCTTCACAGTTTGAATTTGATTCAGTGGTGGATTTGTTTTCCGGTTCGGGAATTGTTGGTTATATGTTTAAAGCTCAGGGAAAGGCCGTAATAAGTAATGATTATATGTTCATGTCAAGGGTCTTTGCCAAAGCGATGATTGAAAATAATCATGTTACTTTGTCAAGAGAAGAAGCAAAGGAATTATTACTTTGTAAGAATGAATCAGATCATTTTGTCGCAAGAACGTTCAAAGGTTTATACTATACGGATGAAGAAAACGATTTGATTGATGTGTTGCGTATGAATATTGCTGCGGTAAAGGATCCATATAAGCAGGCGATCGCGATGGCAGCATTGATCCGTGCATGCACGAAAAAACGTCCAAGAGGAATTTTTACATACACAGGGCAGCGTTATAATGACGGACGAAAAGATTTACAGAAGTCCTTACAGCAACAGTTTTTAGAAGCAGTAGATTCCGTTAATAAAGCAGTTTTTGATAATGGGAAGGAGAATCATGCTAAACTGGGCGATGCAATGGAACTGCGAATTGAAAAACCCGACTTGGTATATATAGATCCGCCCTATTATTCGCCGCTCTCGGATAACGAATACGTAAGAAGATATCATTTTGTAGAAGGCCTTGCGCGCGACTGGAAAGGTGTGGAGATTCAACAGCATACACAGACAAAAAAATTCAAATCATATCCAACGCCCTTTTCTACTAGAAAAGGTGCATCTGATGCGTTTGACTTGTTGTTCAAAAAATTCAAGGATAGCATATTGATTGTGTCATATTCTTCTAACAGCCAGCCTACGCAAGATGAGATGGTGACTTTGTTGGCAAAATATAAAGAGCATATAGAGGTTGTACCGATTGATTATCAATATTCTTTTGGAAATCAGAAAGAGGCAAAAACGTGTCGAAATAAAGTACAGGAATATTTGTTTGTAGCATATTGATGGGGGATATTCACGTGGAAGATAAAATTGATATTTGGCTTGTGGGAAATACTGGATTGCGGAATCCGAGTCGTATTCAGGAGGGATTGGCAGTTTTTGCAAAATCGTCTTATGTTGGTAACCTACATGGAAAAGAAAATGAAATCGGCTTCATGAATCTTCTGAATGAAAAGGGGATTATCCAAAATGAAAGAGGTAAGGATGTGTCAGGAAGTCATGCCAGAAAATGGCGACTGATGTTTGCAAAGAATGGTTTTATTTATCCACAAGTAAAAAAATGTGAAGGAAAGCAGGAAGAACTTGGGAATTTAGATGGATTGACGCCTTTTGGAAAAGCTTTTTTGCAGGCGGACACGTATCCAGCTGTTCAGGAATGCTTTTTGCGCTCCATGAGTGTTGAGCAGTTCCCTACTCCAGATGGTACTCATTATTTTTCACCATTAAGATGGTTATTAGCGGTTATGTTGGAGTTGGAGAAAAGGACAGGAACAACAGAACTGAGCAGAATAGAGTTTGCTCTATGGGGACATACAACGAATCCAAGTTACGATGTTAATACAGTTGTAGACAATATCCTTGATTTAAGAAAACGAAGGTCTAAAGCTCTGGCAAAACGTCCCTTTGATAAACAAGAAATTGCAAAGCGTGGAGAGAATTATGCTAAGAAAAATGATAATTTTCTTGATTATTGTGATATGAATATGCGATATCTTCGCATATCCGGAATATTCCAGCGCAAAGGACGCGGGATTATGATTGTGCCTGCGAAGCATATTCTTGCAGAGAAGCTGGCGAAAAGTACAGCAAGTGATGAACCAATCATGAACGCATATAAAATGCTTTGTATAGGTGCGCCGCTGCCGACAGACGATACGGATGTTGCAAAAGCTTTGTTAGACGATGTGAAGAAACAAATGAAAGACAGGCATATCGTCTTTGATATATCTGATTTGCCTTTGAATACTCCAGCAGAAATTAACATTGGCAGACAGCGGTTAGAAAACCTTCTTGCACAAACGGATGAAATTAAGTATGCAGATGAACAACGCGATCAGTGGAAAGAAATTGCAGATTATATGACACTTCTCATAAAAGGCGGAGGAAAGATTGTTTATGATGAAGATAATGCCATTGAGGTTCCTAAGGACGAGATGCCTGTTTATTTAGAATGGACGTTATGGAGAGCTGCGCTTGCCATCGATCACTTGGTTAATAAGCCATATGAAGTTCGTGGATTTAGACTCGATTCAGATTTTTTGCCAGTGTCAACAGCAGGTGGCGGGAAAGGGGATTTGTATTGTGAATTTGAGGATTTTACAATCTTAACAGAAGTAACGATGTCCACATCTTCAAGGCAGGAAGCTATGGAGGGCGAGCCTGTCAGACGTCATGTATCGGATGCTGTATTAAAATATAACAAGCCGGTATATGGAATGTTTATAGCAATTAAGATTGATACAAATACGGCAGAGACATTTCGGCATGGGGTTTGGTACACTAGAGATGACGTGAAGCAAAGATTGAATATTGTTCCTTTCTCGCTGGCACAATTCAGACAATACTTCGTCGCAATGTTTGAAGCAAATCGGGCAAAACCAGAGATGATAAAAGAATTGATTACCCTATGTGAAATGAGACGTGATATTTTAGAGGCTCCGGCGTGGAAAGATTATATTTCTGCTGTTGTAAGTGAGAGTTCTGAAAATATTTTTTTAGACAAATTTAAAAATTTGCAATGCCTGTAAAGCCCATAAATTAAGGATTTTTTGAAAAATATTGATTATGATACAATTTTGATACAAATTCGTGCAAAATCTGATACATATGAGTTTTATCCTCTCTGTGGATGGAAGAGAAACGACAACGGCCTCTGGCCCTGCCGATGCCCGCAAAGCGATTTTCGTACATAAGATGCGGAGATCCCGATGGCGGATCAAACGGCGAGGGGCGCCGTCAGCTGTTTCCCGGACAAGCAAGCACAGAGGGGATATTTTTATGTATAGAAATTTGGCGGAAAAAGGACAGGAGCAGGACGTTGGACGATATCGTGCAGATGAAGAGCGCATCCGCAGGAAGGAGACAAGAAAACAGGAACTGGAGGAAAACCGTATGCGTTTGACTGAGAGCGAGAAAAAGGATGGCCGGGAGCTGCGGCGCAGGAAGATCAGACGGATTCTGCTGGGGATCGCCGCCGCGCTTATTGCCCTTGTGGTGATTGGAACCGTACGGTACCGGCGCGCCGGGGAGACGAACGGAGGCCGTTTCTGGATTTGGGAGAATCGGGGAGACGGAGGAGTGAATATCGTCGGGCAGGAGGCGGATCTGCTGATGCTGGTCAACAAGGATCACGCGCTCCCGGAGAACTATTTGCCGCGGCTGCACTGGCTGGAGAATAAATCCTGCGCGGTGGCGGAGGAGATGTACCCAGCGCTGA
>CANQWV010000059.1 GCA_947627645.1 uncultured Lachnospiraceae bacterium | reverse complement strand
GGCAGTTGTGCCCCGAACTCTTTCGAGACGGACGCGACGATCACGCTCTTCTTGCCTTCGTAGGTTGCGGTCACCTCGGCGATGATGCCGTTGTGCTGCTTGAAGTGCACCTCCTCGATCTTGTACGGCTCGGTGATGTTCTCGAACTTCTCCTTGTAGAGCTCGAAGATTTCGTCCGGCTGCAGCTCCTTGTGCAGCTCGTCGGAGACGCCCTTCGCGATGTAGCCCATCGCCTCGCGCATCTTCTTCGGAAGCTTGAGTCCGAAATGCTGCTCCAGGATGTAGCCGACGCCGCCCTTGCCGGACTGGCTGTTGATGCGGATGACGTCCGCATCGTAGGAACGCCCGATATCGGTCGGATCGATCGGCAGATACGGCACGGTCCAGGTCTCGCAGTTGTGATCCTCGCGGTATTTCATGCCCTTCGCGATCGCGTCCTGGTGCGAGCCGGAGAACGCCGCAAACACAAGCGCGCCGCTGTACGGACTTCTCTCGTCCACCTTCATCCCGGTGTACTCTTCATATTTGTCGGTAATGTCCGTCATATTCGTGAAATCCAGCTCCGGGTCAACGCCCTGCGCGTACATATTGAGCGCCAGCGTCACGACATCCACGTTACCGGTCCGCTCGCCGTTGCCGAACAGAGTGCCCTCGATGCGGTCCGCACCCGCGAGCATCCCCATCTCCGCGTCCGAGATACCCGAACCACGGTCGTTGTGCGGGTGCAGGGAGAGCACCACATTCTCGCGGTACTTCAGATGCTCGTTCACATACTCGATCTGGCTCGCATAGACGTGCGGCATCGACATCTGCACCGTGCTCGGCAGGTTGATGATCGCCTTGCGGTCGGCCGTCGGCTGCCAGACATCCAGCACCGCGTTGCAGACCTCCACCGCATAGTCCACCTCCGTGCCCGTAAAGCTCTCCGGGCTGTACTCGAAGCGATAGCCCGCGCCCGCCTCCTCGGTGAGCTCCTTCAAAAGCTTCGCCCCGTCCACGGCAATTTGCAGGATCTCTTCCTTCGATTTGCCGAACACCTGCTCACGCTGCGCCAGAGAGGTGGAATTGTACACATGGACGATCGCGTTCTTCGCTCCCTTGAGTGCCTCGAACGTCTTGCGGATGATGTGCTCCCTCGCCTGCGTCAGCACCTGCACCGTCACATCGTCCGGAATCAGATGATCCTCGATCAGCCTGCGCAGGAACTGATACTCCGTGTCGGAAGCCGCCGGGAATCCGACCTCGATCTCCTTGAAGCCAACCTCGACAAGAAGCTTAAAAAACTTGATCTTCTGCTCCAGCGACATCGGCACGACCAGCGCCTGGTTGCCGTCGCGCAGATCCACGCTGCACCAGACCGGCGCGTGATCCACATACTCCTTCTCCGCCCACTTCATACTCGGTGTCGGGGGCATAAAATACTGCCGCGTATACTTTTTGTAATTCATCATGATCTGCACTCTCCCTTTTCCATAAAAATACCGCCTCCCGGGAAAATCCCGAGAGACGGAAGACTACTGAATCTTTCGCGGTACCACTCTCATTCGTGATCGCTCACACACTCTGCGGATACGGAACTGCGCCTCATATCCTCCCGCTGTAACGGCCGGGTGCCGTCTGCGTCTACTCTTTCGATGAACTTCAACGGAATCTGACGGAATCAGATGATATCTGATTAACCTTCAATAGAAACTGAATAAATCCGACGATATCCGGTAAATCAAACGAAATTTCGGGCAGCCGCTCGGGAGCGAGTTCCGCTCATCTCTCATGACGCCTCGCACCACCCGGCGTCTCTCTGAAAAAAGCTGATCAGCGTACTATTCTCCGTCCTCGCATTTCTCATTTTAAGGTTCGTAATCAAATCTAGCATTGAAACGCGGATTTGTCAACCATTAAATTTTTAAGGCGCTTGTCGGCCAGCTCGGTATTTCCATGCATTCTGCACGGAAAACGCCTCGCGGAACAGTGGGGAGCAAACTGTAACGCTTCGTTCACTCCACCCGAAGCACCAGATCGGCGCCGCGGATCGTCGACGCCCGGTGCGCGATGATCAGGCAGGTGCGCCCTTTCATCAGCGTCTGCATCGCCCTCTGGATCTCGCGCTCTGTCCCGGCGTCGACCGAGCTTGTCGCCTCATCGAGAATTAAGATCTCCGGGTTCGTCAGAAATGCCCGGGCAATCGTCAGAAGCTGCTTTTGCCCTCGGGACAGCCCGCCCGTTTCCTCGTCGATCACGGTCTCATACCCATCCGGCAGTCTGCTTATAAAAGAATCTGCCGACGCCGCGCACGCCGCCTGGCGCACCTCCTCCATGGAAGCCTCCGGCCGCCCATAGCGGATGTTGTCCGCGATCGTCCCACGAAACAGCCAGACGTCCTGCATGACGACGCCAAAGCGGCTTCTGAGCTCTGGGAGGCTGTAAGCCTGAACCTCCCTGCCGTCCACATAGACTGCCCCTTTCGGAACGTCGTAAAAGCGCAGCAAAAGCTTGACAAGCGTCGTCTTGCCCACTCCGCTCGCACCCACGATGGCCGCCTTCTGCCCCGGAGCGATCACCGCCGAAAAGTCCTGCAATACAAGCTCTCGGCCATAGCCGAACGAGACCTGCTCGAAGCGGATCTCTCCTTGACTGCCGACAGCTTCGCCGCCCTCGGCCTGCGCTTTCGGCTCCCTGCTTCCGGTATCCAAAGCGCCTTCCTCCGCCTCCTCCAGAAGCTCCCGAAGCCTGCCCCAGGCCACCCTGGCAGACTGCAGCATCCCCGCCGCCTGCGCCGTCTGCTGAATCGGATATCCAAGATTCCTGATATAATGGATAAACGCCTGGATCCCGCCGACCTGAAGCTCTCCGCCAAAGGCAAGCATCCCTCCGAGCAGCGCCGTCAGCACATAGCCTACATTCCCAAACAGCTGCATGACAAGCGCCATCGCGCCACTGTAAAAATCCGCCTTCCAGGCCGTCTGATACAGTCTCTCGCCCATCTGCCGGAACGCATCCGCCACATCCTTCTCCCGTCCGAATGCACGGACGGCCGCACGCCCGGTAAAATATTCCTCTGTCCTTCCGTCCGTCTCCGCCTGAAGCTCCCGGCAGCCGTCGGCATACCTTCCGGCTCTCCTTGCCATCAGCCCGAGCGCCGCCCAGGACGGCGGAAGGATCAGCACCGCGCATCCCGCCAGCACAGGGCTGATGAAAAGCATCATCCCAAGAATTCCCACAATCGTCAGCACAGCGGACGCCAGCTGCCAGAGCCCCTGTCCGACATTGTGTCCAATTGTCTGCGCATCCTCCGTAAGATACGTCATCATCTCGCCCGCCGTATGCTCCTCATAGCAGTGCAGCGGGAGCACATGAAGCTTCTCCGCGGCCGTGCACCTGAGACGATGGGTCAGACCGGCCGAGATCCCGGAGGCCAGCCAGCCGCCAACTGCCGCAAACAGTGCGCTTATCCCATACAGAGCAAGCAGCAATCCGAGTATCCGCGCGATCGCGTCAAAATCCATTCGTCCCGTACCGTTCAGCTTCGACATGATCCCATCAAAGATCAGCGTGGTCACGTTGCCAAGCAGAAACGGCCCCACAGCGGCAAATCCCGCCGCAGCCGCCGTACATACAAGAAGCAGCAGGAAGCGCGGCACATACTTTTTCAGATAAGTCCAAAAGCTGACCTCACGCATTCCTCCGTCCCTCCATCTTATCCCGCGGCTCCAACTGGCTTTGGTTCTCCACCATCTTATCCCACGGCTCCAACTGGCTTTGGTTCTCCACCATCTTATCCCGCGGCCTCAACTGGCTTTGGTTCTCCACCATCGTCTCCACGGCTCCCGGCTGCGCTTCCTGCAGGAACGCCTCCGTTTTTCCGTCCTCCTCGCACTTCCTGTCGGTTCGACTCTCTATCTCCTGCGACAGCGCGATCTGGCGATATTCCTCACAGCTGCGCATCAGCTCCTCGTGCCTGCCGATCCCTGCGACGCGGCCGCCGTCAAGCACAACAATCCGGTCCGCGTCAAGAATAGAAGCGACCTGCTGGGACGCCACAAGCACAGCCGCGCCCTTCGTCCGCTCCCCCAACTCTCTCCGTAGCTTTGCGTCCGTATCCCTGTCCAGGGCGGAAAAGCAATCATCCAGCAGAAAGATCGAAGGATCACCGACCAATGCGCGCGCAATCGCCAGGCGCTGCCGCTGTCCGCCCGACAGATTCCTGCCACCCTGCGCAAGCTCCAGGGCAAGCCCTCTGTCAGACTGAAAGACAAACTCCTCCGCCTGCGCCGTCCGAAGTGCCGACCTAAGCTCCTCCCGGGACGCCTCCGGCCTTCCAAACCGCAGATTCGATTCGACCGTACCCGAAAACAGAAGCGCATCCTGCGGAACATATCCCAGCTTGCCACACCGCTCCCGCGGTTCATATTCAGCACTCGGCCTGCCGTCGATCAGCACCTCACCCTCTGTCGGCCTGCAGATATCCACGACCATCTGGATCAGCGTAGTCTTCCCGCTTCCCATCGTGCCGACCAGCGCAACTCTCTCGCCGTAACCGACCGAAAAAGAGACGTTTTCCAGTACAGGGATCTCCTGCCCCGGATACGCGAAAGATACCCCGCGGAATTCAAGCGCAGGAGACGTCTGAGCTTCTCCGTTTTGCTCCGCACGCTCTCGCGTGTCGTCTCCGCCCGACTGCCTTCGCTCTTTGCTTCCCTGCATCGTCTGGTTATTGTGCCCCGCGCGCGCTCGCATATCGTCCCCATAGCTCCTGTCCCGGCCGGGGTTCAGCACTTCCTCCACCCGTGCGGCGGCAGAAAGCCCCGCCGGCAGCGAAGCGGCAAACGACGCCAGCGTCACAAATGCGCCGACCTCCATCATCATATACTGAATGCCCGCCACGAGATCCCCGGACAGCATACTTCCCTCATTAATCCCATGTGCGCCGCGCCATGCAGCCAGGAGCACCGCAGCATTCATAAGCAGCAGCAGAGAAGGCAGTACCATCACCGTGGCACACCCTGCCCCCGCTTCCACGCGCGACAAACTCCGGCTCTGCGCGCGCAGGCGCTCCTTCTCCCGCTCCTGCATCCCGAAGATCCGCATCACCGTCATTCCCTTCACGGTCTCACGCACCGTCCGCGCGAGCTCGTCCGCCTGCTGCGCAAGCCTGCGATACCTCGGAAACGCCAAAAACGTACCCAGGACAATCAGAAGCAACGCCAGCCCCAGGACAGCAGCCGCAATCCACCCGAGCCTCCGGTTCAAAGCAATCATCTTCCACATAGCCCCAGCGCCAAGCAGCGGAGCATACAGCGCCATGCGGAAAAAGACCGTAAGCAGCCGCTCAATCCGGCCAATATCCCCGGTGCCGCGCGCAATCAGCTCAGAGACAGAGCATCGCCCAGCCGCAGCCTCGCGGAAAGAAATCACCCGTTCAAACATCTCCTGTCGCAGCTGCCCCGCACAGCCAACGCCGACCCTGGAGCCCAAAATAGCAGCCAGCACGGCAAAGACGGCAGCGCCAAGCGCCGCCAGAACCATCGCAGCGCCCTTGCCAGCCAGATAGCGCTTCTGCAATTCCTCCACATCGACGCCCTGCGCGCACAAGTCCTCACGCACAAAATTGACCGCCGCCTGGGAGATCAGACTCTGCGGCACCTGCCGGATCTGTTCCCGGGCTGCCTCCGTAAGCCCCAGCCTGGCCTGAGCCGGCAGCGCAGAGAGAATGCCGAACACATCCATCCCCCGCGGCACATACAGATCTCCCAGCACTTCCTCATAATCCGCTCCATCCGTACTCAGCGCATAAACCGCAACCATGGGCGCAGCCAGCGTCTCTTCAAGCGTACATTCCTCCTCCGCATTCAGCTTCTGCTTCCGGAACACATCCCCATCCTGTACATATCCATTCAGAACAATCTCCTGTTCCTCCTGCGTCATCAAGAGTAAGAGATGTTCCATCCCCTCCGCGCTCAGCTCCTCCACAAGCGGCGACGCGATCCCGCTCTGCCCGATGCCGATATCGATCACATCCGCCGTGTATTCCGGGATCCGCAGCTCACAAAACGCCTGCAGCACAAACAAGCCAACCATCAGGATCACTTCAGGTATGTGCCTGCGCAGGCTCCGGATCAGCGTTCGCAATTCCCTTCCTCCTCTCAAATCCCAACAAAAACAAAAATCCCAAGGCACCGCATTCCTGCGCTATGCCTCGGGTCTCTGCATCTCCGCATATACTTTCCTTCTCATAAACCCACCTATTGAAAGAAAACTCGGGACAACAGGATTTAAATCTGCGACCTCGCGCAAATACTATTTTAACAAAATCTTAGCTATATATATTCACATCTGCTGTCCGCGGCTCGCCAAAAGGAAGCGATACATCGCTTGGTCAAAATGTCTCATATGGGTCTATGCTGAAGGTCAGGTGTTGTCCAGCGTACTGCTCCAGTCCATCCGGCTTGGAAATGCAGATCATAGAAGCCTCGTTTCGGATAAGCATAGAATCGCCACCCGACATAACTTCTATGGACTGTGGTTCGTCAAGCACGATGAGCCAGTAGTTCGGATGAAGCTGGCGTTCATAGTCGCTGACCGGGTAATTTATTTCCGCCATAGCCGCGACTTCGTCATAGCTGTATTGATTGAGCGTCCCGGAAAGCACGATCCTGTTGCCATCCTTAAAGGACTGTGTCTCTGTCCCGATGTCCTCCGACGCTCCCGGCTGCGAAACCTCCGATGTTCCCGGCTGCGGAGTCTCCGACGCTTCCGGCTGCGGTGCCTCCGATGTTCCCGGCTGCGGTGCCTCTGCTGCTCCGCCTTCCAGAGCGGCCATATCGCTGATGTCATGCCACTCAATTTCCACAAAACCGAGATCGGCAGGAATCATGTCCATTCTGCCGGACCACTGGGATTCCGTTTTCAAAGATTCATTCTCCAACGTCACCCGGCAGATATAGGTCTGTCCCGTCCCACTTGAAATCTCTGTCGTCCGAATGCCGTTTCCATCGCCTTCCATGGCAAGGCCGCCCCTGTAACCGCCAGCCGATGCAACCCCTTCCGTCATGGTCTCGGCAGGATGAATCACCCTCCCCGTCTCCGGATCATAGTGGAACACAAGTACATAGTAGATGCCGTTCGTCATTTCCTGCTCCAGAAGAAGCGTCGGCACGGTGTTCTCCGGGCGCATCTGCACCAGCGCGTATTGAAAATTGCCGGAAGGCGTTGTATAACCGGAGGAATCATATTGGTAGGAAGCTGCCTGGCCGACAATCATGCGATACTGTTCCAGAGCAGTCTTTGCCTCGTCCGAGTCCCACTTGGCAGACGCCTCCGTCTGGGCAGACGTCTCCGCCTGAGCTTCCCCATAATGTGAGGCAATATAATTATTGACAGCGTCAAAATTATAGCCCGGCTGATCCAACAGATAACCGTTCGTGCCAAGGGCCATCTCCCGATCGCTCAGGAGAAGAATATTCGCCCGCTCGTACTCATTGAATACGCGGTCCGTAAAATCGTCCGGACTTACAGTTCCGGAATACCATGGCTGTGAACGAAAGTAATCATTCAGCTCGGAAGACTGGAAAATCCGCCCATGGCGCGCGTAAATTTCATTCTTCGCATAATTGATGACCTGCAGCGACATATCGGCAATATCCGCGTCTGTGTAATAGCGTGTGTCAGCATCCGGCAAGATCAGATGATCGGATCCCTCGGCCCGCGCAGCAATCCTTCCTCCAAGACAAGCCAAAAGCAGTGCGGCAAAGAACATGAACAGAACTACGTTTCGCGTTCTGTGTATACGCTTCCCCATAAGAATTTCCCTCTTTCCATTAAAGACTTTTATGAACGATTTGTGCTGAAAATAGAGATTACACCAAGTGATCCTCATGGATCAGGAGCAGCCCGGTGTTTTCTTTGGCAGTATCAAGCATACGCTGCGTAAAGCCGCTTTTACTGAACACTCCGAAAATAACATCATACCCAGGAAATGCCTTGCGAATTTCAACCGCACCATCAACCTTTTTTTCAACGCAAAATACACCGGCACATCCACCTGCTGTACATGGTATTTACATTTCAGAAAATATATTCTGACAACGGAAATTATTATCAAAATCCTCAAATCTGAGCTTATTTCCATACCAGCAGGTTCGCAATAAAATGGGTGTTTTCAGATGCAAACGGAAGGGTGTATGCACCGGTCATCTCCATCATGTATAATGAATAAATGTCTCCAGTTGGGCATTGACCCGAAAGGGATTCATGCCCTGCGCAAGACCCTGAATTCCCAAATGAGATGTGGCGGGGTGCCAGTGACGGTCGCAGCCGCCCTGATCGGAAACACGCCCGCTGTCAATGAAAAGCATTACTCTTTTGATGTGAGTACGATGCAGCAGAAGGCGGAAATCATCTCCAATATATCCACTGTAATGCCCAGACTGCCAAGTTGGTTCAATGGTAACTAAATGGTAACCAAAAGTAACTAAATTTTTCGACTGGGCAAACCTCAGAAAACCCTGTATTTACGGGAAAAAATCGGGGCAACAGGATTTGAACCTGCGACCTCTCGGCCCCCAGCCGAGCGCGCTACCAAGCTACGCCATACCCCGAAACAAATACATTTTACTAGAAACTGCCAATCTTGTAAAGTACAAACAAGCAAAAATTTTTTTGAGATGTCAACCGCTTCCGTGATTTTTAAAAATTTTCCAGATGCTCTTAACTGTCAATTTCATGTAGATTATAATAAAATCTGAAATATTTCGCTGATTTTTCACCGATTTTCTGCTCATTGCTTTTCCTTCCTTATTATGATAAAGTATGGAAAGACAATTTCAGCTTCTTGACAAGGCGGTGCGCAATGAACAGAAAAACTGCGCTGCTGGGGCTTTTCTCAGCGCTTGCGATCATTTTCGGATATGTGGAGCTTCTGATTCCGACCGGAATCCCCGGCGTGAAGCTTGGACTGGCCAACCTGGCGGTTCTTTTTATTCTGATGCGCTATTCCTGGCGGGAGGCAGTGCTTGTCTCCGCAATCCGGATCGTCGTGATCGGTTTTCTGTTCACGAATGTGTTCAGCATCCTGTACAGCCTCGCCGGGGCGGCCCTAAGCCTGCTTGTCATGGCCCTGCTGAAGCGTAGCCCGCACTTCAGCGTATTCGGGATCAGCATGGCGGGAGGGATCGCGCACAACGTCGGCCAGCTTCTGGTAGCGATGGCGGTCGTCGAAAGCGTCAGTCTCGTCTACTACGCCCCCATCCTGCTGATTTCCGGCGTCCTGACTGGATTTGTAATTGGCTGGCTGACTGCGGAGGTGCTGAAACGCGTACGTTAGAAATTGAAGCCCGGATTTTCTACAGATTAAGGGACAAATTCTCTGCAAATTGAGGGCAATCTGTACCATAGGAGTTTTACGGCTATGTTTTTATCAGATCAACCGCAACAGAATTTTTTCGGCTTTCGCGGATCCGGCGCCAGGCAATCTTCCTCCAGGCGCTTCTTTTTCTCTGCCGCGCTCCTGCTGCTTTCGCTTGCGCTCTGCCTTGGCGGCTGCCGCAGACAGGATCCTTCCGCTCAGATTTCTGATATTGGGTTTTATTTTGATACGGTGGTGGAATTGCGCCTGAACGGCACGGACGATCAGAGCCTGATCGATGAATGCTTTGATAAGATGAAAGAATACGAAGCGCTTCTGAGCCGCACGCGCGAGGGGAGCGACGTCTGGAGGATCAATCACAGCGCCGGAGAGCCGGTCGAGGTGTCTGACGACACGGCGGCTCTGATCGCCCTGGCGCAAAAATACTATGAACTCTCGGACGGCGCGTTCGACATCACGGTCGCGCCGTACCTCACGATCTGGGACTTTCCAAACAATCCGGGCAAGGTTCCCGCGGCCGCGTCGCTTGCCGCCGCGCGTATTCATGTCGGCCTCCCGCTGCTGCGCCTGGAGGGGAACACGGTCACGCTCGACGACCCTCGTGCTTCCATCGACCTCGGCGGCATTGCAAAGGGCTACATCGCGGACCGGCTAAAGGAGTACCTCGCTGGCAAGGGCGTCACAAGCGGCTACATCAACCTCGGCGGCAATATGCTCGCCATCGGGACAAAGCCGGGCGGCGTTCCCTGGAACATCGGCATCCGCCGGCCTTTCGGTGAAGCCTCTGACACGATCACAACCGTGAAGATTGACGGGCTTTCTGTCGTCACCTCCGGCCCTTATGAGCGTTATTTTGAAAAAGACGGCACGATTTACCATCACATTCTGAATCCTACGGATGGTTATCCTGTTCAGAATGGTCTCTCGAGCGTCACGATCCTGTCCAGGTCCTCTGCAGATGGTGACGCGCTCTCCACAAGCTGCTTCGTGCTCGGCCTGGAGCGCGGCATGGAGCTCATCGAATCCCTGGACGGCATCGAAGCACTTTTTATCACCGACGACGAGGAGCTGCACTATTCCAGCGGCTTCCCAAAAGAATAACGATCTTGAATGCTTCAGGCGCTGGCAGGTTTCCCCTCAGCGTTTCGCCTCCCGGTATTCGCTCGGCGGCACTCCCATCTTCCGCTTGAACAGGCGGCTGAAATAGTGCACGTCCATGATCCCGACCTGCTTGGCCACCGTCTTGACAGGATTGCTCGTAGTCAGCAGAAGGTCTGCCGCCGTCCGGATTCTGCGGTCGGTCACATAATCCGTGATTGTCATTCCGACCTCGCGCCGGAACAGGTTCGACAGATAGGAGCGGTTCACACTCAGGCTTTCCGCAAAATATTGCAGTGTGAGCGTCTGGCTCAGATCCATGTCTACGGTCAGCAGGATCTTCTGGACGAGCAACGAGTACGAGCTGATCGCCTTCAGCTGGTTCAGACTGCAGAAACGCACCACCATCTCTTCGCCAATCCGCCGACACTCTTCCACATTCGCCGCCTCATAGATGCGCTGCGTGAACCCCGTATGGATGTCCTCCAGCAGCACATCGATCACACGAATCCGCCTCAGCTCCTGTATGATCAGGGCTTTTGTCTGGATCAGGTCGAATTTCCATTCCATCAATTCATCCTTTAAAAGGCCCGGAACCCTGATCCCGTTCCGGATTCGCAGTGCCTGAAGCGCCTGATATTCATTTCCGTCACGTATGCCCCGGAGCAGTTCGTCCATCAGCTCATAGCGCCTGGCCACGCCCCCGGCATATTTCTTAAGCCCGCTCTCCGCGATCGCGGAAAACGGCCTTTTCTCTTCCTCTTTCAAGTTGTCATCTCCGCCTCAGAATTTCTCATTTCATTCTTCTCAAGTCGGCGCCTGTGCCGGAGCGCCCCGTCTGTCTCGCTGCGCGCTTTGCGGCAAGGCCTGGCCCGGCACTTCGTGTCCTTGTCGAGTAAACCGACTTTTCCCGCTGCGCGCTTTGCGGCAAGGCCCCGGCGGCGCCCCTCCGGACAGCAAATGTACCGACTCGTTGTTTTCGCAAAGAATTATACCATATTTCTCCTTTGTCTTTGTATACCTTTTGGCAAAAAACAAATATTATCTAACAAAAACAAAAAATTTTCCGCAGAAAGAAATCGAAAAAAATGGTATTCTGATAATGGTTTATTGTGCATTCTGCCAATAGGTTCACGGAACAGAATTGCCGCTTTCTCCGGGTTTTTACGCTCCCGTTTCGCGGCGTCTCAGTCTTACTTTATCTTTCGCTGCACAGGCAGCCCGAAAGGAGAATCGCTGGTATGAAGATCGGCATCCAGGAATTGCTTGT
Organism: uncultured Lachnospiraceae bacterium; assembly: GCA_947627645.1. Taxonomy (GTDB): domain Bacteria; phylum Bacillota; class Clostridia; order Lachnospirales; family Lachnospiraceae; genus Choladousia. The sequence goes on along the minus strand of CANQWV010000059.1, from coordinate 2,106 downwards.
GGTTTTCATCGTCGCCCTCGTTGTGGTCGGCCCCGACAAGCTTCCCTATTATGCAAAGAAGCTTGGGCAGGCCTTCGGCCAGTTCCGCAAATACACCGAGGAGGCGACAAAGGACATCCGCGAGAGTGTTGTGGAGCCGCTGAACGAGGCGCAGAAACCGCTGCGCGAGGCCATGGCCCCGGTCACAGAGCTTGAGAAGGACGTCCGCAGGAACGTGGACGAGATCAGGAAATCCATCTCAGACATCGGGAAGCCGTTGAAAAACGAGAACGCTATAAATGTTGAAGCTGGCGATGCGCCGCAGGAAGATCATCCTTCCGAGATGGCCGCTAAGCCGCAGAGTTCTGTCTCTCCGGAAGCACCCGCCTCGCCGTCGGGCTCTCTGCCTGAAGACGACCCGGCTTGATCCGACAAAGCACTTTTATTTCATTCAGTCATTCTACCACAGGAGGATATGTTTATGAAAATAGGAACCCCCGAATTACTTGTCATTCTGGTGATCGTCGTCCTGATCTTCGGGCCGACCCAGCTGCCGAAGCTGAGCAAAATGTTCGGCAAGAGCATCAAGAATTTCCGCGACAGCGTATCGGGCGATGAAGAGCAGGCGAAAGACTCCGACGCAGCTGAGAAATAATGAGACGGCAAAAACGAACTCACGACAAAGAAAAAAACATGACGCTGTCCGGACATCTGCGGGAGCTCAGGAATCGCGTGCTGGTCTGTCTTGTCTGTCTGGTCGTATCGTTTCTTGTTGGACTGCATTTCGCGCCCGACATCATCGATTTTCTGACCGACATGGGAAAGACCTACGGCTATACATACGTATATCTTGCGCCGCAGGAGCTGCTGATGCAATATTTTTCCGTCGCGCTTCTGTGCGGCGTGTGCGTCACGCTCCCCCTGATCCTGTATCATGTGTGGGCGTTCGTCCAGCCGGGGCTGAGAAAGAATGAGAACCTTCTCTTTCTCTCGGCCATGATCTCCGGGCTGCTCTGTTTCATCGTCGGCATCCTGTTTGCCTACAGGATCATGCTGCCGTTTATGCTGTATTTTCTGATCGACATCAGCAAAGGCAGTGGGATCAAGGCGTCCATCAGTGTGCAGAATTATATGTCTTTTCTGCTGACGATCTTTGTGATCTTTGGCATTGTGTTTGAGCTCCCGGTCGTCTCCGTTCTGCTCACGCAGATGGGACTGCTGAAGGTGAAGTGGATGAAGACGGGCCGCCGTTTCGTCATCGTGCTGATCTTTTTTGTCGCCGCGGTCATCACGCCGCCGGACATTGTCTCGCAGATCATGGTGGCGGTTCCGATGATCGGGCTGTACGAGCTCAGCATCCTGATCTCCTCTCTCCTGCTGCGCCTGCGCAGGCGGAGGAAGGCCAGAGAGGATGCTTAAAACCCGGCACAGGCTGACGGCAATCGTCCGCATGACTGTAGCATGACGGCATTTTCCGAAAAAACAGCAAACCTGACAGTCCCGGGGTGCAATATTGCGGTATGTATAAATTAGGTTTCGATATGGCGATATATGTAAATATGGAAGCAATAAGCCATGTCCGGCTCCGTCTTTGGGTAGAGCGGCATGGTGTTGAAAGATATAAATAAGGAAAGGAAGAAAAATATGGAAAAAGGACAGATTTCACGCAGAACATTCATCAAGGGAATCGCCGCTGGCGCGGTCAGCGTGGCTGCGCTCGGCGGGATTCAGGCGGGTGAATACTTTCTCGAAGAGAAAGCGAAAAACAGCAAGCCTGCCGTCGCTCCGGCGGCCTCCAGCGGCCTGACCTTCACGCCGGGCGAGTACACTGCCTCGGCGCGAGGGATCAACAGCGACGTGACCGTCACCTGTACCTTCGACGAGACGACCATGACGGATCTTGTCATCGATGTCTCCGGCGAGACGCCGGACATCGGCGCGGTCATCGGAGACGAGATGCGGGAGAAGATCCTGAGCAGCCAGAGCTGCGATGTGGACGGTGTCTCCGGCGCGACGATCACCTCCGACGCAGTGAAGGCAGCCGTAGCGGACTGCATGTCCCAGGCTTCCGGCACCACGGTCACGGTGGGCGGCTCGGGCGAATCCGCGGGTGCGGCCGACTGGCTC